>NZ_LR594663.1:0-300000 GCF_901827175.1 Variovorax sp. RA8 | reverse complement strand
ACGATTCCAGCACAATGCCCACAACACAAAGACAGCCCGCTGTTGACAAACGGGCCCGATCAGAGAAGCGGAACTACGTCACGTCCGTCCAGTTTTGCACGAGCGCGGGCTTCGGAGCTGACCAGCTAACGCCCGCTTCGAGGCCCCCCCCGAAGACCGCGACCGGCTACAGTCGGCCTGGTGCCTGAAACGCGGTTCGTGCCCGCGCTGGTGAGCAACGTCATTTCGGCGGATGCACAGCGGCATCCGCTCACGCGGTTGTACCGAAGGGCACGCAACAAGGAGCGCATCGCTGCAACGTTGCAGGTGATGCTGCCACGCTACCGCGATCTGGTCGCGAGGGTCAGCTTCGGGAGTCCGCCTGGCGTGGGGCCGGATGGGGCGCAGGCGCTCGCGGCATTCATCGCTGCGCTGATGCGCGAGCTCATCCATGCGGATGGAGCGGCTCGATAGGTGGGGCTCGGGGCGCAAGGTGAGCGCTCAGGAACGCCGCAACATCTTCCAGCGAGGTCGTCGTCACGAGGCCCGGCGTGTCGACAGCGAACGCCGCGGCCTCGCCGAAACACACTAGGGGCTTGCGAAAGCGAAGGCACAGTGCAATCTCATCCCACGTACCGGCGCGGCCCGGCAAGGCGATCAAGACATCGCTGCTCAGGACGTTGACGTGATTGCGTGTGAGCGTTCCTGGCGGCGAGCGTGGATCTTTGCGCGGCAACGGCGTCAGGATCGGCAGATCCACGAAGGGATTGGGGTAGCCCTGCAGGGCAACAAACCCACCAGCGCCGTCCTCCTGCGTGGGCACGATGCCGATCGACCGGCCCCACCTTCCGGGCACGCTGCAGAAGGCACGTGCCACGGAGGTCATGACGCCCCGGCCTGCACCCGTCAGCAGATCGTGATGGCTGTTGGCGATCAGAACGCCCACGGGCGTCGCCAGCGCCGCCCATTCGTCAACCCCCGAGCCCATAACGCCCACGATTGCCATCGGCCCTCGCCTAGTTGTCCGCGCTTCGCGCAAGCTCTTCGTTGATGGTGTCCACGATCCGATGGCCGGTGCCGACGACGTGTTCGATCACCAGCGCTTTGGCTCGCGCGGCATCACCCGCCAGACACAGCTTCAGCAGCTTTCGGTGCTCGGCTTCCGAGCGATCCACGTTGCCTTTCGATCGCCACGGCAGGTACAGGTATCGGCCCAGGTTGAGCCGGGCTGATTCCACCGTTTGCAGCAGGACGGGCCGATCCGCTTTGGCATACAGCGCGGTATGAAAGGCGTGGTTGAGCCGGACGATGTCCTCGATACCGGCGGCCTGCTCCAACTGGTCCAGCAACTCCGATGCGCGGCCGATGTCCGCGCGCGACAGATTGGGCACCGCAAGTTCGATGAGGCGGCCCTCGAGAAGCCAGCGGAGTTCCACGAGCTCGGCGGCTGCAGCCGCGCTCAGCGATGACACCGAAGTCCCCTTGTTCGGGCGGGAGATGGCGAGTCCTTCGGCCACGAGGCGGGAGAGCGCCTCGCGAATCGGCACGTGACTGACACCGAAGCGGGCCGCCAAGTGGTCCTGCTTCAGTGCGACCCCGGGTCCCAGCGCGGCCACGGCGATCTCCGACCGCAGAACTTCATAGACCGATTTGGCGCCCGCTTGCGCGCTGGCTTCATTCATCTTGCGCCTTTGCGAGGATTATATATACTGCACACAGATTATATATTATTAGGTTCGGCGGCAGATCTGCCGCGAACATCGACAGCTACTACTATGGTCGAAAAGATCCCCGGGTTTTGCGCTCTCTGCCGCTCCAGATGCGGATCGATCAGCGTTGTCGAAGACGGCATCCTGACCGCCCATGAGCCGAACCCCAATCACCCGACGGGCAAGGCCCTGTGCGTCAAGGGCCGGGCGGCGCCGGAGATGGTGGCGAATCCGCAGCGACTGCTCCACCCGCTCATCCGGACTGCGCCCAAGGACGCGCCCGATCCGGCCTGGCGGCAGGCGTCGTGGGAAGAAGCGCTGGACCTGATCTCCACCTCGATCGGGCGCATCCGCGACAAGCACGGAGCGGAGGCGGTGTCCTTCGCGATCACCTCGCCCAGTGGATCACCCCTGTCGGATGGCGTCACCTGGATCGAAAGACTGGTCAATGCCTTCGGCAGCCCGAACCTCTGTCGTGGCACCGAGATCTGCAATTGGCACAAGGATGTGGCCCACGCGTTCACGTTCGGCAGAGGCATCGCCTCACCGGATTTTTCGAACACGCAGTGCATCGTGCTGTGGGGCCACAACCCCTCGGCCACCTGGCTGGATCACGCGACGGGCGTCACCGAGGCCTTCGCACGCGGCGCGAAGATCGTCGTCGTCGACCCGCGCAAAGCAGGGTTCGCCATGCGGGCGCATCAGTGGTTGCGCGTGCGGCCTGGTTCGGACGGCGCACTGGCGCTGTCGATCGCCGGCGAAATGATCCGCAATGGCTGGTACGACCACGCCTTCATTCGCGACTTTTCCAACGGGCCGCTGCTGGTGCGGGAAGACACGGGCGCGATCTCGCGAGCGTCGAATCGGAGCGATTGGTCGCGATCGATGAGGACACGGGCGCGCTCGTCGTGTATGACCCAGGCACTGGTGCCTACGACGAGCACAGCGGGGCCCTCGCCCTGTTCGGCGCACGAGCCATCAGGACGCTGACCGGAACGGTGAATTGCAAGCCGGCCTTCCAGACGTACGCCGAGCTGTGCAGCGAATATCCCCCCGAGCGCGCCGAAGCGCTGTGCTGGGTGCCCGCTCAGCAGGTGCGCGAGACGGCGCAGTTGCTGTTCTCGAATCGACCGGTGAGCTACTACGCCTGGTCGGGGGTCGGTCAGCACACGAATGCGACGCAGACCGACCGGGCCATCGCGCTCCTCTACGCGTTGACGGGTAGCTTCGACGCCCCGGGCGGAAACGTCGACTTCGCGCACCCGCCCGCCAGAAAGGCCTCGGGCAAGGAACTGCTGTCGAAGGAACAACTGAAGAAGTGCGTCGGCATCGGCGACCTGCCGATCGGGCCGGCCGCGCAGGGCTGCATCGGGAGCGACGCGCTGTATCGCGCCATCCTCGGCGAAGAGCCCTACGCGATCCGCGGCGTCGTCGGCTTCGGCGCCAACCTGGTGCTGGCGCACGCGAACCCCCTTCGAGGCGAGCAGGCCCTGCAGAAGCTCGAATTCTTCGCGCACGCCGACGTGACCCTGACCCCCACGGCGCGGTACGCCGATGTGGTGCTCCCCATCAGCACGCCTTGGGAACGCGAGGCGCTGCGGGTGGGATTCGAGGTGACTCAGGCGGCTGAAGAACTCGTCCAGTTGCGACCGCAGATGGTGCAGGCGGCCGGCGAGAGCCGATCCGATGCCTGGGTCGTCTTCGAACTCGCCAAGCGGCTGGGACTCGCCGACATGTTCTGGAACGGCAGCATCGACGATGGCATGCGCTACATCCTGCAGCCGCTGGGGATCAGTCTCGAAGACCTGAGACAGAACCCGGGCGGCGTCCGCTATCCGCTGGAGATGCAGTACCAGAAGCACTGTGCGCCGGGGTTCAGGTTCGCGACCGACACAGGGAAGATCGAGATCTACTCGGAGCACCTTCACCGGCACCACTACGACCCGCTCCCGGTCTACGTGGCGCCGTTGCCGCGATTGCGGCAGCAGGAAGCCGCAGCGCGCTATCCGCTGGTGCTGACCTCCGCCAAGCTGCCTCAGTACTGCCACAGCCAGCACCGGCAGATCGCCTCGCTTCGCAGCAAGGCGCCCGAGCCGCTGGTCGCCCTGCATCCGTCGGCTGCACTCGCGCGCGGCATCAAGGCGGGCACGTGGGTGCGGGTCAGCACACCCACGGGCTCGGTTCGTTTCAATGCGACGCTCGACCCGGGCCTGGACCCGCGCGTGGTCTGCGCGCAGTACGGGTGGTGGGAAGCCAACGATCCGTTGAACCTCCCGGGACACGCGCCGCTTTCCGCCCACGGCTCGAACTTCAACCTGCTCATCGACGATGGGGATCTCGATCCCATCAGCGGATCGGCGCCGCACCGGTCCTACATCTGCGAAATCGCGCCCGATCCGCCCACAGCCTAAATCCAATCCAGCCGAACAAACCTCATGCAATCACCCCTCATCCAAGTCAGAGTACGGCGCAAGAGCGCCGAAGCCATCGACATCGCCTCCTTCGAACTGGTGCCCCTGGAGCCGCAGACGCTACCGCAGTACGAACCCGGCGCACACATCGATGTCGACGTCGGGGGTGGCGAGGTGCGGCAGTACTCTCTGTGCACGCCTTACGAGGAGAACCACTACCTCATCGGCGTGAAGCGCGATCCGAAGTCCCGGGGCGGGTCGCTGTTCATGCACGCCGACCTCCAAGAGGGCGATGTGCTCTCGATCGGTTCGCCGAGGAATCATTTCCCGATCGCACCGGAAGGTCAGCGCTTCATTCTTCTGGCGGGCGGGATCGGCATCACGCCGCTGCTGTGCATGGCGATGCAGCTGATCCGGACCGGCAAGGATGTCGAGCTGCACTACTTCGCGCAATCGACCGAGCACGTGGCGTTCCGGGATCGCCTGCAGACCAGCTCTCTCGCTCCATCGGTCCGGTATCACCTGGGGCACGCGCCGGATGAGCTTGGGGACATCATCGCGTCCATCGCGCGTGCGCCCGCTCCGCAGACATATCTGTATCTCTGCGGGCCACGCCCATTCATGGAACTCGTGCGACAGTCGACCGCGGACTGGCCCATCGCCAATGTTCGATTCGAGTACTTCGGAGCGGACGCGGCACGCATTGAAGCGCCGGCGGCCGCTGGCGAAACGGCGTTCGAAGTCTGCGCCGCCGCTTCCGGCGTTACTTTTCACGTGCAGCCCACCGAGAGCATCGTGCAGGCGCTGCGCGCCAATGGCGTGCATATCGAAACCTCGTGCGAGGAGGGCCATTGCGGAACCTGCATGACGGAGGTGCTCGAAGGTCGGCCGGAACACCGCGATTCCTTCCTCACCGCGGACGAACGCGCGGCAGGCAATCGCATCCTTCCATGCGTCTCCCGCAGCTGTTCTCCGCGCCTTGTCCTCAATCTCTGATCCTTCCAACCCCACCTGGATATTCCACGATGAAGTCACTCGATCTACTCCGAAGGATCGCGGCTCTTTGTCTTTCGGCTTGTCTTGCGCACGCCGCCAATGCACAGGGCTATCCCGGCAAGGCCATCTCGATCGTCGTTCCAAACCCGCCAGGGGGAATCGTCGACACATCCGTTCGGCTACTGGCGGACGCGATCGCGCCGGCGTTGGGCCAGGCGGTCCTGGTCGACAACCGAGCAGGCGGCAGCGGCAATGTCGCCTATCAGTACGTTGCACGATCGAAGGCCGATGGCTACACGCTGCTCGGATCTCTGTCGGCGTTCCACGTCGGGAACCCAAGTCTCTTCGCGAGCTTGCCGTGGTCGCAAAACGATTACACGCCCATCGCGCTGGTGAGCTCGGCCCGCATGTCGTTGTCGTGCATCCGAGCGTTCCCGCGAACTCCCTGCAGGAACTCATCCTGCATCTTCGCGCCAACCCGGGAAAACTGAGCTACGCGTCCCAAGGCAATGGCTCCACCTCCCACATTGCGACCGAGATGCTGAAGAGTCTCACCCAGACCAGCATCGTGCACATTCCCTACCGCGGGTCCGGGCAGGTGGTGCAGGACTTGCTGGCGGGCCGGGTACAGATCTTCGTTGCGACGCCGCCATCGGTGGTGTCATTCATCCAGTCTGGCAAGTTGAGGGCACTCGCCATCACGGGCCCGCAGCGCCATCCGTCGCTTCCCAATGTACCCACCACGACCGAGGCTGGCCTGAAAGACCTCGACCTCGATGCCTGGGTCGGGATCTTCGGGCCATCGGCAATGGATGCCGGCAACGTGAAGAAGCTGAGTGCCGCCATCAAGACAGCACTGGAGTCGCCGCAGATGAAGGAACGGGCGACTTCAGCCGGCATCGAACTGCACTACCTGTCGCCGGGAGATCTCGACGCGCTCGTGAAGCGAGACACGCTGCGCTGGGCCAGGACGATCAAGGACGCCGGCATCAAGCCGGACTGAGCGATGCAGCGCTGCCCTGTCCGGGGAGGGGCGCGCCAAGTGGACCTCGTGCTAGGTGCTTAGAAGTCTGCCACGTGCCACTCGTAGTCGGTGGCGACTTCGCTGAGCAGCTTTAGCCTCATCGCCGGCTCCGAAGCCAGAGCTTCAATGAGCTTCGCGTTGAAGCCGACAAGCGTGGCCTTGGCGCGGTCCGCGAACTCGGCCGCGACGCCCTGGTCCTCGTATGTGCGCACGTACGATTGCGCCGCAATGCCGACGACGAAATACAAGCTGGCGTTCTCCGGATCGGTCTTCATGAGCTGAAAGGCCTCTTTGTAGAACGCCTTGAACGCGTCGGTCCCCGATTCCGCGCGCTCGAAGCGCTGCGCGATGTCCTTGAAATCCATGAGTTCCCTTTCCTACGTTGTCGAGAAGACTGGTGCAGCAGCACCGAGCCCGCCGTGCGCTTGCGACCATGCAGGCGGTTCGTGCAGAAAATCCTGCAGCTCTTTGAGCGCACGGTCCGAGAAGTCGCCGCGCTCGCACGCGACCGCGAGTACGTCGTGCCATGTGGCCAATGCGTGCACCGTCAAACCCAACGGCGAAAGCAACTCTGCGGTGGGGAATGTGCCGTAGTCGAACACCACGAACACGTCCTCGACTTTCGCACCTACCGCCGTCAACGCTTTGCCGAACCGTGCCTTGGAATGACCTGCTGCCATCATGTCGTCGACGAGCAGCACCTTGTCGCCCGGGCGAATCTCGCCTTCTATCTGGCTTTGCCCAACCGGGCGCTTGCGAACGTATTGAAGCGGCACGTCGAGCGCTTGCGCGATCCAGGCGCCCAGTGCGATGCCGCTCGCCTCGCCTGCGGCAACGGATGCGAGCCCCTCCAGGCAGCCCTGTCGCTCGAGCAATCCGATGCCATGCGCGACCACGTCACGGCGCTCCCGCGGGAACGAGATGAGACGCCGTGCATCCATGTAGACAGGACTGGCCCAGCCCGAAGGCAAGCGAAACGGCTCGTCGGTGCGGACGGCGACACAGCCGCAATCGATCAGGTGTCGCGCCACTGCGTGAGCCGCGGGCGCCGAGGCGTGGAAGGATTCCAAGTTGTCTCCAGTCAGCCTAGTGAATGCGTTCGAGCAGCTTGCGCAGGTGCTGCGCACCCGTCTTGCCCTTGTAGGCGGCCTTCCAGAGCCTGCCAATCATCTCTTCGTGCATGCGGACGGCCTCGGGCGACGCGGTGACAGTGGCAATGCCATTGCGCACGTTGGGAAGCTCGCCGAGACGAAACGGGCTGACCGCCAGGACGTTGTGCTTCGGGCCAGAGAAAACCTGAAAGGTGGATGCCGGCATGGCGTCGTCGATCAGGCCGATCTGCACGTGGAACGGTTCGCTTTCCATGAGGTCCGCGATGCGGTCCACCTCGCGCCGCGCCGCCTGGACGCGCTCGACACGGACCTCTTCCGGCAAATCCACCCGGCCGACCAATCCGGTGTGCACAAAGCGCTCGAGCTCGCGCAGGCCGATCAAGCTCACGATCTGGGGGCGCCGTTTCTCGAAGAAGGCTCTGCGCTCGGCCATGATCTGCAGCATCTTGTCGATGTCCGCCGCCTTGGGGCCTTTACCGGGTCCTCGCGGCGAGGCTTCGAGCAGCATGGAGCGAAGATGGGGCAGGTAGTCGTCGGAGGTCAGCAACAGCGAGATCGGCTCGAAGTGCGCGAGGATGCGGTCCGACGACTCTTCCAATTGGCGCATGCGTTCGAACAACCCCAGCGCCGTCGAGTAGTACTCGACCTCGACGCCCAGCAACGACGCCACCGATGTGTCAAGCAGGTGGGCCAGGCGCTCCAGGGTTTCGATCTTGACGATCTCGCCCTTTTCGAGTCGATACACGACCGCGCGAGAGACGCCGAGTTGCTCGGCCACATCCTCCGCCAGCAGCGAGGCGCCGATCCGGTAGGCGCGGAGGCGATCGCCCAGCGCCGAATAGTCGATCGACGACTTGAAGGTCTGATTGGCAGCGTCCATCTCGTTTTCCAATGGCTGGATCGAAAAAGATACCATGGATGAAGTCTGGGCATGCTGCATCGGGAACCTTGACGCCTTGTGTCGAGCGTTTCGTTGATGGACAAGCGCCTCAGGAGCTCTCGGCACCCTGCTCGACGAGCGTCCAGGGAAGGAAGGTCCCACCCAGAAAGGGATGAATCGCGCCGCCGCCTGGTAGAAAGATGTCCTCGGGCACTTCTGAAGGGTGCCGCTGCAGCGTGATCCTGCCCTCGTTGAGTCGAAGACCATAGAAGCGCGCGCCGTTCACGCTGGCGAAGGCCTCGAAGCGATCGAGAGCGCCCTCTTCGTCAAACACCATCAGGTAGCTCTGCAAAGCGCCAGGTGCATTGAAGATCCCCGCGCAGCCGCAGCTCGACTCTTTGAGCACGCGCTGGTGAGGCGCGGAATCGGTACCGAGAAAAAAGCGCGGGTCTCCCGAAGTTGCGGCGCGACGCAGTGCCAGCCGGTGCCGCTCGCGCTTGAGTACGGGCAGGCAGTAGTGGTGCGGCCGGATGCCTCCCGTGAACAGGGCATTGCGACTGAAGATGAGGTGCTGCGGAGTCACCGTGGCAGCGAGCCGGCCGCTGGTGTCGGCCGAGACGAAGTCGGCAGCCTCCTCTGTGGTGATGTGCTCCATCACGACCTTGAGAGCCGGGAACTCCATCAGCAAGGGTTGCAGCACGGTCTCGATGAACACCGCCTCGCGGTCGAAGACGTCCACTGTCGGGTCCGTGCTTTCGCCGTGGATCAGCAAGGGCATCCCGATCGCCTGCATGGCCTCGAGCGCCTTGCCGACCTTGGCCGTTGATGTCACGCCGAACTCGGAGTGCGTGGTCGCGCCGGCCGGGTACAACTTGACCGCAGTGAAGACGCCTTCTTCGAACCCCCTGCGCAGTTCGTCGGCTGGGGTCTTGTCGCAGAGGTAGGCGGTCATCAGGGGCGTGAACTGCGCGTCCGGTTCCAGCGCCGCGATGATGCGTTCGCGGTAGGCGCGCGCCAGCGCGGCAGTGGTGACGGGCGGCTTCAGGTTGGGCATCACGATGGCACGGGCGAACTGCCGTGTCGTGTAGCGGAGCACGGCATTCATGGTCTCCCCGTCGCGCAAGTGCACGTGCCAGTCGTCAGGCCGGCGCAGGCTCAAGGTCTGAGTCACGATGGCAGCCTCATGACAGCTGATCGACGGCATGGCCCATCGCCTGTACGCCGAGCATGAAGTCGTCCATGTCCATTGCCTCGTGCGGGTTGTGGGAGCCGTTCTGATTGCGCACGAAGAGCATGCCGCTCGGAATGCCGGCATTGGCGAACAGGGACGCATCGTGGCCGGCTCCGCTAGGGATCACTTCGAATGGCGTGCCTTGCGCACTGCAGGCCTTCGACAGCAGGTTGCAGACGTTCTCGTCCATCGTCGCCGGCGCGCTGAGCAGGCGTCGATCGAACTCGAAGCTCACGCCCCGCTCGCGGCTGATGGCCGTGCATTCGGCACGCATCAGCTGGTAGAAAGCGTCCAGTGTGTCGGTACTCTTGCTGCGCGCTTCGAGGCTGAAGTTGACCTGCCCCGGAATGCGCGAGATCGAATGCTCTGCGGCATCGGTGGAGACGATGCCCGTGGTCACGACCAGGTCGCTGCCACGCTCAAGCAACACGCGCCAGTGCTCGTCGAGCCGCATGATGAGGTCGGCGACGGCAAACATCGCGTCATGGCGCAGCCAGCGCGGCACGACGCCGGAGTGCTGCGCGTCGCCGCGGCAGACGATGCGGTTGTGGCGCACGTTGCCGCGAATGCCCGAGACGACAGCCAACGGCAGCTTCCGCGCGATCATGACCGGCCCCTGCTCGATATGCAGCTCCAGGTACGCCTTGACGCGCGACTTGTCGAGCAGCCCTTGCTGGGCGCCGATCGCGTCCACATCAGCGCCGCACTTCTGCATGCAGTCGGCCAAGGTCTCGTCGGTGGCGCGCCGCTTGAGCTCGAGGTCTGCCTGGCTCACCTTGCCGAGCAGGGCACCCGAGCCCATGTAGGCCTTGCCAAACCAGGCGCTCTCTTCACCACGGAAGGCAATGACCTCCAGCGGCAGCTTGCCGGCGCGGCCGTTGTGCCTTTGCTCGACCAGACAGAGGAGGCCCGCGACGATGCCGGCCAACCCGTCGAAATTGCCGCCCTGCGGCACCGAATCGAGGTGCGAGCCCATCCACACGGCAGGCGCGTCCGCCGGCAGGTCCGGAAGGCGGAAGACCAGGTTGGCAGCGCGATCGGCCTCGACGGAAAGTCCCTCGCTCAGTGCGAATCCCCGCAGGTAGTCGGCTGCAGCCGACTCGCCGCGGCCATAGCTCTCGCGCGTCACGCCGATGCCGTCGAAGGACAGTTCGCGCACATCGCGGAAGAGCTTCTCGGCCGCGGGCCTGAGTGCCAGTAAGCTCATGATCAACCCGACTGCTGCGCGAAACGGAGCCAGCGGTCGGACAGCTGCCTGTCCAGCTTGACCTGGCCCGTGAGGTCGCGGATGCTCTCCACGTCCATCTCACGACAGTATGTGTCCAGCCCATCGATGATCTTTTGCATCGCGCCGGGATCCAGGAAGGAAGCGGTGCCGACTTGAACGGCGCTCGCGCCGGCGAGCATGAACTCGACGGCATCCTCCGCAGTGGAGATGCCGCCGCAGCCGATGATCGGGATCCGGACGCTGCGGTAGCACTGATGCACCATGCGCACCGCAATCGGCTTGATGGCGGGTCCAGACAAGCCTCCCATCACGTTGCCGAGCTTGGGCTTGCGCGTGCGCACGTCGATCGACATGCCCAGCACCGTGTTGCCCATCACCAGTGCGTCTGCTCCAGCCTCTTCGGCGGCCTTGGCGACAACTGCAATGTGCGAGGCGTTGGGCGTGAGCTTGGCCCAGAGCGGATGATCTGTTCGGCGGCGCATTGCGCTCACGACTTTGTAGGTGGTCTCGGGGGTCATCGCGAAGGCCATGCCGTCTGCCTCGAGGTTGGGGCACGAGATGTTGGCCTCGATCACTGCCACCTCCGGCAGCGACATCTCGGCAATGGCTTCAGCGAATTCGTCGACAGTGTCGGCAGAAATGGAGACCACCACCGGAGTGTCGAACTGCGTATAGGGCGGCAGCACGGATTGCCGGTAGTACTGCAGCCCCTTGCTTGGGATGCCGATCGAGTTGAGCATGCCGCTGCAGGTCTCGCTCACGCGTGGTGTCGGATTGCCGGCGCGGCGCTTAGGCGACACGCTCTTGATCACGAGCGCACCCAGGTTGCGAAGGTCCAGCGCCTCGCTGTATTCGATAGCGAAGCAGCCCGAGGCGGGCATCACCGGGTTGCGAAGACTCAGTTCGCCGATCTTGACGTTGAGGTCAGCCAAATTCCACCTCCCCGACGACGTCGCGGATGGGGAACACCGGGCCCTCGCGGCAGACCCGAAGGAATTGCTTGTCGCCGCCAGAGTGGAACAGGCGCACACAGGACAGGCACACGCCCATTCCGCAGGCCATGCGCTGCTCCATGGCAACTTCGCCGCGGGTGCCTGGATAGTCCTCGAGCAAGCGCTGCAGCAGCATGAGGAGGCGGTGGGAGCCGCAGGTGTAGACGACGTCATGGTGCTCGGTGTCGAGCAGGCGGCGCACCAGCGCGTCAACCGCCTCCACCGAGGAAGTGCCGTCGCTGTCGTAGACGCAGTGCACCTCGGCCTCTACGCCGCGCAGGAACTCGTCTTGCATGAGATCCTTCGGCGCCCGCGCCGACATGATCGCGGTGATCTGGATACCAGCGCGCGCAGCGTGCTGCAACAAGGGCGCCATCGTCGCCAGGCCGACTCCACGCGCCACCACCAGGATGCGTTGGCAGCCGGCTTCCAGCACGAAGGTGTTCCCGAGAGGACCGACGATGTCCATGGAGTCGCCCACCTCGAGCCGGGACAGCGCATGGGTGCCGAGGCCGGTCACGTTGTAGAGAAACTCGATCGTGCCGGCCTCCGGCCCAACGCCGTAGACGCTCATGGGGCGCAGCAGAAAGGGCTGCAGATCGCTGGTGCCAGGGCACTTGAGCTGGTAGAACTGGCCGGCCTTGGTGGTGCCGGCGAGGTCGGCCTTGGCGCTCAGGCGCAGGTACTTGTAGCGATTGTTGACCCAGCGGTGCTCGGCGACGTCGCATCGATGCGAGGCGACGCTTTCGGCATTGCGCTGGAAACAGGAGGCGGCGTTCATGGCTTGTCCCGGCTGCGAGGGCTTGGAGCAGGAAGAGGCGAGGGTGGGAGCGGCGGCCGACATGCCGCCGCAAGCAGCGTGCGGCGTCACTCCAGCTCCTTGTCCTTGAGTTCGGGAATCAGGAACAGCGTGGCGATCATGTCCAGCACGTAGATCGCCGCCAACAAGGCGATCGCGGTCTGGAACGAGTAGGCGGTGGCCAGCGCTCCGATCACGACCGGTCCGAAACCACCGACTCCCCGGCCGATGTTGAAGAGCACGTTCTGCGCTGTAGCGCGAGCTTCGGTGGGATAAGCTTCCGATATCAAGGCGCCGTAGCCGCCGAGCATGCCGTTGACAAACATTCCGAGGACGGCGCCAGCCCAAAGCATCGCGACCGGATCGGAGAGCTGCGCATAGGTCAGCACCATCGCAACGGCCCCAGCCTGGAACAGCAGGAAGCTGGGCCTTCGACCGATGCGGTCCGCAAGTTGGCCGAAGACGAAGATGCCGGCCATCATCCCGAGAATGGTGACCGAAGTCCACATGGCTGACTTGGTCAGGCTGAAGCCGAGCTTGCTGGCGAGAAAGCTGGGCATCCAGATCATGATGCCGTAGTAGCCGAAGTTCTGGACCGCGCACAGGATCATGATGCCGAAGCTGGTGCGGGTGGTGCGAGCGTCCTTGACGAGCAGCTTGAAGGCCTTTGTCTTGGAGCCCTTGGCCTTGGCCTTTCGAACGAACACTTCGGGTTCGTGCAGCTTGTTGCGGATGACCCAAGCCACGATAGCCGGAACGACACCCACCAGAAACATGCCGCGCCAACCGATGTGCGGCAAGAGCAGCGGCGTCAGCAGCGCGGCGCCCAGCACGCCGGTCTGCCAGCCGAGCGCGACGTAGGAGGAGACGCGGGCGCGGTGCTTCGCAGGCCAAGCCTCCGCGGCGAGCGCCATGCCGATGCCGAACTCACCGCCCAGGCCGATGCCAGCAATGGTTCTGTAGGCCAGCAAGTCCCAATATCCTTGCGCGAAGGCGCACAGGCCCGTGAAGACGGCGAACAGCATGATCGTCCAGGTCAATACGCGGATACGACCGTAATGGTCGCTGAGCGACCCGAAGATGATGCCGCCGGCCACCGCGCCGACCAGCGTCCACGTGACCAGGGATCCCGCCTGACCCGGCGTGAGGTGCAGGTCGGCCGAGATCGCCGTGAGCATGAAGCCCAGGATCAGCAGGTCGAAGCCGTCCATGGCGTAGCCGATTGCGGACCCGGCAAGGGCCTTCCAGCCGTAGCCGGTCACTTTGTCCTTCTCTGCTGCGCCGTGTGCGGCGCCGGTCGCAGGGATCACTCTTGCTTCCACGTCTTTGTCTCCTTGGCGGGGCGCAGCTCCTGCGCTTTCTGAAGGGCTGATGGGGTGATCGGTTGCCCGATGCCGACCATCAGCTGTTTCGTGTTTCGATACTAGTATCAAAAAAGAGATAATGAAAGAGATTTTGTTGTAGGTGTAAACCCAGCGGTCTGCAAGCACTTCTCCGTGTTCTATCCGCCGGAGGTGGTTGCCACCGGATTCCCCGACATGGAGCTGAAGTCGGCTGTGGAAACAGGCCGTTTCGACGATGAAGGTCGGCGCCTGCGCAAGGATGGGACTCGCTTTTGGGCAAGCGTCGTGATCAGCGCGCTTTTCGATAACACAGGCAAGCACCGCGGGTTCGCCAAGGCGACCCGCGACCTGATCGAGCGGCGGCGGGTCACAGCGCTTGAGGATGAAGGTCGGCGCATTTCGGCCTTCCTGGCCATGTTGGGTCACGAACTGCGCAACCCGTTGACGAAGTCTTTCGCCACGCTTGTAAACGCCACCCAGAGGCGCACAGTGCTGAGTTCGCGCTGAGTCTCTCCGTTATGTCCGCTCGTGCGCAGGAGAGGGCAGACCACTTAAATCTGTTCGCCCGGAAAACTAGGCTTCAAACCTACGCCGCCGCGCGCTCTCCGCACTCAGCGCGGTATGCAGCCGATCGAGGTCCCTCGCGCAGCCTAGAACAGCCCCCTGACGGCGTCGACGGTCGGCTTCGGAGTAGGCGGCCAAGAAGAACAAGGCCGCGACCGGCTACAGTCGGCCGAGCCTGTGTGAAAACGGGTTGAATAGGTGACGGTGCTCGCCTAGATTGTGGCAACGCTACTGAAGGGCAGCCACATGAAGCGATTCATCGAAGGCGAGGATCGACAGCAGGTCACTCTGCTGCCAGAGTGCCTTGACGACTATATAGGCGAAGACAACCCGGTGCGGGTTGTCGATGCCTTCGTCGAGGAACTGGATCTGCATGCACTGGGTTTTGAAGGCGTCGATCCGGCAGCCACCGGCCGACCTTCGTACCACCCCTCGGTCCTGCTGAAGCTCTACATCTACGGCTACCTGAACCGTATCCAATCGAGCCGGCGCCTGGAGCGCGAGGCGCAGCGCAACGTCGAGCTGATGTGGCTCACCGGCCGGCTCGCCCCGGACTTCAAGACCATCGCCGACTTCCGCCACGATAACGGAACCGGTATTCGCAACGTTTGCCGCCGCTTCGTCGGTCTGTGCCGCGACCTCAAGTTGTTCTCTCATGCCATCGTGGCCATCGACGGCAGCAAGTTCAAAGCGGTCAACAGCCGCGATCGCAACTTCACCGCGGGCAAGATCGACGCGCGTCAGCGGCAGATCGAGCAGAGCATCCAGCGATACCTCGACGCCCTGGAGACGGCCGACCGCACGCAACCGGCGGAGGTCGAAGCCAAGACCGAGCGATGCAGGAGAAGATCAAGAAGCTGCGCGAGCAGATGAAGCAGCTCGATCGCACTAAGGAAGAGTTGAAGAAGGAACCCGATGGGCAACGCTCGCTCACCGATCCCGATGCGCGTTCGATGAACTCGCAAGCCAAGGGCTCGGGCCTGGTGGGCTACAACGTGCAGGCGGCGGTCGACGCCAGGCACCACCTGATCGTGGCCCACGAGGTGATCAACGCCGGCCACGACCGCGCACAACTCAGCAACATGGCCAAGGCCGCGCGCGAGGCGATGGGCAAGACCAAGCTGCAGGCCCTCGCCGACCGCGGCTACTTCAACGGCACGGAACTCAAGGCCTGCGAGGACGCTGGTATCACGACCTACGTGCCCAAGCCGATGACCTCGGGCGCCAAGGCCGAGGGACGCTTCGACAAGAGCGACTTCATCTACATCGCGAAGGCTGACGAGTATCAGTGCCCTGCGGGCGAACGGGCCATCTACAGGTTCAGCACGATCGAGAGAAATGGCCTCCAAGCGCGCCTCTACTGGACCAGTGCCTGTCCCTCATGCCCATTGAAAAAGCAGTGCACGACCGGCGACTATCGCCGCATCCGCCGATGGGAGCATGAAGAGATCCTCGAGCGTGTCCAGCAACGCCTCGATCGCAAGCCCGTCGCGATGACGCTGCGAAGGTGCACCGTGGAGCACGTGTTCGGAACACTCAAGCACTGGATGGGCTGGACGCACTTCCTGACGAAGAAGCTGGAGCACGTGAACACTGAGATGAGTCTGCACGTGCTGGCATACAACCTGAAGCGGGTGATCGCGATCCTGGGTATTGCCAGAACGATGAAGGCGGTCAGGCTGGTGGGGGCGTGAGCCTCTTCAAGTGCCCTTCGCAGTTTGCGCAGCGACTCTGCCCCGAGGCAAACCGCTGTCTGTGCGACGGGACCACTGGATGACTCCGTGGCGCCGATGACGACCACAGCGCCGCATGGCCGGCATACTCGCGAGTCAAGAGCCGTTTGCACACGACCTCGGCCAGAACCGGACCTTCCACTCCTCCTTCTAGTTGGATGCCACAGCCTTGAAAGCCATCAAGTCCATCGCCTTTCTAGCCGGCGCCATCGTCATGGCTACGTCATACGCTCAACCTCTTGAACGGTGGCTGCTGCCGGACCCGGACGAGATGGTCAAGGCATCCAACGCCCTCTGTCTCGACCAGGCGAAGTCGACCTTGGTTGCAGGTGCGCTTCGTTCCCAAGGGCGCAGCAAGGCGGAAGTGCTCGCGCTCGTGCCAGAAGCACCAAAGGCTATGTCGTTGCGGGTAGTGAGCGCCATGCGAGAAAGTGTCGAAGACGCGTTCGACTTCCCGGACCTTTCGCCCTATGCCCAGTACTCTTTCCGCTGAGAAGCCTGCTTCCGTGAGACGTTGGGCGGCGTGAGGAAGCGAAGGGGCGAGACGGCTATGTGCGCCAGTTGCAAATCGTTGAGCACGATATGAGAGTAGCCAATCTAAAAATCGAAAACTTCCGCGGTATCCGTGCGAGTGGGCCAGCGTGTTCGGCGATGCGAAGATGACGACGGCGCTGCTGGACCGGCTCACGCATCATTGCCACATCCTGGAGACCGGCAACGACAGCTTCCGCTTCAAGCACAGCTCGGCTCAACCCGTTAAGGCAGACCAACCCAGAAAGAAGGAGAAAACCAAGAACTTCTCCCCACCGTGAGCCGCCAGGCTCGCAAAGAGGGTGGGTCGATATTGGATGGAAATGCCGGGTCAGGATTGCATGGAACTCAACAGCGGTGGATGAATGACCGTTGTGCAAAAAGGGGACTGAGGTTCTCTTTTTTTTGTCTTGAATCGACCCGCCCAGGCTCACGATCGTTGTCTTGAGACCAGGCCGCAGGAGAAGTAGGGAGGCGGGTCGATTGCGGTGGAGCAGATCTCGGCGTGGCGTGCCGGAAGCCTCCTCGGTTGTAACCTCGAGCGATGAACAAGCCCGTCGGCATCTCTGCGGCACTCGAAAGCCCTCCTGTGCCCGAAAGCATGTCCGATGCCGTGGTTGCCGGGTTCCACGCGACAACTCGAGCAGACCATCCGCGAGTACCTGGACATCAACAATGCCAAGCCGAAGTCCTTCGTTTGGTCGAAGACCGCCGAAGACATCCTCGCCAGTGTCGAGAGATTTTGTCTGCGAACTTCTAACTCACCACACTGGAGGCACTGACCTGTCTCAGTGGAGTGAGCAAAAAATCCAAGCCGTAGCCCGGACGTTGAACAACAGGCCACGCAAGACGCTTAGTTGGAAAACGCTGGCTGAGGCTCTCAACGAGTACCTAAAATCTGCTGCTTAAATCGGTGTTGCGACGACTTTTTGAATCCACCTCGTTTTGGCTCGGAGGACGGGCGCAACAGACTGAATCCACAACGCGTGTGTGAGAGTTTTCTGGTCTTCTCCTTCTCGCCCAACGATCTGTACCCCTAGTGGCAGCTTTGCCGGGCCTGTCTCCGTGGGTAAATGTATGCAAGGCAGCCCGAGAAGCGTCCATACACGGTTGAAAGTCGCGTCGCCGGTGTCGTCCAGGCCCAGCGGCGCTTCGCCCCGGGCGCTGAGCGTCAGCAGCACGTCGCAGCCCGCCGATTTGCTTGCGATGCGTTGGCGTCCTTGTCGAGCGACCGCCTGCGCATGCAGATAGCGATCTTGCGGGATGGCAAGGCCTTCGCGCATGCGCAGCGCAAAAGCCTCGCTGAGCCGGTCGGAATGCATGTGAACTTCCCAGGCCATGGCCCGTGCCGCCTCGTAGCGTAGGATCGTCGCGTGTGCGTCATGCAGCGCGTCGAAGGCCGGCGACAGCTCGACTTCGCTCAGCGATGCGCCCGCATCGGCAAGGCGGCCGGCTGCGTGCTCGAGCGCATCGCGCGCCGCCGCATCGGCCGCGGTCCAGCGCGACGTCCGAACCAGGCCGATGACCGGCGGGCGCTCCGCGCGGGCGGCACGCAGTGGGGGGTGGCCGCTCAAGGCGCTGGCCAGCAATGCCACGTCTTCCACGCTGCGACCGAACAGCCCGATGGTGTCGAGGCTCTCCGCCGAGAACTTGAGTCCCGCACGGTTGATCCGGTTGAAGCTCGGCTTGTAGCCGACCACGCCGCAGAAGGCCGCGGGCCGGATGGTCGAGCCGCCGGTCTGCGTGCCGATCGCCAGCGGGACCATGAAGTCGGCGACGGCGGCCGCCGAGCCGCTCGAGGAGCCTCCCGGTGTGTGGTCGAGCGCCAGCGGGTTGCGGGTTTCGCAGGGAGAGATGCTCGCGAATTCCGCGGTGGCCGTCTTGCCGACGACGATCGCGCCCGCGTTGCGCGCGAGCGCCACGCAGGCCGCGTCCCATGGAGGGCGGTGGCCGGCGTAGATCGGCGAGCCGTAGGCGGTGGGCAGGTCGGCGGTGTCGATCACGTCCTTCACACCGATCGGCACGCCGTGCAAGGGGCCGCGCTGCCCGGTCCAGCGGTCGCAGGCGCGTGCCTGCGCCAGCGCGGCGTCCAGATCGAGCGCGGCCCAGGCCCGCACGGCAGGTTCCCTCTGTGCAATGCGCGCCGCGCAGGCGCGCACCAGCGCTTCCGAGCTGAGTTCGCCCCTGGCTATCATCGCGGCGGCCTCGGCGGCGCCCAGCGCGGCCGCGTTCATCGGCTGCCCGGAACGATGCCCGCCGGCAGGCTTTCGATGTGCGTGCAGATCTCGCCCGGGCGTGTCAACCAGATGCGGTCGCGGTGCGCGAGGATGTGCTGCACCACGCGGCGGAACTGACGCAGCCGGTAGGGCTGGCCGAGGATGAAGCTGTGCAGCACGATCGGCATCACCAGCGGGCGCCGCTCGGACTCGGCGAGCATCTCGTCGAACTGGTCGATCAGGTTGTCGCAGAACGATTGCGACGGCGTGCGACGGACCACGCACTCCAGCGAGTCGTTGAGGTCGTGGGAGTAGGGGATCGACAGGATCGGCCCGTTCGCGGTGCGCATCCAGACCGGCTGATCGTCGAGCGGCCAGTCCATCATGTAGCGAAAGCCCGCGGCCTTGAGCAGTTCGAGTGAGCGATGGGTCTGCGAGATGTAGGGGGCCAGCCAACCCGCCGGCGCCACGCCTTCGTGGCGCGCGATCGCCGCGGCGGCCTCCTCGATGCACGCCTTCTCCTGCTGCTCGTCCATGTCACCCTGGCGCTCGGCATTGGTCCTGCCGTGCGCGACGATCTCGTCGCCGCGCTCGCTGAAGGCCTCGATCATCTCCGGACAGTAGTCGTAGAGCTCGGTATTGACCAGCAACGCATAGGGCAGGTCGAAGTCCTGCGCGAGTTCGAGCAGCCGCCAGATGCCGACGCGATTGCCGTAGTCGCGCCAGGCGAAGCTGCGGTGGTTCGGCTGCGGGTGCGGTGCCGCGTAGTCGTTGCCCAGCCCTTCGCCGAACGCGAAATGCTCGACGTTGAGACTCAGGTGGACCGCGAGTCGCCGGCCGCCGGGCCAGCTGTAGTCGGGGCGTTGCGGCAGGGCGTCGTAGTCGTAGCGATCGTGGGTTTTCAGCATGGGGAGTGTGGCGATGGGATTCGCCGCCACTCTAGGCAGGGCGCGCGCGCATGCCCAGGCGGTCCGGCACATGACCTCATCTCGTCTCGTGATGGCGGCGCTGCCGATTCGTTTATCGATGAAAACGAATAATCGATCTTCATTTTCCATTGGAAAAGATGAGTTCGCATTCCTAACATCCGCCGGACTTCAAGAACTTCGGAGATCGGCATTGACGCATTGGGCCATCGGCATCGACATCGGCGGGACCTTCACCGACGTCGTTGCACTCGACTATTCGACTGGCAGGCTGCACAGCCTCAAGGTACTGACCACGCACGATGAGCCGGCGGCGGCCGTGGTCGACGGAGCGAGCCAACTCATCGAGCGCCTCGACATCGATCCGCGCCAGGTCGAGCGGGTCGTGCACGCCACCACGCTTTTCACCAACGCGCTGATCGAGCGGCGTGGTGCCTGCACGGGCCTGCTGGTCACGCGGGGCTTCGGGGACGTGGTGGAGATCGGCAACGAACGCAAGTACGACCTCTACGACCTGCGCATCGAGTCCGCGGCGCCGCTGGTTCCGCGCCATCTGCGCGCCGAGGTCGGCGGGCGGCTGGGCGCGGACGGCGTCGAACTCGAGGCGCCGGATCTCGCACAGGTGAGGCGGGCGGTCGAGGGGTTGGTCGGGCAGGGCGTGCGATCGCTGGCGGTGTGCCTGCTGCATGCCTACGCCAACGATGCCCACGAACGCCAGGTGGCGCAGTTGCTGGCACGGGAGTTCCCGGCGCTCGAGCTCACGCTGTCTTGCGATGTGGCACCGGTGATCCGCGAGTTCGAGCGGATGTCGACCACGGTGGCGAATGCCTATGTGCGACCTCTGGCCAGCGGCTATCTCGACGACCTGGTGCGCCGCCTCGAGGGCATGGGATTGCGCAGCGGCGTCCTGATGATGCTGTCCAGCGGCGGCCTGTCCCACATCGACGAAGCCCGGCGCAGTCCCATCGAACTGCTCGAGTCCGGCCCGGCGGCCGGGGCGATCTCCGCGGCGCACTACAGCTTGCGCGACGAGCAGTCCGATCTGCTCGCCTTCGACATGGGAGGGACCACCGCCAAGCTGTGCCTGGTCGAGAACGGTCGCCCGGCCATTTCCTTCGGCTTCGAGGCGGCGCGGCAGAAACGCTTCGCTGAAGGCAGCGGGCTGCCGGTCCGCATCACCACCGTCGACCTGATCGAGATCGGGGCGGGCGGCGGCAGCATCGCCCACCACGACGCGATGGGGTTGCTCAAGGTGGGGCCGCACAGCGCGGGATCGGAGCCCGGGCCCGCCTGCTACGTCCGCGGCGGCGAGAGCCCGACCGTCACCGATGCCAACCTGGTGCTGGGCTACCTGAACCCGGACTATTTCGCGGGTGGCACGGTTGCCATCGACGCGCGCCTTGCCGGTGCGGCGCTGCAGCGCCTCGGACAACAGCTCGAGCGCGACGCGACCGCCGCGGCATGGGGCGTGCACGACATCGTGGCCGAGAACATGGCCGGCGCCGCACGCGTGCATGTGGCCGAGCGCGGGCGCGATCCACGCGACTTCGTGCTGCTGTGCACCGGTGGCGGCGGGCCGGTGCATTCCTACTACGTGGCCCAAAAGATCGGCGTCAGGACCATCCTGTGCCCCCCGGCGGCAGGGGTGGCATCGGCCTATGGCTTGCTGGTCGCACCGGCGCGCGCCGACCGCTCGCGCACGGTCAGCATCCGGCCCGCGACCGATCCGTTGCAGGCTTTCGAGGCGGCGTTCCAGGCACTGGAATCGCAGGCCCGATCCGCGGTGGACGGCCTGGCGCCCGCCTTCGGACCGGCATCGGTGACGCGGCACGCCGACGGACGCTACGTGGGACAAGGTTTCAATCTCTCGGTACCGCTACCGCCCGGGCCGTACGACCCCGCAGATGCTGCCGGCGCGCAGCGGGTGAGGGCCGCGCTGATCGAGGTGTTCGAAGGCGCCTACCGAGAGAAGTTCGGACGCACGCCGCCCGACGTGCCCATCGAGCTCGTGAACCTGCGCGTCACCGCCGAGGCACCGCCGACCCGTCGCTTCGAGCCCGCGGCGGTCGAAGTGCGCGGGCCGGCCCGACCCAAGGGGGAGCGCCCGGTTTATTTCCGAGAGGCCGGCGGGTATGTGGGCACGCCGATCTACGAGCGTGCCCTGCTGCCGGCGGGTTTCGAGGCCCGCGGGCCGATGGTGATCGAGGACCCGAGTTCGTCGCTGGTGGTCGGGCCGAAGGGTGCAGTGGTGCTGCTGGACAGCGGCAATCTCGTGATCACCATCCAGGAGGAATGAAACCATGAACGCAGCATCCCCATTCTCGGCCGCGACCCTCGCCACCGATCCGGTCTTCCTGGAGATCTTCTGGACGCGCGTGCGCTCGGTCGCGAACGAGGCGGCCAAGCTCATCGTGCGCACCTCGTTCTCGACCTTGTCTTCCGAAGCGAACGACTTCGCGGTCGTGGTCACCGACTCCGAGGGGCGAGCGCTGGCCGAGAACAGCGGCAGCATCCCTTCGTTCATCGGCACCCTGCCGCGCACCGTGAAAGCCGCGCTCGCGCACTTCGGCGCCGCCGCCATGCGCCCCGGCGACATCTACATCACCAACAACCCCTGGATCGGCACCGGTCACCTCAACGACGTCTGCCTGGTCAAGCCGCTCTTCCACGGGGCGGCGCTCGTCGGCTTCGCGGCCACGGCCGGCCATGTGCCCGACATTGGCGGCAAGATCCGTTCGGTCGACGCGCGCGAGCTGTTCGAGGAGGGGCTGCACATCCCGATGATGCGGCTCCTTGACGAAGGGCGGCCGGACGAGTCCCTGCTCGCGCTCATCCGAACCAACGTGCGCACGCCCGAGCAGACCGTCGGCGACATCTGGTCGCAGGTGGGCGCGGTCGAACTGATCGGCCGGCGCATCGACGAGATCCTCGGGGAGTACGCGCTCGAGGGGATCGACGCGCTGGCCGCCGCGTTGTTCGACCGCAGCGAGGCCGCGATGCGCGATGCGATCGCGCAACTGCCCGAAGGCGAGCACCGCTACGAGATGGCCACCGATGGTTTCGGTGAACGCTTCCGCTTCGCGGTCGCCGTGCGCATCCGTGGCGGCGAGATCGAATGCGACTTCGCGGGAAGCTCGGCACAGCAGCCCAAGGCCGTGAATTGCGTGCTGGCCTACACCAGCGCGATGGTCGCCTATGCCGTGAAGTGTCTGCTGCTGCCCGAGCTGCCCAACAACGACGGACTGTTCCGGCCGGTGCGCACGCGCGCACCGGAGGGGTCGATCCTTAATCCGAGGTCGCCGGCGCCCGTGGGCGGCCGCTCGTGCACCGGCCACTACGTGCCGAGCGTGGTCTTCGGCGCGCTGCAGCAGGTACTGCCTTCGCGCGTCATGGCCGGCGTGGGTTCTCCGCTGTGGATCGCCAACCTGAGCGGCACGCGCGACGATGGCAGGCCGTTCGCCACGGTGCTGTTCTTCAATGGCGGAATGGGCGCCACCTCGACCAAGGACGGCGCCTCCGTGATGTCCTGGCCGAGCAACATCTCCTCGACGCCGATCGAGGTGGCGGAACGCGATGCCCCCCTGCAGTTCCGCCGCAAGACGCTGCGCGAGGATTCGGGCGGGCAGGGCCGCTTCCGCGGTGGCCTGGGCCAGGAGGTCTGCTTCGTCAGCCGACATGCGCGGCCGCTGTCGATCGTGTTCCTGACCGAGCGCATCGGCGTGCCCGCGCCGGGCTTGGGCGGTGGAGCGCCGGGCGCACGCGGCGAGGTGCTGATCAACGGCAGTCCGGTCGACACGCGCCTGCCGCACGTGCTGCAGCCTGGCGACGAGGTGGTGCTGCGCACGCCCGGCGGCGGTGGCTGGGGTTCGGCCGCCTCGCGCGATGCCGAGGCGCTCGCGCGCGATCGCCTGCACGGCTACACCGCCGCATAGAGCCGCGCGGCGCCGCGGTCCTCAGGATGGGGCGGCGGGGCGCCGGGCGCGCGCCGCCGTCGATCGCTTCGGCGCCGCCTTCGTCACGCCGTTGGGCAACGTTCCCTGGTCGATCGCTGCCAGCAGCACCTCGAGCAGGCGGTGCGAGGAGGGCGTCAGCGATCGCAGCCGTCGCGTCATGAGGCAGATCTCGCGGCTCAGCACCGGCCGCTCCAGCGGCCGGAAATGAAAGTCGGCGAAACCGGCGAAGGTGGCCGCGAGCGCGGGCACGATCGAGAAACCGCTGCCGCCGTGCAGGTAGGCGAACAGCGAGGTGGTGCTCGAGATCTCGTCGTGACGTCCCTTGAACACGGGCAGTCCTCCCACCTGCTGGCGCAGGAACGACCCGATGCCGGTATCGGGCGTGAATGCCACGAATCCCTCCGACGCAAGCTCGCTCCAGCGCATCGGCTTCGTCGAGCCGGCCAAGGGGGAGTCCGGGTGGCACACCACGCCATAGCGGTCGGCCAGCAGCGGCACGTACTCCAGCTCGTCGTTGTGCTTGTGCTGGCTCGCGATCGCGAAGTCGACCTCGCCGTCGGCCACCAACTGCTCCACGCGCTCGGCACCCGCATCCATCAGGGTCACGGTGATGTCGGGAAAGGTCTTGCGGAACTCTGTGATCGCCGCCATCAGGAAGTGGTAGATGAACGAGGCCGCGGCCGCGATCCGGATGTGGCCGACCTTGCCTTGCCCGTAGGCCTGCAGGTCGGAGATCGCGGTGTCGAACTCGCGCAGGATCTTCCGGGCCGTCGACTGGAAGCGGCTGGCCTCCTCGGTCATGACCACGCGGCGCGTGGTCCGGTCGAACAGCTTCAATCCCACCGCCGACTCCAGCTGTTGGATCGTCGCCGTCAACGACGACTGCGTCACGAACAGGTGCGCCGAGGCCGTCGTGAAGGAACCCGTGTCCGCCAGCTCGGCGAAGGCGCGCAGGTGTCGAAGCGAGACGTTTCTGTGGATGGGCATGTCTTCGGCGAAACAGGTTTATCGGTGGACATGATCAATCTACAACTTTAATCAATTTGTGGCGATGAAAGGCGATTCCTAGAATTTCCGCATTCGAGGTCGAGAGCCACGCATGGAGGCGCACTCGTCGACCCTTTCCTCCTCACATTCATCCGGACCCACGACGCATGTCACTGATCGCCGCACGCCTCGACCGCATCAAGCCGTCTCC
Source organism: Variovorax sp. RA8 (assembly GCF_901827175.1). Lineage (NCBI taxonomy): Bacteria > Pseudomonadati > Pseudomonadota > Betaproteobacteria > Burkholderiales > Comamonadaceae > Variovorax > Variovorax sp. RA8. Next base: position 275,175 of record NZ_LR594663.1, on the reverse strand, counting down.
CAGTTCCATGGCAGGGCAGCGCGCACGCGAACTGCGCGCCGCCGGGCGCGACATCGTGGGGCTGACGGCCGGCGAGCCGGACTTCGACACGCCCGCCCATGTTTGCGAAGCTGCCGCGCGTGCCATGTCGATGTCGAAGACCAAGTACACCGACGTGGGCGGAACGCCCGAACTCAAGGCGGCGATCCAGGCCAAGTTCCGCCGCGACAACGGCCTTGACTACGAGGCGCGCGAACTGATCGCGAGCACTGGCGCGAAGCAGATCATCTTCAATGCGCTGATGTGCACGGTCGAGGCGGGCGACGAGGTGATCGTGCCGACGCCGTACTGGGTGTCCTATCCCGACATCGTGCTGCTGGCCGAAGGGCGGCCCGTCTTCGTCGAATGCCGCAGCGACAACGGATTCAAGCTGCGCCCGGAAGACCTGGAGCGCGCCATCACGGCGCGCACCAAGTGGCTGGTGCTCAATGCGCCGAACAATCCGAGCGGCGCCATCTACTCGCGCGCCGAGCTGAAGGCGCTGGCCGACGTGCTGCTGCGCCATCCCCAGGTCTGGGTGATGAGCGACGATATCTACGAGCACCTGGTCTACGACGGCGTGCCGTTCCTCACGCTCGCGCAGGTCGAACCCGAGTTGCGGCACAGGACGCTGACACTCAACGGCGTTTCCAAGGCCTATGCCATGACCGGCTGGCGCATCGGCTTCGCGGGCGCGCCGGCCCCTCTGGTCGCCGCGATGGTGAAGCTGCAATCGCAGAGCACCTCGAACCCTTCGTCGATCAGCCAGGCCGCCGCCGTCGAGGCTCTCGACGGGCCGCAGGACCTCATCGCGCAGCGCAACGCGATCCTCCAGGCGCGGCGCGACAAGGTGGTGGCCGCCGTGAATGCCATCCCCGGACTGCATTGCCATGTGCCGCAGGGCGCGTTCTATGCGTTCCCCAGTTGCGCGTCGCTGCTCGGACGCCGGGCCGCCAATGGCCGCGTGCTGCGCAGCGACGACGACTTCGTGATGCACCTGCTCGACGCCGAGGGCCTGGTGGCGTTGCAGGGCGCGGCCTATGGCGCCTCGCCGTTCTTTCGGCTTTCCTTCGCGAGCTCGATGCAGACGCTAGAAGACGGACTGCATCGGCTGCGGCGTGCCTGCGAACGCCTCGACTGAAGCGAACGATCCGGTTTCACCCTGGTTCGTCTCTGGCGAGACGGCCTCACACTCTCAACCACAAGGAAAACAACCATGATGCGCGCGACAAGGATTCTTCTCTCCGGCCTGGCCCTCGCGTTCGCGGCGGCCGGGACGGCCCATGCCGCCGATTTCCCGTCGAAGCCGATGCGCATCGTGGTGCCCTATCCGCCCGGAGGCTCGACCGATGCGCTGGCACGCGTGGCGGCGCAGAAGATCTCGGAGCGCCTGGGGCAGCCGGTGGTGGTCGAGAACCGCCCCGGCGCGAGCGAAGCCATTGCCGCGGCCTACGTGGGCAAGGGCGTGCCCGCGGACGGGCACACGCTGTTCCTCGGCACGTCGACCGCGCTCGCGGTGAATCCGAGCCTCTACAAGCGCCTGTCCTACGATCCGAAGACCGATCTGGTGCCGATCATCCTCGCGGTCAAGGTGCCGAGCGTGGTGGTGGTGAACGCGGCCCTGCCGGTGCAGTCGATGAAGGAACTGAACGACTACCTGAAGACCAGGGGCTGGGAAGCGAACTACGCCTCGGCGGGCAACGGCACCCCCGCGCACCTTGGCGCCGAGCTCTACAAGCGCATGGCGGGAGTGGCGTCGAACCATGTGCCGTACAAGGGCGGTGCGCCCGCGCTGGCCGACCTGACCGGCGGACAGACCACCTACATGATTGCCGTCCTCTCCGAGGCAATGCCGCTGGCGAAGGCCGGCAAGCTGCGCGCGCTCGCCATCACCACCGCGACCCGCATGCCGAACTATCCGAATCTGCCGACGGTTGCCGAATCCGGCGTGCCGGGCTACGAGCTGTCGGGCTGGTACGGCTTCCTGGCACCCGCAGGCACGCCGAAGGAGATCGTCACCCGGCTCAACGAGGTCTTCGATGCGGTGATCAAGGATCCGGAAGTGCAGGCGAAGCTCAGCGACGCCGGCTTCGATTTCAAGGGCGGGCCGCCCGGCGCGCTGAGCGAACTCATGGCCTCCGAGACCGAGAAGTGGCGCAAGGTGATCGTCGATGCCAACATCACGGTCGACTGAAGCAGCGGCCTCGGGCGTGCGCACCACCACGGAAGGCGAGGCCGACGCGCAGCGCGAGATGTTCGAGGCCAGCATCGCGCACCTCGGCCTCGACGTGCCGGCGGACATGCGCGACGAGCTCTTCACCCACTGGCGCTATTTCGTGCAGGCGGGCGAGCGCATGCGGCAGGCCGGCCTGGCGGCGTCCGACGAGCCCTCGCACCGGTTCGATCCGCTCGAGTTCGCGGGGCCCGATCATGCAGGCTGAAACCCATTTCCACGAGCTGCCGATCGTCCGGGCCGGTGCGCTGCTGCGCAGCGGCACGCTGACCTCGACCGCGCTGACGCGGCACAGCCTGGAGCGGATCGCCAGGCTCGATCCGCACCTGAACGCCTTCGTCACGCTCTGCGCGGAGCGCGCGCTGGAGGAGGCCGACGAAGCCGACCGTGACTTGCGGGCCGGCCGCGAGCGCGGGCCGCTGCAGGGCATTCCCTATGGCCTCAAGGACATCTACGACACGGCGGGCATCGCCACCACTTGCCAGTCGCGATTGCTGGCCGGCCGGGTGCCGGGCACCGATGCCGAGGTCCAGGCGCGTCTTCGCGCCGGCGGCGCGGTGCTGCTCGGCAAGATGACCACCTACGAATTCGCGCTCGGCGGGCCGAGCTTCGACCTGCCCGCGCCGCCCGCGCGCAACCCCTGGCACCTCGAGCACATCGCTGGCGGTTCCTCGTCCGGCAGTGCCGTGGCCGTGGCTGCCGGCCTGTGCCGCGTCGGCATGGGGAGCGACACCGCGGGTTCGATCCGCTATCCGGCGGCCGCCTGCGGCACCGTCGGGCTCAAGCCGAGCTACGGGCTCGTGCCGCGCAGCGGCGTGTTCCCGCTGGCCTGGTCGCTGGATCACTGCGGCCCGCTGACCTGGGACGTCGAGGACTGCGCCGCGGTGATGTCGGTGGTGGCGGGCCACGATGCGCGCGACCCCGCAAGCCGCGGGGTGCCGGCGCCGCCGTTCATGCAGCGCTTGAACGAGGGCGTCGAAGGCCTGCGCATCGGCGTGGTGCGCCATTACTACGAGCGCGAGGGCGCGGCCGATGCAGCGACGGTCGAGGCCATCGACGGGGCGCTCGCGGTGCTGGAGCGCGCGGGCGCGGTGATCGAGGACGTGGAACTGCCCGACTACGAACTCTTCAATGCCGCGGCCCGAACGCTGCAGTACGCCGAGGCCTACGCGATCCACGAGCGCGACCTGCGCGCGCACGGCGATCTCTATGGCCGCATCTGCCGGCTGCGGCTGCTGTTGGGCGCGTTCATTCCGGCGAGCGACCTGGTTCAGGCGCAACGGGTGCGTCGCCAGCTCGCCGCGATCCTGAATCGCCAGGTCCTCGGTCGCTTCGATGCATTGGTCACCGCCTGCACGCTGGGCCCGGCGCTGCGTTTCGACGAGGCGAAGGCCAACCCGAACTCGCCGATCCAGGCCACGCCGTTCAACCTCACGGGCAATCCAGCGCTGGTGCTGCCAATCGGCCTGTCGCCCGAGGGGCTGCCACTGTCGGTGCAGCTCGTGGGGCGGCTGTTCGACGATCCGCTGCTGCTGCGCATCGGTCGCACGCTCGAGGATGCGCAGCCGGTCAAGGCGCGTCCCACCGCGTCGCTGCGGCTGGACCGCGGCTGACCTGAATCGGTCATTCCCAGGCGCCGGGGCCATCCGGCGATGTCCCTCTTTCCGAAAGCCCGCGATGGAACTTCGGCAACTGCGCTATTTCGTCCGCATCGTCGAGCTCGGCAGCATGGGCCGCGCGGCGATCGACCTCGATGTCGTCCAGTCGGCCCTGAGCCAGCAGATCAGCCGGCTCGAGTCGGAGCTCAGCACGCGGCTGCTGCAGCGCACGGGCAGGGGCACGACGCCGACCGAGGCCGGCCTGGCCTTCTTTGCGGAGGCCCAGCTCACGCTGCGCCATTCCGACCAGGCGGTGCTGGTCGCCAAGCATGCGCGGCTCATGGGTGCGGTCAGTGTGGGCATGGCCCCGACCACTGCATCCGTGCTCGGCATGCCGTTCATGCAGGCGATGCGCGAGCGCTATCCCGACGTGCGGCTGCACCTGGTCGAGGGCATGTCGGGGCACCTGGCCACGATGCTCAATGCCCGCAAGATCGATTTGGCGTTGGCTTTCAACGCGCAGGAAGCGCCGCGCTGGAGCGTGACGCCACTGCTCGAGGAGCAACTGCTCTTCATCCGTGCGCGCCGTGGCGGGGAGGCGGCGTCGCAAGCCGTCGGCGTCATCGAGATGGCCGAACTGGCGCGCGAGCCATTGATCCTCCCGACGGCGCCACACGGCCTGCGTCGCACCATCGATGCCGCCTGCCAGCGCGCGCGCGTGGTGCCCAACCTGATCGCCGAGATCGATTCCCTGTCGATCCTGATGGCCTCCGTCGAGGCCGGGCTCGGCGGCACCGTGCAGCCCGGTGCCGCGCTGGGGCGCTATGCCGATGCGATCCAAAGTTTCCACATCGCGCCGCTGGCCGACAAGGCCGCGCGACGGCAAAACGCGGTCGCCAGCCTGCCTGAGGGCGAATTGGCGCCCGCCGCGCTGGCGGTGCGCATCGTGTTGATAGACACCGCGCGCACGCTGGTGAAGGCCGGCCGCTGGCCGGGCGCGACGCTGCTGGACTAGCTCTGCCATCTCGGATCGAGATGAGGCCATGCGACTTCAGGCCTGAGCAGAACGGGGACGCTTTCCTAGAGTACGCGTCGACCCGTAGCAGCCCGAAGTTCTGGAGACATGAAGCAAAGAACCGTCATCGACCCGATGCGTCGATCCTCCGCGAAAGCCATGCCGGACGTCCTCGTCGTCGGCGGCGGCAATGCCGCGCTGTGCGCCGCCCTGATGGCGCGCCAGGCCGGCGCTTCGGTGCTGCTGCTGGAGGCCTCGCCCAGAGAATGGCGCGGCGGCAACTCGCAGCACACCCGCAACCTGCGCTGCATGCACGACGCGCCGCAGGACGTGCTGGTCGATGCCTACCCTGAAGAGGAGTACTGGCAGGACCTGCTGAAGGTGACGGGCGGCCTCACCGACGAGCGCCTCGCGCGGCTCGTGATCCGCGCCTCGTCGAACTGCCGCGACTGGATGCGCAGCCACGGTGTGCACTTCCAGCCGCCGCTGTCGGGCGCGCTGCACGTGGCGCGCACCAATGCCTTCTTCATGGGCGGCGGCAAGGCGCTGGTCAATGCCTATTTCCGCAGCGCCGAAAGGCTCGGCGTGCAGATCCGCTACGACACGCCCGTGGCCTCGGTCGAGCTCGACGGCGAGCGCTTCGTGGCCGTGCGCACCGAGGCCGGCGAACGCATCGCGGCGAAGAGCTGCGTGCTCGCGGCCGGCGGCTTCGAGTCGAACCGCGAATGGCTGCGCGAGGCCTGGGGCCAGAACGAGCGCGGCGAATGGCCGGCCGACAACTTCCTGATCCGCGGAACACGCTTCAACCAGGGCGTGCTGCTCAAGCACATGATCGCCGCGGGCGCCGACAGCATCGGCGATCCCTCGCAGGGCCACATGGTCGCCATCGATGCGCGCGCGCCGCTCTACGACGGCGGCATCTGCACGCGCATCGACTGCGTCTCGCTCGGCGTGGTGGTCAATCGCGAAGCACTCCGCTTCTACGACGAGGGCGAGGACTTCTGGCCCAAGCGCTATGCGATCTGGGGCCGGCTGGTGGCACAGCAGCCCGGGCAGATCGCCTGGTCGATCATCGACCAGAAGGCGGTCGGCCGCTTCATGCCGCCGGTGTTCACCGGCACGCAGGCGAACACGCTCGGCGAACTCGCACAGAAGATCGGCCTGGACGAAGCCACCTTCGTGCGCACCGTGCAGGACTACAACGCCGCCTGCCGCGTCGGCCGCTTCGACCACACCGCGCTCGACGACTGCCACACCGAGGGCCTCGCACCGGCCAAGACGCACTGGGCGCGCCCGCTCGACACCGCGCCGTTTTATGCCTACCCGGTCCGCCCCGGCATCACCTTCACCTACCTGGGCCTGAAGGTGGACGAGACCGCGGCCGTGCTCTTCGGCGGCCGGCCCAGCCCCAACCTGTTCGTGGCCGGCGAAATGATGGCCGGCAACGTGCTCGGCAAGGGTTACACGGCGGGCGTCGGCATGAGCATCGGCACGGCCTTCGGCCGCATCGCCGGCACCCAGGCCGCGCGCGCGGCCAGGAACCTTTCGAAGCATTCCCCGGAGACCCCTCTTGCAGCAGCTCACTGATCTCGTCGCACGCGCGCGTGCCGATGCGGACGGCATCGGCGCCACCCCGTCGCGCGTGATCCCGATCCAGCCCGCCCTTCCGCTGACCGCCCCCGAGGGCGAGGTCGCGCGCATCCTGCAGATCTGCAACGCCTGCCGCTACTGCGAGGGCTTCTGCGCCGTGTTCCCCGCGATGACGCGGCGGCTCGAGTTCGGCAAGGCCGACACGCACTACCTGGCCAACCTCTGCCACAACTGCGGCGCCTGCCTGCATGCCTGCCAGTACGCGCCGCCGCACGAGTTCGCGGTCAACGTGCCGCAGGCCATGGCCCAGGTGCGCGTGCAGACCTACCACGACTACGCCTGGCCCGCCGCGATGGGCTCGCTCTACGAGAAGGCCGGGCTCACGGTCGCGCTGGCCCTGGCCGGCGGCCTCGCGCTGTTCCTGGTGCTCGCGGTCGCGATGAGCGGCTCGCTGCTGCACGAGCCGTTGGCCGGCAACTTCTACGCGATCTTCCCGCACAACTTCCTCGCGCTGGTGTTCGGCGCGGTGTCGCTGTTCGTGCTGCTCGCGCTGGCGCTGGGCGTGCGGCGCTTCTGGCGCGAGGTCTCGCCGGCCAACGACCCCGGCAACGCGCCGGCCATGGCGGGCGTGCGCGGGCCCGCGAGCGCGGAAGCGGCGCACGATGCGCTGCGCCTGAAGTACCTCGGCGGCGGCCACGGCGAGGGCTGCAACAACGAGGACGACCGCTTCACGCTGTGGCGCCGGCGCTTCCACCACTTCACCTTCTACGGCTTCATGCTGTGCTTCGCCTCGACCTGCGTGGCCACGCTCTACCACTACCTGTTCGACCTGCATGCGCCCTATGCGCTGACCAGCTTGCCGGTGCTGCTGGGCACCGCCGGCGGCATCGGCCTGGTGGTCGGCCCGATCGGCCTCTTGTGGCTCAACCTGCGGCGCGACCCGGCGCATGGCGACGTCGCGCAGCGGCCCATGGACCGCGGCTTCATCGCGCTGCTGCTGCTGACCAGCCTCACCGGCCTGGCGCTGCTGGCCTGGCGCGACACGCAGTTCATGGCGCTGCTGCTGGCCGTGCACCTGGGCGTGGTGATGGCGCTGTTCCTCACGCTGCCCTACGGCAAGTTCGCGCACGGCATCTTCCGCTGCGCGGCGCTCTTGAAGTTCGCGATCGAGAAGCGCCTGCCCAGCCGCCTGCAGCTCGGCGCCGACTGAACCCCCACCCGATATCGAAGAAAGGACCCGTGCGATGACGAACCCTGGCGTGCTCCAGATCCCCTCCATGAAGGACCAGTGCTCCCCCGCCGAATGGCAGGCGCGCATCGACCTCGCCGCCTGCTACCGGCTGGTCGACCTCTACGGCATGTCCGACATGATGGCCAACCACATCTCCTCGCACGTGCCCGGCGAGAAGGGCGCCTTCCTCATCAACCCCTACGGGATGATGTACGAGGAGATCACGGCCTCGAGCCTGATCAAGGTGGACCCGAACGGCAACATCCTGTCCTCGCCCGACTTCGGCGAGCTCAACTACGGCATCAACAAGGCCGGCTACGTGATCCACAGCGCGGTGCATGCCGCGCGGCCCGACGTGGCCTGCGTGATCCATACCCACAGCTGGGCCTCGATGGCCGTCTCCTCGCTCGAATGCGGGCTGCTGCCGCTCACGCAGACCGCGATGCGCTTCCTCAAGATCGGTTACCACGACTACCAGGGCGTGGTGCTCAACACCGCCGAGCAGGCTTCGCTGCTGGAAGACCTGGGCGACCGCGAGGCCGTGATCTTCCGCAACCACGGCGCGCTGGTGGTGGGCCGCAGCGTGGGCGAGGCCTTCAACTGGATGCACCGGCTCGAGCTGGCCTGCCGCGCGCAGATCGGCGCGATGTCGTGCAACACGCCGCTCAAGGCCGTGCCGCAGGAGGTGCTCGAGGAGACCTGGAACAACTACCAGCCCGGCACGCGCCGACCCTACGGGCTCATGGAATGGCCGGCGCTGCTGCGCAAGCTCGACCGCATGGATCCGGGCTTCCGCGAGTGACCCCCGCATGACCATCGAACCGAACATCGCGCATTCGCAGCGCCTGCGCGTCATGATGTCCGAGCCGGCCATCGAGCGTCTGGGCGACGAAGTGCGCCACCTGCTGCGGGCGGTACCCCATGAACTCGTCGCGCCGCGCGCCGATGCCCAGCCCCACATCGCCTTCGTCTCGCGGGACGTGACGGGCCTCTCGACCAAGCACCAGGTGCTGCCAGGCACGCAGCGCTTCTACGACGCGCTGCTCGAGGCGCGCCACTTGCGCTGGGTCCACACCCATTCGGCCGGCACCGATCGCCCCGTGTTCGCCGAACTGCGTCGGCGCGGCGTCGACGTCACGGGCTCAGCCGGTGCCAATGCAGCCGTGGTCGCGCAGACCGCGCTGGCGGGCATCCTGGCGCTGGCGAGGCGCCTGCCGCAGCTCATGGCGGCGCAACGCCGGCATGAATGGGCGCCCCTGATCGGAGGCTCGCTGCCGCCCGACCTGGCAGGGCAGACCGCGGCCGTGGTCGGCTGGGGCGCCATCGGGCAGGGTATTGCACGCCATCTCGCGATGCTCGAGATGCGCGTGGTGGCGGTGCGCAGCAGCGCAACCCCCTGCGAAGGCGCGGCCGAGACCGTCGCCTACGAGGGAATCGATGCGGTGCTGCCACGCACCGACTGGCTGGTGCTGGCCTGCCCGCTGACCGAGCGCACGCAGCATCTGGTCGACCGCACGCGGCTGGGGTTGCTGCCGGACTCGGCGTACCTCGTCAATGTCGCGCGCGGCGAGGTCGTCGAAGAGGACGCGCTGATCGAGGCACTGCGCGCGTCGCGCATCGCCGGCGCCTTCCTCGACGTGTTCGCCCACGAGCCGCTGCAGGCGGGCTCTGCGCTGTGGGATCTGCCGCAGGTGATCGCGACCCCGCACAGCGCCGGGTTCTCGAGCGGCAATGCGGCGCGGGTGGATGCCATCTTCCTGCGGCAGCTCGCGGACCGAATCGCTGGTCCGACGCAAGGAGTCGCCGCATGAGCTACCGGCAAGCGCTCGGCGCCTTCGCGGCCGGGTTGTCGTTCGAGCGGCTCGCACCCGAGGTGCAGCAGCACGCCCGGTGGATCCTCGCGGACACGATCGGCGCCATCGCCGGCGGCAGCGTCGAGCCCGAGCTGCGGGCGCTGGCGGATTCGCAGTCGGCGAGCGGCGCCGCCACGCCGATCGGGTTTGCGCGGCACGCCGGTGCGGACTCGGCTGCGTTTCTCAACGGCACCGGTGGCACTTTCCTGGAGATGGACGAAGGCAATCGCTTCGCCCGTGGCCATCCGGCCATCCATGCGGTGCCGGCCGCCCTGGCGATCGCCGAGACGATGGGTGCCGACGCCGACACCTTCCTGGCGGCGGTGGTCGTCGGCTACGAGGTGGGAGCGCGGCTCGCCGCCGCCAGCCGGCTGCGCGCGAGCATGCACACCCACGGCACCTGGGGAACGATCGGTGCTGCCGCCGCGGCGGCGCGCGCCGCGGGCAGGGGGGAGGGCGCCATGCGCAACGTGCTGAACATCGCCGCGTCGCTGACCACCGCGACCTCGAAGTTGACGATGCTGCAGGGAGGCCTGGTACGCAACGTCTATGCGGGGCTGGCCAATCGCAACGGCATCCTCGCGCTGGAACTCCATGCGGCCGGCTTCGGCGGCGAGGCCGATGGCCTGCACACGCTGTTCACGTCCATCGTCTCCGATGCCTTCGATCCCGGGCAGGCGATCGACGGACTCGGCAGCCAGTGGCAGCTGATGCGCAACTACTTCAAGCTGCACGCCTGCTGCCGCTTCAACCACGGGACGCTCGACGCACTCGACGTCCTGGCCGAACGCGGCGAGTTGCCCGAGCCGCAGGACGTCGAGGCCGTCGTCGTCGAGACCTACGGCATGGCCGCCGAGATGGACAACGCGGTGCCGGCCAACACGCTGGGCGCGAAGTTCTCGATCCCCTTCGCGGTCGCCACGCGCCTCCACCACGGTCACAGCCGGCTCGAGGCCTTCACCTGGGAGGCGGTGCGCGATGCGGGCGTCCTGGCCCTGGCGCAGAAGGTCACCGTGCGGGAAGACGCCGCCATGAGCGCGCGGCTGCCCGATGAGCGCCCCGCGCGCGTATCGGTGCGTCGCACCGATGGCCGCACCGTGGCGGCCGAGGTCGCCTTCAACCGCGGCGACGACGCCGCCCCCTACGGCCTCGAGGAGCTCGCCGGCAAGTTCCTGCAGCTCACGGGCCGGGTCTGGCCCGGCCCGCATTGCGAGGCCTTGCTCGAGGCCACGCTCGCGCTGGGCAATGCGGGCACCTCGTTCGAGCGATGGCGCGGCCTGCTGCGCCGGCCCGCATGAAGAGAAGAAGTCCGCCGCCCGCCGCGGTTCCCGTTTCCACCTCCAAGACCTCGACACCTCCAAGGATCCCCATGACCGCCATCCCCCGTACCGTGCTCGCCGTGTCCCTGCTGGCCACAGCCTGGGCCTCCGCTTCCGCGCAATCCGCCTTCAGCACCGGCCTGGACGCGACCTTCCCCCCGATGAGCATGAGCAAGCTTGGCGGCGGCGTGGAAGGTTATTTCGTCGACGTCAGCCAGGAAGTGGCGCGCCGCATGGGGCGCAAGCTCAATGTCGAGGTGAGTTCCTTCTCGGGGCTGATCCCGGGCCTGGCTTCGGGCAAGTACGACTGGCTGGCGCCGACGGTGGCGACCCGGGAGCGCGCGGCGAACCTGCTGTTCACCGAGGGTTTCGTCAACACCGACTACCAGTTCCTCGTGAAGAAGTCCGACCCGGAGATCACGGCCCTCGAACAGCTCAAGGGGAAGCGGGTGGCGATCAACAAGGGCTCCATCTTCGACAAGTGGTGCGCCGAGAACAGCGCCCGCTACGGCCTGGGCTGCGACGTCTACGACAGCGTCGCGGACGCGATCCAGGCGGTGCTGTCCGGCCGGGCGAACGCCGCGCTGGCCAACGACTTCGCGGTCAAGTGGGCCGGCAAGCAGAACCCGCTCGTCAAGCCGGCGTTGCTGATCAAGACCGGGCAGGTGTTCGCGATCTCGACGCGCAAGACCGAGGTGGCCCTGCGCGACCAGCTCTCCATGACCATCAAGTGCATGAAGCAGGACGGCACGCTCGCGAAGCTTCACGAGAAGTGGCTGGGGGTGCCGCCCGCGGCGGACTCGGTGATCCGCAGCATCGACGCCGGGCACGGCGTGTCCGGGCTCGAAGGCTACGACGCGCGCCCCGTGAGCCTGCAATGTTCATGAAGCGCCACGGCGTGATGGCCGACATCCCTTTCTTCCGCAACACCACGATGACGACTCCTGCTGCCTCGAACGAGACCGATCCCTCGCGTCCCGACATCGGACGACCGATCCTCCAGATCCGCGGCCTGCGCAAGGCCTATGGCCAAAACCAGGTCCTCAAGGGCGTCGACCTCGACGTCGCGCTCGGCGAGGTGGTGGTGCTGATCGGCTCCTCGGGGTCCGGCAAGAGCACGCTGCTGCGCTGCTGCAACCGGCTCGAGGAGCCTTCGGCTGGAACGGTGGTCTTCGACGGGGTCGACATCACCGCCTCCGGCGTGAACCTCAACCGCCTGCGCCAGAAGATCGGCATGGTGTTTCAGCAGTTCAACCTCTATCCGCACATGACGGCATTGGCCAACGTGACGCTGGCGCTGCGCAAGGTGCAGCGCATGGGGCGCGCCGAGGCCGAACTCAAGGGCCGGGAGGCGCTCGCGCGCGTCGGCCTGGCCGAGAAGGCGCAAGCCTACCCCGGCGAACTCTCGGGGGGTCAACAGCAGCGGGTGGGCATCGCGCGCGGCCTGGCGCTCGCGCCCGTGGCGATGCTGTTCGACGAACCCACCAGCGCGCTCGACCCCGAACTGGTGGGCGGCGTGCTGAAGGTGATGCGCGAGCTGCGCGACAGCGGCATGACGATGATCGTGGTCACGCACGAGATGCAGTTCGCCCGCGCGGTCGCGGACCGGGTGATCTTCATGGACCAGGGCGTGATCCTCGAGCAGGGTTCGCCCGAGCAGGTGTTCGGCGCCCCTCGCGAAGCACGGACGCGAGAGTTCCTCTCGCGCATCTCCCATGGCTGAGCCGATGCCGTCGAAGGAGGCGCAGCCATGACGAACCTGGAGCGATTCATCGACGCCTTCTTCAATGCGGGCGTGGCGCTCGAGTACCTGCCGAAGATCGGCGAGGGCTTCGTGGTCACCCTGCAGCTGGGCGCGGTCGTCATCGCGGCCGGCTTGAGCGCCGGCCTGCTGCTGGCGGTGGTCCGCGCCTTTCAGGTGCGGGCCGTCAACCTGCTCATCGTGGTCTTTGCCGACGTGATGCGCGCACTGCCGCCGCTGGTGGTGATCATCCTGCTGTTCTTCGCCTTCCCGTACATCGACCTGGCGATGAGCGCCTTCGTCGCCACCTGGCTGGCACTGTCGCTGGTGCTGGCGGCCTTCTCCGAGGAGGTCTTCTGGGCCGGCATCCAGACGGTGGCGAAGGGACAGTCCGAGGCCGCTCGATCGACCGGCATGACGCGCTTCCAGACACTGCGGCTGGTCGTGCTCCCGCAGGCACTGCGCATCACGGTCGCGCCGCTCACCAACCGGGTCATCGCCATCACCAAGGGAACCGCACTCGGCTCGGTCGTCGCGCTCTCGGAAATCCTAAACCAGGCCTCCTCCTCGTCGAGCCTGGCGGCCAACGCGACGCCGCTGACGCTGGGCGCCCTGGCCTACCTGGCGCTCTTCGTGCCCGTGGTCGCGCTCGGGCGATGGATCGAAACCCGCTTTGCTTGGAGGCACTGACAGCATGGACGCACTGGCCCAGAATTTCTTCAACCCCGGCGTCATCGACCAGGTATGGCGCTTCCTGCTCGGCGGGCTCGCGTACACGCTGCTGTTGTCGGCGATCGTCGTTCCGCTGGGCATCCTCAGCGGGATGCTGCTGGCCGTGGCAGGCAACCTCGGTGCCCGATGGCTGCGCTGGGCACTGGTGGTCTACGTGGATTTCTTCCGCGCGTTTCCGCCGCTGGTGCTGCTGATCTTCATCTACTTCGGCGCGCCGTTCGCCGGCCTGGACCTGCCGCGCCTCGGCGCCGTCGCCATCGCGTTCACGCTCACGACCTCGAGCTACTACGGCGAGGTGTTCCGCGCGGGCATCGAGAGCGTCTCGTCGCGCCAGGTCGAAGCCGGCCGGTCGACGGGCCTCGCCCGGCTGCAGGTCATGCGGTCGATCGTGCTGCCGCAGGCGATCCGCAACATGCGCCCGGACCTGATCAGTAACACGCTCGAGGTCATCAAGATGACCTCGCTCGCGAGCGTCGTGGCGGTGCCGGAGTTGCTCGGCAATGCGCGCCAGGCCCAGGCCCTGACCTACAACCCGACGCCGATCGTCATCGCCGCCTGCATCTACCTGGTCCTGCTGCTGCCCGTCGTGCGGCTTCTGACGTTGCTGGAGCGGCGCAGGCATGCGCGCTGAAGCGGGACCGACCCGGCTTCACGCTAACCAATCTGCCCTCGATGGGCCTTTCGGAGACATCCCATGCTTTTCGCACGCTTTCGCCGCTGCCTGTTCTCGATCGCCCTGATGGCGGGCAGCGTCGTGCACGCCCAGTACCCGGACAAGCCGATCCGGCTGGTGGTGCCTTTCGCGCCGGGCGGCAACATCGACGCGACCGCCCGCATCGTGGCCTCCGGCACGATCGGTTCCGAGTTCGTCGCCCCTCGAATCGTCCGAGTCCCTGCGTGGGGCCTTTGACACGCTCGTCGAAGGCTTCGACACGCCAGAGGCACCAGCCTTGCAGGGGCCGGATCGGCTGGGTCGCCCGCCGGTCACCGATGAACTGTGTGCGGATGGTGGACGGCGCAGCGCAGGCCTTTGCCGACTCACCCTCCAAGGTCAAAGGCGAATCGAAGAGCGATCGACTGCCGAGCGGCGCATGGCTGGATAACATTCCCTTATCGAGGTGCTCATGGATGCGTCGGTTCGTTCCGGCCCGTCACGCACCGAAGGCCCGGTTGTGGGTTGGGCTGATCAGGATCTCGTTGACGCAGACCCGCCCCGGCATGCTGGCGAGGAAGGCGACGGTCTGGCCCAGGTCATGCTCCTGCAGCATCCGGGCGCGCTCCTGCGCCAGCACGGGCACCGGCCGCTGGTCCAGGATCGGCGTGTCGGTTTCGCCGGGCATCAGCACACAGGCGCGCAAGCCGTTGCGCCCTTCCTCCATGTTGAAGCTGTGCGTCAGAGCGACTACCGCATGCTTGGTCGCGTTGTACCCGGGCCCGACCAGCGGCGAGGCATGCCGGCCTGCCCACGACGCGACGTTGATGACGAGGCCGTCGCGCCGGGCGCGCATCGACGGCAGCACGGCGTGCATGCACTGGAATGTTCCAGTAAGGTTCACGTCCACGACCTGGCGCCAGGCGGCGATGCCGACCTCGGCCCAGGACCGCGCAGTCACGTTGATGCCGGCGCTGTTCACCAACACGTCGACAGGCCCGACATCGCGCTCGATGGCCGCGAACGTGGACGTGACGGCCTCGCTGTCCCTCACGTCCAGGACGAAGCTGTGCGCGGTGCCACCCTGCGCGGCCACCTGGCCGGCCACGGCCTGCAGCGCGTCGGCCCGGCGGCCGGACAGGGCAACGACATGGCCTGCCTGCGCCAGGGCCAGCGCGGCTGCCCTGCCGATCCCGGAGCCCGCGCCGGTGATCCAGGCAAATCGCTGAGTTCTGACTTGTGTCATGGTTGCAGGATCACCTTGCCGAATTGCTGGCGTGACTTCATCCACGCATGGGCCTGGGCCACGTCTTCCAGGGCGAACACCTTGTCGATCGGCATGCTGAAGCGCCCGCCCTGGAGCAGCGGGGCAAGGTCGGCCAGCATGCGCGCGATCAGCGCGGCCACATCGTCGACGGTGCGCGTGCGAAAGGTCACGCCGACCAGCGACAGCCGCTTGAGCGAGAGCAGGTCAAGGTCGATCGCCCCGGCAGTGCCGCCCATGCGCCCCACGCTCACGATGCGTGCGCCGACGGCTGCGCTGGCCATGTTCTCGGCGAGCGCAGGCGCACCCAGATGGTCGACCACCACGTCCACGCCATGCCCGTGCGTCGCTTCCCTGACGGCAGCCTCCAGCGTGGGGCCGCCGTGCGCAGCCAGGGTCGCGCCCAGCGCGCGCAGGCGCTCCCATTTGTCGGCGGACGTGCTGGTGCCGATCACCTGCTCGGCGCCGAGCAGCCGGGCCAGCTGGACCGCGGCGATGCCGACCACTGAACTGGCGGCCTGCACGAGAACATGATCGCCGCGCGCCAGGCGCCCGTTGGTGACGAGTGCGTCGTGCGCCGTCATCAGCGCGGCCGGCCAGGCGGCCGCCTGCAGCACATCCACGCCGGCGGGGACGCGCATGAGCAGGCGTTCGTCCACGCAGACCCGTTCCGCGTGCGCGCCGCTGCACATCGCCATGACCCTGTCGCCGAGCCCAAAGCCCTGGACATCCGTGCCGCAGCCGACGACCTCACCGGCCATCTCGAGCCCGGCCACGCCGGCTGGGCCGCTGCCCGTCATGGCACGGAAGTGACCGGTCTTCAAGGACAGGTCGGCCCGGTTCATGCCGGCCGCCAGCACCCTGACCAGTACCTCGCGCGGGCCGGGCGCAGCTTCTGCCACGTCATGCAGCAGAGGGTGCGGCACGCCGCTGTCGCCGCGCGCGATGAGCACGGCCCTCATGCGACCACCTCCGTCGTCTCGACGGAAAGACGCTTGTTCATGGTTGCACCTCGATCGGGAGAACGTCCGGTTCGCGCAGGAACTTCAACTCGTTGTAGGCCCGGCGGTCGTTGATCGACAGCGGCGCGGACCGCAGCGTCAGCTGCCGTCGACCGCCGGCGTCCTCGAACTGCCAGAACCGCTCCAGCGTGCGGCCTTCCCAATCCGGAAGATGGCAGGCGATGACGCGGTGTATTACCTTGCGTTGGGCCGGATCAGTTTCGAACCGGCAGAAATACGAAAAATAGCCGTTGAAAGCGGCAACGATCTCGTCGGCCGAGCCGATGCCGCGCTCCGCCACCGAGGAACGCATCGCAGAAAATTTCGGTCGGCCACGCTGCATCAGCGCGCCGGTCATAAAGCCGGCGTGGGTGTAGACGATCAGGCCTTCGGCATCGGCGCCCATCGGAAACTCCACGCTGCCGTCGTCGTACAGGATGCGGAATGACACCAGGCGCCAGGTGCCGATCAGGGCTTGCACATCGCTCATTGCACGTGCTCCGGAAGCAGGCCCAGCGCACGCGCCCAGGCCAGCGAGTCGGTAGTATTGCGGCGCGGCGTGTACTCCAGCCCGACCCAGCCGTTCCAGCCGCGCCGCTCCAACAGCCCGAGGAAGGCCTGCAGGTCCAGTTCGCCCTCGCCTGGCTCGTGGCGCCCGGGTGCGTTGCCGATCTGCACGTGCCCGACGTGCGGCCAGGCGATGTCGAGATCCTCCGCCAGCGCGTTCCCCTCCATCGCCACGTGGTAGGTGTCAAAGCACAGCTTCAGGTTGCTGCGCGCCACGGATTCGACCAAGGCCACCGCATCCCTGTTGGCATGGACCAGGTAGTCGGCGATCCGCGCCCTGCAGCAAGCCTCGATCAGGACCGTGAGCCCGTGCGCGCCAGCCACGTCGGCAGCCCAGCGCAGGTTCTCGCGCGCCACGGCGATGCAGTCGGCCCGCTTCGCACCGGCGGGCACGTTGCCCAGCGGCGCGTGGACCAAGGGCCGGCCGCATTCGACGGCGTAGGCGACGGCGGCCTGGATCGTGGCCCGGAAGTCGTCCTCCCGACCGGGCAGGCATGCCAGCCCGCGCTCACCCGCGTCCCAGTCGGTTGGTGAAAGGATCTGCACGAGGGTCAGGCCCGACGCTTCGAGGCCGGCCCGGTAGTTGGGCGCCGCGACCGCATACGGAAACGCCACTTCGACACCCTGGAATCCATCGGCCGCCGCCGCGCCGGCACGCTCGGCCATGGGAAGCTCGGTATACAGCCAGCGCAGGTTGGGATCGAGCCGGATCATGCTCAGCTCTCCTGCTGAATGTGGGCGACCTTGACCACCTCGGCCCAGCGCGCCCGGTCGCGCGCCTTGTACTCGGCGAGCTCCTGCGGCGACCTCGCCATCGGCCGTGCGTGGATGGTGGCCAGGCGCTGCCGTACATCGGAGCGCTCCAGGGCCGCGCGGACGGCGGCGTTGAAGGTGGCGGCCGGCGCCGGGTCCATTTTGCGAGGCGCGTAGAGCGCCCCCCACGACACCGCGACCACGGTCGGATAGCCCGCCTCGGCCGTCGATGGCACATTCGGCAGGAACGGCGAGCGCTCGCGGCTGGCCAGGGCCAATGGCCGCATCTTCCCGGCCTGGATGTGTGGCATGGACGAAGCCAGGGTGACGAAGGCGCACTGCAGTTCGCCGGTCATGAGCGCCACGTCCTGGTCCGTCGCGGTCTTGTAGGGCACGTGCAGCATGTCGATGCCGGCCGACATCTTGAAAAGCTCGCCTGCGAGATGGGTGATGCTGCCGCCACCGAAGGAACCGTAGGCCAGTTCCCGGGGCGCGCCTCGCCATCCGCGACGAGATCGCCGACCGACCGCACCGGCAGCGAGGGCGTGACCACCAGCGCATTCTCGACCTCCGCCACCATCGAGATCGGCGTGAAGTCCGCCACCGGATCGAACGGCAGCGAGGTCCGCACGTTCGGCAGCACGGACTGGGTCGACGATGCGCCGAAGAACAGCGTCGATCCGTCGCCGGGCGCGCGCGCGGCGGCGGACGCGGCGATGGCGCCCGACGCGCCGGGGCGGTTGTCCATGACGATCGGCAGGCCGAGCTCCTCAGCCATGCCCGCACCCAGCGCACGCGCGATCACGTCCGCCGATCCGCCGAGACCGAACGGAAGAATCACGGTCACCTTGCGCACGGGCAGTGCAACGCGGGCGTGCGCGATCGTCGCCGCCAGCCCCAGGCCGGCGGCAAGGACCGTCCTGCGTCTGAGCGGGCGCGGCCCACGGTACCCGGTGTCGAGCGTGTTCATGCGTGTCTCCTTCGTTTCAAGTTGCAGCTGCGATCGGCCAACTCACACCATGAGTTCGATCAGGAACGGACCGCGGCGGGCAAAGCTGGCGCGCATGAGGTCGGCGCATTGCTCGAGGGTGGTGGCCCTGGCGGCGTCCACGCCCATGCCGTTGGCCAGGCTGACCCAGTTCAGCGACGGGTTGCCCAGGTCTAGCATGGACATGGCGGTGGTGCCCGGCGTTGCCCCGGCACCGACCTTGCGGTATTCGCCGATGAGGATGTTGTATTTGCCGTTGTTGATGATGATGGTCGTCACCGGAAGCTGCTCGCGGGCCTGGGTCCACAGCGACTGCACCGTGTACATGCCCGAGCCGTCGGCCTGCAGGCTGATCACGCGACGCTGCCTGCCCGCCGCCAGTGCGGCGCCCGTCGCCACGGGCATGCCGTCGCCGATGGCGCCGCCGGTGAGGTGCAGCCAGTCATGCGCGGGTGCGCTGTGGGTGAAGCGGTAGAAGTGGCGCCCGTAGGTGGCGCTTTCCTCTGAGACGATGGCTTCCTCGGGCATCAGCGCCGCCAGCGTCTGCGCCAGGCCTTCGGGCGAAGGTGCGCCGCGCGCGGGTTTGGGCCGCGGTCCTGCATCGGGCATCTCGGCATCCGGCACGTCCAGCGCCTGGGCCAGCGCTCGCAGGGCCTCCACCGGATCCTGATCCGGCCGCGACAACACGTGGAACTGGGTGCCCGGCTCGTACTGCAGCGACGACACGCCGGGATAGCCGAAGAAGGTGACTGGCGGGCGGGCGTTGACCAGCACGACCTGCCGGTAACGCCCGAGTGCCACCAGCGCCTCGTCCCGTGCGTACGGCACCCGGTCGATCTGCAGGCGGCCGCGGCCTCGCTCCAGGCGTGCGTTCACGAAATCGGCCATCAACATGGCGCCCGTCGCCTTCGCGATGCGCCAGGCCAGGCGCTGCGCTTCGCCCAGCACGGCGCCGCCGGCCAACAGCAGCAGCACGTCGTCCCGTCCGCGCAGCATGCGGGCCGCACCTTCGATGGCCAAGGGGTCGATCGGCGGCGGCGCGGGCGGCTCTTTCGGCGTGCCGACCTCGCCGTCCTCTCCCCAGGACACGTCGGCGGGCAGAATCAGCGTGGCGATCTGGCCGGCGAAGGCGCGTGCGGCTGCGACCGCCTCGACGGCATCGCGGCCGAGTTCTGCCGCACGCGTGCTTGTGCGCACCCAGGCCGACACGGTCTGCGCCATGCCTGCCGTGTCGGAGGTCAGCGGCGCGTCGAAGGGACGGTGGAAGGTCGCCTGGTCGCCCACGATGTTGACGATGCCGCTGCGGGCTCGGCGCGCGTTGTGCAGGTTGGCCATGCCGTTGGCGAAACCCGGGCCGCAGTGCAGCAGCGTGCAGGCCGGCTTGCGCGCGATGCGGAAATAGCCGTCGGCCATGCCCGTCACGACGTTCTCTTGCAAGCCAAGCACGCATTGCATGCCGGGCACGGTGTCCAACGCCGCGACGAAGTGCATCTCGCTCGTTCCGGGATTGGCAAAGCAGGTGTCGACACCCGAGGCCAACAGCGTCTTAACCAGGCTCGTGGCACCGTTCATCGTGCTCGCTCCGTGCTCATTCCGCATGAATCGGTGCGTCGCGCGCTGCGCGTCCATCGTCTGGTCTCGGCCCATACGACGCCGGCGAACTGCACGG
The DNA here is from genome assembly GCF_901827175.1 of Variovorax sp. RA8. Taxonomy (NCBI): domain Bacteria; kingdom Pseudomonadati; phylum Pseudomonadota; class Betaproteobacteria; order Burkholderiales; family Comamonadaceae; genus Variovorax; species Variovorax sp. RA8. The sequence goes on along the minus strand of NZ_LR594663.1, from coordinate 254,951 downwards.
GCGGCAGCGAGGCGACGAGGTCGTCCCTCGCAGATGTGATATCGAGCATCGTTTGTCTCCTGCGCCGATTAGAAGGAGTTGGCCCTCGTCGCGTCCAATACTGTTGCTTGTCCGATCGATAAGGAAATTCGATCAATGCAACCCATGGACGAACGGGGGCGCGCGCCTTGCCGGGGCGCAGCGCGGTCAGGAGGGGTGCTGCGAGACGAACCGATGCGCGACGTCGACCAGCATGGCAAGTGCCGTGTTGAGGTTGCCCGCAGGCCACACCAGCGCCAACCCCGCTTGCGGTTCCGGTGCCGCGAACCGGCGTATGGCGACGCCCTGTACCTGGATTGCCTTTGCGCGTGACTCGGTGAGGATCGTGAGGCCGGTTCCCGCTGCGACGGCGCGCAGCATGTGCTCCTCGTCGGGTTCGTGAAGGACGATCCGCGGCGAGCGGTCGCCCCAGATCTGGCCGAACATCATGCGATAGAAGCCCGGCGCCCGCTCCGCGGATCCCGTCACGATCGGTTCGTCGGCGAGATCCGCGGCATGGATGCGTTGGCGCCGCGTCAGGCGATGGGTCCGCGGCAGCCCAACCACGAGAGGCTCGCTGCCGATCGGCAGCACCTGCAACTGCCGGACGGCCGGGTCTGCCAGCTCCAGCGGTGAGCGAACGAAAGCCGCGTCGAGCTTGCCGTCGAGCAGATCCTCGATGCTCTTGGCCGTGTACTGGGAGTTGATCTGCAATTGCAGCGCAGGCGCCTCGTTGCGCAGCATCTCCACGATCGCGCTCGAGGCACCGCCGGCGGCCGACCGGGCGAAGTTCAACCGCACGGTGCCTTCGCGTCCAAGTACGAAAGCATTCATGCGGTGGCGGACCTGGTCCGCCAGTTCGAGCAACCGCTTCGCTTCGACGAACAGCACTGCGCCAGCCTCGGTGAGTTCGACCCGGCGGCTCGACCGAGCCAGCAACTCGACATTGAACTCAGCCTCGAGCGCCTGAACGTTTTGCGTGAGCGCGGGTTGGGCGACATGCAGGCGCTGCGCGGCGCGCCCGAAGTGCAGCTCGTCTGCGACCACGACGAAATAGCGAAGGCGGCGCAGGTTCATGATGATGAAAATTTGCTCGTCAATCTCCGCCGACTTTAAGCCCGCTGATTGCATCGAGCCATTCCGGAGTGCCGAACGGGCTGCACCACTCGATTCCCACAGGGATCGAATCCAAGGAAGGGGAGGGTGCTGGGTGGCCCCGTGCTGTCGCGGGCAAAGGCGATGCCTGCCTGTCCAGCGCCGGCGTTTCGCCGTGCCGTCCTGAGGCAGATGGAGCAGATGCGCAGAGAGCTCAGTCTAGGGCCTTCGCAAGTTTGCTTTCGGCCGAAGCATGCTCAGCCTTCCAGCTTGATGCCGGCGGCCTGGACAACACGGCTCCAGCGCGCATGGTCGCGCTTCTGATAGTCGGCCAGTTCTTCCGGCGTGCTTCGCAGCGCGCGCGTGACGATCGCGTTGAAACGCTCCTTCAACTCGGGTCGCTCCAGCGAGACCTGGGCTGCCGCGTTCAGCCGCGCTACGACTGCATGCTCCATCTTCGGCGGACCGTACAGGGCCGCCCAAGACACTGCGATGAGGCTCGGGAATCCGGCTTCGGACGTGGTTGGCAGCGCCGGCAGGAAGGCGGAGCGCTGCGTACTGGCCAGCGCGAGGGCATGCATGCGGCCAGCCCGTATATGCGGGATGGCGGTCGCGAGCGTCGCGAAGGCGAACTGGAGTTGCCCGCTCAGCAGGGCCAGATCCACTTCGGAGTTCGCCTTGTAGGGCACGTGGATCGCGTCCACGCCAGCGGCAATCTTGAACAGCTCACCAGCCAGGTGTGTGATGCCGCCCGCGCCGGAAGATCCGAAAGCCAGCTGCCCGGGCCGCGCCTTGCAGTAGGCCACCAGCTCGGACACGCTCTTGACGGGCAAAGTCGGGCTGACGACCAGGGCGTTCTCCACCTCGGCGATCATTGAGATCGGGGTGAAATCGGCCACTGCGTCGTAGGGCAGTTTGGGCGACGCCGCCGGCAGTACCGCATGTGTGCTGGATCCGCCGAGGAGGAGCGTGCGGCCGTCGGGTGCGGCACGCGCGGCTGCTGCTGCGCCGATCGTTCCCGAGGCGCCGGTACGGTTGTCCACGATCACCGGCACGCCGAGGGCACGGCTCATGCCTTCGGCAACGGAACGCCCGATGGTGTCGAGCGAGCCCCCGGCGCTGTAGGGCACGATCAATCGGATGGGGCTGTCCCCGGCGGCGAACTGGGCGCGCGCGCCGGCGGCCCATGCCAGACCCAGCGACAGAAGCGAGCGGCGATGTAGCCAAGTCACAGTTGCGTCTCCTTTTGCCGTCCCGGAATGACACGGATGCCATAGCGATCTGCCCAACGCAGGCTCGCTGGCGAGCTGCCGGCAGGCCGGTACTCGCAACTGAATGCGCCGCTGTAACCGAGGCGTTGCGCCTCGGCGATGGTGGCGTGTACGTCATGGCCCGCTTCGTCGGGCCCCAGGCGGTCCGGCGCAAAGGCAATCTGCACGTACCACAACAATGGCATCGCGCGGAGCAGTTCGGCATGCACTCGCGCCATGTCGTGCCCGTGCTCCCACTGCACGTGGTGAAAATCCAGCACGATGCCGAGATTGGCCGCACCGATGCGCTCGGCCAGGTCGATCACCTGGCTCACGGTGTTGATCGGGTACTTCGGGAAGTCACGTCGACACACCGGCTCCAGCACCAGCCGCAGGCCGTGCTCGGAGGCCTGCGCGCAAGCCCAGCGCAGGTTCTCGAACAGCACATGCGCGCTTTCGGCCGAGTCGGCACCCTCGGGCAGGTTGCCGGCGGGCGGATGAATCAACGGGCGGCCGAGTCCCGATGCATACCGGATAGCCTCGTGCATGCCGGCTCGGAATTCTTCCTGCCGCCCGGGCACTGCGGCCAAGCCGCGGTCGCCGGCGCCCCAATCGCCCGGCGCGGCCAGCAGGTAGAGGAAGCGCAGGTCATGGCGGAGCAGCGACTCGCGCAGTTCCGGCAGTGGCAGTTCGTAGGGCAGGCTCAGGTCCACCGCGCGGAAGCCGCAGGCTGCCGCCGCGCAGAAGCGTTCGGCCAGCGGCCATTCGGTGAACAACCATCTCAGGCTGGCGGCGATCAGCGGTGTCTCCATGATGCCGCATTGGAATCGATCGCCCTTGAAGCGTCCAATACTGGAATTCTGCGAACCGATAAGATTTTCTGAATGATGAACCTGCGCCGCTTGCGCTATTTTGTGGTCCTGGCCGAAGAATCGTACTTTGGCGGTGCGGCCGCATGGCATGCAACGTTGTGCCGTACAAGCTGAAAGACGATCCGTGCAACTAGGGAGCGTGTCGCCCGAAACAAACGCGAGCCGAACTACCAACTGCCGATGCAGTTGCGATGTAACCGACGCGAGCACTGGGCGCGCCGACCTCGCCGCGCAGCTGCTCGAGGCCCGGCGCGAGGTGCTCGCCGTCGACGGCGACACCCGCGCTTTTACAGCCGAGGTCGGTGAGGCAGCGACGCGCGCCGCGAAGGCCTACGTGGCGGGCGACTAAGCGACAGTCGTCGCGCTGCTGCGGTCCATCCGCTCGTTTGCGCATCGCTTCGGCGGCAGCCACCCACAGGGCGACCTGCTCGACCTGACGCTGATCGAGGCGGCGCTGCGCAGCGGCGATCGGCCACTCGCGGCAGCGCTGGCAGCCGAGTGGGTATCGACAATGTTGCTACATCCGTAAGAATGAGGTAATATTTTCATTGACGATACAGTGGAGGCCACATGCATGTAATGGTGAAAAAATGGGGCAATAGCGCGTCGGTGCGCATTCCCGCGGCGGTGATGGAGGCTGCGCGGCTGCATTTGGACGAAACCGTTGACGTGCGTGAAGAGGAAGGGCGGATCGTGATCGAGCCTGTACGGCCCGGCGAATTTGAACTCACAAGATTGCTGGCCCGGATCACCCCGGAAAACTTGCATGGTGAAGTTAGCTTCGGCCCTGCTCTTGGCAAAGAGTCGTTCTAATGGTTCGGCGCTATGTGCCCGAAGCCGGGGACATCGTGTGGCTGCATTTTGACCCGCAAGCCGGTCACGAGCAGGCCGGCCATCGCCCCGCGTTGGTGCTCAGCCCGTCGGCGTACAACGGAAAGACCGGCTTGATGCTTTGCTGCCCTTTGACTACACAAGTAAAGGGCTATCCATTCGAGGTCAAGATTGCTGCAGCCCGAGCAGGCGCGGCCCTGGCCGATCAAGTGAAGAGCCTTGATTGGGTAGCCCGCAGAGCGAGCCGCAAAGGCAGGGCCTCTGCCGCGGAGCTAGCAGAGGTCAGGGCAAAGGCAATCGCCCTCATCGGCCAGCCTTAGCATTTCCTCAGAAGAATCGCGCATTGTTTTCTTTCAGGCGGCCAACTAAGACTTGGCGCCGCTTCGCACGACGGGCTCCCGTAGCGCGGCAAGGTCTGGGGCCCGCTGATTGGTGCGAGCGCGTCCATTGCCTAAAAAAAGGGCAGACGGTCTTTCGGCCACTTAGCGGCTCGCGAGTCGTTCGCCTGCCTTCGGCTGATGCCCGACTGATGGGCGGTTTGGCCGACAAGGCTCGTTTGTGTTAAATCCTCTAAGCAGGATCGAACGGCCGTGAACGGCCATGGAGGAATCAAATTCGATGGGCCGTCGTGCAGCGGGGGCTGCGGCCGGCTGAGCCTATTGAGTGCGCGGTGACTACGGTGCCCGCTCCCCGTTTTTTGGTAGTAAAAGGAGGGGCCTGCTAAGCGCATCTAGCGATGCAAACGCGTCAACCAAAACGCTGGAGGGATTTTCATGTCCGTGTCGGCTGTATCCAGTTGGCGCAACGCCTTTGCGGCGGCTCTCTTCTATTCTGAAAGGCATGGGAATTGGAAATTTGAGCTCTGCGGCAGAGCTGCAAATATTGGGGATCACCCGCAGGACACCGAATGTTTGCTTCCAGCCAATTCTGTTGAAAAACTCCCTGGAAATTTAACCCGTCTCGACTATGTTGGTTGCATCTCACCGAGGAGTGCATCGACATGATGGGTCATCAAGGTGGCGTGCAAGACAAGCTCTTCTACTCGTTCAACCTTGACGATCATGTTCCGCAAAATCATCTGCTGAGGGGTATCGATCGGGTCTTCGATCTCGGCGATTTGCGCCACCACCTCGCGCCTTTCTATAGTCACACTGGACGGCCATCGATCGATCCCGAATTGATGATGCGCATGCTGATCGTGGGCTACTGCTTCGGAATTCGCTCCGAGCGTCGGCTCTGCGAAGAGGTCCACTTGAACCTGGCCTATCGATGGTTCTGTCGGCTTGGCCTGGAGGACGCAGTCCCCGACCATTCGACCTTCTCCAAGAATCGGCACGGGCGCTTCCGCGAAAGCGACGCATTGCGCCACGTCTTTGAGAGCGTGCTGCGGCGCTGCATGAGCGAAGGCCTTGTACGTGGTGAAGGGTTTGCGGTGGACGCGAGCATCATCAAGGCGGACGCGAAGCGCAGTCGCGGTGGCGTGGGAGCCGACACCTCCGAGTGGAGCAAGGGCGAGGGGCCAAGCCGCGCTGTACGCGAATACCTTGCCGCCTTGGAAGAGAGCAATCCGACGGACGACGATTCCAATGATCCGCCGGGACCCCCAACCTCCGGGAAGAACATTTCGCTGACCGACCCTGCAGCGCAATGGACGGCCGCTCCAGGCGGCCCGGCCTTCTACGCCTACTCAACAAACTACCTGATCGACCTGCAGGCAGGAATCATCGTGGATGTGGAGGCCACGCCCGCGCACCGCACATCCGAAGTGGAATCGACCAAGACGATGGTTGATCGCGTAGAGGACCGCTTCGGCATGAAGCCCCGACGCCTGGTTGGCGATACAGCGTATGGAACAGGCCCGTTGCTCGGGTGGATAATCGAAGACAAGGGCATCGCGCCGCATGTACCCGTGTGGGATAGGAGCGAGCGCAAGGACGGCACGCTGTCGAGCAGTGAGTTCCGCTGGGATGAGCAAGCCAACGAGTACCGCTGCCCGCAAGGCCGCGCGCTACTAAGTGATCGCCGCCAGTTCACCAAGCAGCGCGAGCGCATTACCAAGGCCGGAACGATCATCTACAGCGCGAGCCAGCATGACTGCGTGGCGTGCCCAATGAAGCAACAGTGCTGCCCCAACATGCTCAGCCGAAGGATCACGCGCAGCGTGCATGAGCGATCACGGGATGTCGCCCGTGAGCTCGCCGACACGCCGCAGTACAAGCAGTCGCGGCGCGATCGAAAGAAGGTCGAGATGCTCTTTGCGCACCTAAAGCGCATTCTCAAACTTGATCGGCTGCGTCTACGAGGATTGAGCGGAGCACATGACGAGTTCCTGTTGGCGGCAACCGCGCAGAACCTGAGGCGCATGGCGAAGCGATGGATGCTAAGCGTACAAGTTGGGCGCTTCAAGACGGCGTGAAAACGCCCGCAGGAGCTTCGCGACAGAATCGATCCTGGCGACGAACTCAAAACCTCAAAAACTAGTGCCGGGGATTGTGGGCGCCCTACGTTCGAGACGAGTTTTTCAACAGAATTAGCCGTAACGTGATCGTGAGTGAAGTGCTCGACCGCGTGCCGAAGCTCAGGCGAGGCCCAATCCCTCGTCGCGAGGTTCACGCGCGGAGCAAGTCCCGCCACGGCGATGAGGTGCAGCATTCCGGTTACCGTGGTGCTGGCGTCGGTCAGGGCGGTGGTTTTCCGGTACGCGTCGGTGACGCCCGGTACGGCACTTGGGCACTGAAGCACAGGCCCACGATCTGGGCTCCGCGCGCCATGACTCCTATGCTCGTCGCCAGCGCGGTGCGTGCCGCCTCCTGATCTGCGGCCCGGCGCTGCAGCTGTCCCGGGATGGCCAATGCCCCGACGATTGGACCGATGGCCGCATCGAGCTGGACAACGCTGCTGCCGAGCGTGCCCTGCGTGGTGTGGCCCTTGGAAGATCCAACTATCTCTTCATGGGTTCGGACGCCGGAGGCGAGCGCGCCGCGGCGATCTACAGTCTGGTGGAGACGGCCAGGCTGAACGGGCTCGATCCGCAGGCGTATCTGCGCGATGTGCTCGCACGCATTGCCGACCATCCGATCAACCGCATCGACGAGTTACTGCCGTGGAACATCGGCGGGCACCACATCGAGCAACGACTGGCAGCCTGAACCACACGCGACCCGGCTGCGCAACGAAGGAAGACGAGAGTGATCCTGCAAGGCACCGACCCGAAGCTGATCGATGCGCTCAGCCGCGCGAGCAGCCTGGAGCTGTTCCAGCTGAGCACCATCATCAAGCGCCTGCTGGCCGATCCGCGCCGGATCATCGCCGTGCGCATCAACATGAACCTGGGGCAGACCGTGCGCTTCCTCGACTGGCGCGACGGTCAGATGCGCAACGGCAAGGTCCTGGCGATGAAGGACGCGCAGGTCACGCTGCACGAGGAATGCACGCTGCGCGAGTGGAAGCTGCCCTATGCGGCTGTCGAGTCGCCGCTGGCGACCGCACAGCCGATCGCGCAAGCAGCACCGGCGAAACCGCCGCCGCTCAAAGCCTCTCGCAATGATTTCCGTGGCGGCGAGAAGGTCTCGTTCGACGACAAGTAGCTACAACCCCAAGTGGGCACTGTCGTTCGCATTAACCAACGAACGGCTACCGTCAACACCGGCAACGGCAACGGCAACGGCAACGGCCAATCGTGGCGCATTCCGTTCCACTTGCTTCGGCACGTGCTCCACATCTGAGCGCCGTCTCCCAGAAGCTGGGTCGGGAGACTCTGCGACATTTGAAATTGGTGAGAACGCGACATTACTAAATCGCTCCTATAAAGCCCGGAGCGCGAAGCCTTGTTATGCTTAATCGGCCCTGGGCCAAGGGAAAGCCGACAGGGCAGGGCGCGCACCGCCCCTGAAAGCACACTCCCTCCGAGGTCGGCCGTCGATCCACAGGAGGTCACGCATGCCATTCCTATCGCCCTCAGCGGCGCGAGTGCCGCCGCTGTCGTTTCTACTTGCCGACCTAATCGAGCCACCCCAGCGCGTCGCGCGCCACCTGGGGGTGAGCGTGCGAACTCTGCAGCGCTATGCGGCGACCGGTAATGCGCCGCGCGGTGTACCTGGCCCGGTGGTTCGAAAGCCGCTGGGGGATCTCCGCCCTGCACACGCAGGCCGTGAACGAGGCGCCGCACGCCCGCGCGTGGGTCGCCTCGGTCGAGCGCGAGTGCGAGCGCCTGCGCCGTGCCATCCGCGCCTACGAACACGCGCAGGCGCAGCCGGCCGCCAACGCGCCGGCTATCACTCGGTCTAGTCGGGGTCTCGTCGGGATAGAGGCGCCCTGGTCCGCAGCAGCGCATCAGGGCGCATGGTTTGTGGATGACGCCGTGCGGCGCCAGATCCAAGTTCGGCGTGCTGCCGCCGCCCACCGGGGCGGCTTATCACATCCGAAACCGGAATTCGTGGAAAAGCTCAATAAAATCAACAAGTTGCTTTCCCCGTTTGCTGACTAGCTTCGGCTCGGCCGCCCGTCAGACCATCACTGGGGGAGGATCTCCCTGGCGTTGGCCTTCGCGGCGTTGTGCTCCGGGCGGTCGTAAGGTTGGGATGTTGTAGCGTCATTCATTTGAATTACAATAATTCCATTGTTCCCCGACTTGGAAGCCCACTATGGCCGCGAACGCATTGGTACAGACCCGCATCGACGCTGAGGTGAAGGAGCGCGCCACCGCAGTGCTCGACAACATCGGCCTCACCGTCTCGGACGTGATGAGGATCGTTCTGACACGTGTGGCCAAGGAGGGCGCATTGCCGGCGGGTTTTACCGTTGACGCTGCGGCCCATGACGCCTGGTTCCGAGCCAAGGTGCAGGAGGCCTTGGATGATCCGCGCCCTGCCATCCCGCATGAAAAAGTTAATGCGCATTTCGCCAAGCGCCGCGCCGCTGCACTGCTCAAAGCGGGTGAAGGTAAGGCGTGAGGCTTGAGTGGTCGCCGTTGGCGATGGATGACCGGGAGCGGATTTTCGACTTCATCGAACGAGACGATCCGCGCGCGGCGATTGCAGTGGACGAGCGCATCGCCACCCAAGTGCTGGTGCTGTTGCAGTTTCCAGAAGGCGGGCGACCAGGTCGCGTCGAAGGGACGCGCGAACTGGTCGTTCGCCGTACGTCGTACATCGTGGCCTATCGGGTTGGCAAGGATTGCGTTCGCATCCTGCGAATTCTTCACAGCGCGCAGTTGTGGCCCGGCGAACTGACAGACCTGCCGTGAAGAGGGGTTGATGTTGTTCGCCCTCGTGTTTGCATGGCGAGAACGAGTGCCTGGTTGAGCGCTGGCATTGGCGCCGGCCACCGTGTCGGCGAACAGCCAGTTGCGCCGCCCGACGCAGAAGGGCCGTATCGCGTTCTCCTGTGCGTTGCTGTCGATGCTGTAGCACCCGTCGTCGACGTAGCACTTGAGCTTGCTCCACTGCGACGCCAGGTAATGCAGCGCTTGCCCCAGCAAGCTCTTGGGCAGCACGGCATGCAGGTTGGCCAGCAACAGCTCTTCGACGTCGGCCAGCACGGGTACGCGGTCGTGCTGCCGCCGGCGCCCGAGCTCGTTCGTATCCACGCCGTCGCGCCTGGCTTGCGCTTCCACTTCGTACAGCTTGCTGATCAGCGCGATGAACCGCGCGGCCAATTGACCCGGCCCGCGTTGATCCTTGGGCAATGCCTGCAATGCCTCATGGAAGTACCGTCGGCAATGGGTCCAGCACCCCAGGTGTACGAGACGGTTCGCCTCGGCAACCGTGTCTTAGACCTCGTAGCCGTCGGGTATTAGCACCGTCCCTTCGCGGATGCCGGCGCACAGCGCCAGCGCCGTTCCGTCCTTGCCGCAACCATCGGTCATCTGCGCCCAGATATAGCTCTGGGCCTGCGCGCTGCGCCCGGGCTCCTTGAGCACCTGCAGCTCGGTTTCGTCACCGAACACCAAGGGCGCGTCCAGCAGTTCGTCGCGCAGCAGGTTCACCACTGGCCGGGCAGTTGTCCAAGGCGCACGATGCTGCCGGCCACCGTGTTGCGCGAGATGTCGGTGCCGCCGAAGCGCCCCAGCTGCGCCGCCTGTCAGTACAGCGGTAGCCCGTCCAGGTACTTCGACGTGGCGATCCAAGCCAGTGCGCTCTCGGTGAACAGCCCCTTGGGGATCACCTGCGCAGGGCGAGCGGCCAGGCGCATTCCACCGTCGCAGCACGGGCACGCGTACTTCACGCGCTCGTGGCGGATCACGCGCACCTGCTGGGGGATGATGTCCAACTGCTCGCTGGCTCCACGCCGATCTCGCGCAAGATCGCACCGTCGTGGGGGCACACGCGCTCGCCCTCGGGCAGTTCGTGCCGCACCACCTCGCGCGGCAGCGCCGGATCCAGCGGCTCGCGTCCGCGCTTGGCACGCTTGTGGCCCGGCACGTCGATCTTGTCGTCGTCGGTTTCTTCGGCCGCCGGCTCGGCCTGCGCCCCGAGGCTCTCGGCCTCGTTGAAGAACATGTCCTTCTGGTGCTGGCCCGTCATCTCGCTGCTGGCGGCGAACAGCTGCCGCTTGAACTTGTTGAGCTGTTCCTTCAGCGAGTCGCGCTCGGTGCGCGTCACGCGCAGCTCGCCCGCCAAGATTCGTTGTGCTTCAGCGCTTCGGCCAGCGCCTGCTGCAGGGCGGCGAACTGTTCGAGCGTGGGAGTGTCGGCCATCTGCCGGGCATTGTCCTGGGTGGCAGGCCGCCGCGCCATGCGTATCTGCAGCAATGGCACATCGCCATGACTACCGCTCTCAGCCTGCCCGTTCGTAGATACGCTGCGGGTGCCGCTGCACAACGCCGATGTCGATGCCATCGAGCAGCCAGTGCAACTGCTCCACCGTCAGCGTCGGCACCACTGCCTCGCTCGGCCAGATGAATCGGTCTTCTTCCAGTCGCTTGAGCAGCAGCCAGAACCCGTTGCGATCCCAGCCCAGCACCTTCACCCGATTGCGCCGGCGGTTGCTGAACACGTACACGCATGCAGCAAACGGGTCCAACCCGAGCGCCTGCTGCACCAGCGCTGCTACTTACGTGGGAAGGCGCGATTGAGTGATGGGGATGCGCTTGTGGTGACATTTCAACTTTGCTGGCGGTGCGACATCTGAACTTGGTTTACAGCACATAATGAGTAAAGCCTTGTTATGTTCAACGGCCCGATCCCCCCTGAAAAGCCCGCACGGCAGGGGCGGGAAGGGCGCCACGCCACCGCGACAAGTTGACACTGCCCTGCCGGGCCGGCGCCGCCGCCTGCTCGCCTCTCGCAGGAGGTCCTCCATGCCATTCCTCGCTCCCTCGTTCGCCCGGCTGCCGCCCCTGGCTTATCTGCTGGCCGACCAGATGGAATCGCGCAAGAACATCGCCCGCCACCTGGGCGTGAGCCTGCGTACCCTGCAGCGCTACCAGGCCAGCGGCAACGCCCCGCGCGCGGTTTATCTAACGCTGTGGTTCGAGAGCCGCTGGGGGCTCGCCACCCTCCACGCGCAGGCTTTCAATGAAGCGCAGCACGCCCGCGCCTGGGTCGCCTCGCTCGAGCGCGAGTGCGAGCGCCTGCGCGGCGTGATCCGGGCGCTCGAAAACGTCCAGGGGCAGGCTGCGGCCAACTCGGCGGTGTTTAACGCGTTCTAAGCCGGGCAGGGCGTTGGGGCGGGGGCGGGGGAGCTCGGCTGGGAGGTGCGGGTGCAGGCCCCGCTGCCACCGCCACCACCGCCACCACCGACCGCGGTCATCGTGAGCATGCCCGCCCATTGCGAGATGACCGGTGGTGCGGGTCTGCGGCGCACCGGCGTGATGAGCTGGCAATGCAGTATGGGGGGAGGGCAGTTGCCCGTGAAATGATGGCGCGCCACAGCCTGCTTCGCAGCGAAAGCCGTCCTTGGCACCGAGTCGACCTGTGACTCGGATCGAGCCAATTGCTGACGTTCGCGGTGAACTGGGAATGAGTGCTCGCTAATCGACGGTTGTTCCCAAGGTGATGGGACTGGTGCCCATGCAGCGGCATATTCAAGGATTTGTACCGATGCTGTCAGATCTGTGAGTTGTCATCGCGATTCTTGCCAGGTCGCCGCGTACGGATGGCGGAAATGGTTCAAGATTTTCAGATCCGCCGATGGGGAACGCTACTCGCGTGCAGCGACCTAGGGGCCGCTGGTTCTCCTTTCAATGGCAGCCAGCATCGGAATTTTTAGTTCACCGACAGGCAACGCCGTCCAAACTAAGGGGCAATTACCTCGGGCAGCGCCGGCGTCCGACCAGAGATCAGTTCAACGGCGTCCCGCGGAACAACCCGAGCACGCTGCAGCTGCGCGTCAAAGATGGCAATGTGCGAAGCCGAGCCATCCAGAAAAAAACCTGAGCCGAGCGTCTCGCCGCCCCTCTTCAGCTCAACGCACGGCTGCTTCGAGTGCTCGCAGCCCTTCTTAAACTCGAGAGCCTCGCGTGTGGCATGTGCCTTGCCGTTGGCCTCGCCAAGTACATAGGGCATGACCATTACCGCCGTCCATGCAACCAGCACGACCGGGATGATTGCCGCGATCAGAAGTGTAGCCGCCAGAATCTTCGCGAAGCGCTGTACCGAAGCGGGACGCTGACTCAACCACTTGAACACGGCACCAGAGCCCGCATCCCACGGCGACAGGAGAATGAAAAGATAGAGCGCCACTCCGACGGCCGCGGCAGCCCACCATCCGAAGTTGGCAAGTATTCCCAGCAACGCCACAGCCGACTGATTCATCAAGCCGTGATAACCGTTGATCAACACCCAGTCGGTGGATTTGGGGAAGACGTCTGCGTCAATGCCCCAGTACTGCAGGTACGCTCGGTGTGAAGCCACGCCCAGGACGTGCAGGGTGACCGTTCCAACCGCTACGAGGGTCGTCAAGATGCTCAGCACGCCAGCACAGCTTAGGCGGGCGGAGCGACGCGGCAGCGTTGGTTCTTCTGGAGACATTGGCCGAATGTAGCTTTGCCAGCTCGTCGCCGCGACGTTAGCTTCGTGCCTTGTGAAACGGAAGGGGTGAACAAATCCGCACATCTTGCGATTCACTTCGCCAAACCCTGGACTTCCGGTCATTTATCGGTTGTTCAAGGCCTCGCGCTTGAACAGAATGCTCCGTCGCGATCCCCGCGCGCAACAACGAACAGAGGAAGCAGCATGGATTTCATCGATCAAGTGAGATCGCTCGCGTCGAGAGTCGCGGTCGCGAAGGACCTTCTCCAAACGGAGGAAGCTACTAAGAACGCGATGGTGATGCCGTTCATCCAGCTTCTCGGCTACAACGTCTTCGACCCGCTCGAGGTGACACCTGAGCTCATCGCCGACGTCGGAACGAAGAAGGGCGAGAAGGTCGACTATGCCATCCTCAAGGACGGCAAGCCCATCATGCTTTTCGAATGCAAGAAGAGCGGCGGTGATCTCAACATAAACCACGCGGGCCAGCTATTCAGGTACTTCCACGTGACCGAAGCACGGTTTGGCGTGCTTACCAATGGCATCACGTACAAGTTCTTCACGGACCTGGAGAAGCCGAACAAGATGGATGAGAAGCCCTTCTTCGAGTTCAACATCCTGAACTTCCGCGAGCAAGAGATTGAAGAGCTCAAGAAGTTTGCAAAGGCCGCCTTCGACATCGACACCATTCTCACCACGGCCAATCACCTCAAGTACACCCGAGCGATTCAGAATACGCTCAATGTCTGGATGACGAACCCGCCTGAAGATTTCGTCCGCCTCGTGTCGGCGGAGTTTCTTGCAGGAAAGCACTTTAAGAATGCCGTAAAGGAGCAGTTTACCGCTGTGACTAAGCGAGCGTTCCAGCAGCTCATCGGCGACAAGATCAATGAGCGCCTCAAGGGCGCCATGACTCCAGAGCCGCCGCTTTCACCAGTCCTCGTGGTTGCCGAGACGCCTGCCACAGAGACGGAGGTAAGCTCCCAGGAAGGGTTCACCCCGTCGGCCGTCGAGCTCGAGGCCTATCAAATCATTCGTGCCATCCTAAGGCCCGTCGTCAAGCCCGGACGGATCTTTATCCGAGACGCGGCAAGCTATTGCGCCATCCTTTTCGATGACAACAATCGCAAGCCGATCTGTCGCCTGCGTTTTAACAACGAGTCGAAGCTTGTCGTTGGCCTGTTTTGCGAAAACAAGGATGAGGAACGCCTCGCGATCTCAACCGTCGACCAGCTGTTCGATTTCGCTGATCGCCTTACGGCGTGTGTGACCAACTACCTAAACGTGACGCCAGACAAGACCGGCGAGGTACTGGCAACCTAGGGAGTGGCAAGGCGTGAGGTTTGAAGCTAGCGTCCGCTGAACCACTTCTCCGATCAGCATCTTTCGAAACGATGATCTAGTACCGGTCACATGCAAACTGTGATCCTAAACCTGAACAGACGGTTCGCAGCGATTGCTGCCTGTCGTGGCGGCGTCGTGCATGCGCGATCACACTCCACAGCGGTCGTCTGCTTATGGACACATTGAATCCTGCGTCCCATGGCGCAGTGGCCCGGATCTTACTAGGCAGGGAGGTTTGAAATGCATCTCGTGCGCGTTCGCGTCCTAAATTTCAGAGGCATCGCCCACGGCGAGGTCCTCCTCGACGGACACACGGTTTTCGTTGGGGACAACAATGTTGGCAAGTCCACGTTGCTGGAGGCGGTGGACCTGGTGCTCGGGCCTGAGCGGCTCAATCGCCGACCCGTGGTTGACGAACACGATTTCTATGCCGGGATGTATGTGGACCCGGCCAAGAAGGAGGTCATCCCGATTCAGGTCGAAGTGATCGTAGCCGGCCTGTCTGAGGAACAACAGCGGCACTTCCGCGACCATGTCGAATGGTGGGACACGAACGCCAAGGCGTTGCTTAATGGGCCGCCTCCTGAAGGCACGAGCGCAGAGCATGTGGGCCCTGCGATGCGCGTCTTCTTCAACGGTTGGTACGACATCGACGAGGACGACTTCACTGGCGAAACGTACTACGCGATTCCCGAAACGCCGGGCGGGTCATATGTTCGCTTTTCGGCACCCGACAAGCGCAGGTGTGGTTTTCTATACCTGCGCACATTGCGAACCGGCGCCCGAGCCCTCAGTCTTGAACGCGGCTCATTGCTCGACGTGATCCTCCGACTGAAGGAGACTCGACTGACGATGTGGGAGGACTTGCTTGGGCAGCTACGGGCATTGCCGGTTGGCGAAGCCGAGGAAATTGGCGAGCTGCTCGCTTCTGTGCAGGATGCAGTGCGCCACTACGTGCCTTCCGACTGGGCCGAGCAACCGCACATGCGGGTTTCGGACCTCACCCGAGACATGCTTCGCCGCACCCTGACGGTCTTCATGGGTACCGGCGCGACGAGGTCGGACGGGTCCATCTACGCCGCCCCATATCAGCATCAAGGCACAGGCACGATCAACACGCTGGTGCTGGCTTTGCTGTCCATCATTGCCGAGCTGAAGCAGAGCGTCATTTTCGCTATGGAAGAGCCCGAGATCGCGCTCCCCCCGCACACCCAGAAGCGCATCATCAGGTCGTTGCGCCAGAAGTCGGCCCAGGCCATCTTCACCTCTCATTCGCCTTACGTGCTTGAGGAATTCGACCCGGGTCAAGTTTTAATTCTGAAGCGCGCAGCAGGCGTCATGACCGGGATGCCGGCTGCATACCCTCCAGCAGTTAAGCCCAAGACGTATCGCACCGAGTTTCGAACGCGGTTTTGCGAGGCTCTATTAGCTCGCTACGTGCTGGTGTTTGAAGGCCGAACAGAGTTCGATGCGCTGCCTGCCGCGGCACGCCGGCTGTGCGACTTGGACGCCAAGCACTACAAATCGCTCGAGAACCTCGGTGTGGCCATCATCGATGCGCGTGGAGACACCAACGTCGCTCCGTTGGGTAAGTTCTTCCGATCTCTGGGAAAAGTTGTATTCGCGGTCTTCGACAAGCAGACACCAGAGGCTCTAGCCGCCATAGCCGCCGCGGTCGACCATCCCTACGAGTCAGCGACCAACGGCTTTGAAAACCTGGTGCTGGATGGGACTTCCGAAGCTGCACTCCGCGGCTATGCCATCGCGGTGGTCGCTGCTGGAGATTGGCCCCCACATCTGGCGGCGAAGACGCCAACAGCCGTGACTCCACTGGCCGAGTTGCAGGGGATGCTGTCGCTGTACTTTGGATGGGCGAAAGGCAGCGGAGACGCGGGCGACCTGCTCGCCTCGTGTCCGGCCGTCGACGACATGCCTGAGTTCGTAAGAGTTACGTTGGCGGCCATCAAGAACGTCATCGAACCGCCGCCACCTCCAGCTCAGGACCCCGGCGCGGCTGCAGAAGTTGCAGCTGCGGATGGCGAGGCGGCGGTTCTAGCTACACCCCTTCCTTCGGCACCGATCTACGCAGAATTTCAACCTCACCCGCCCAAGCCGTTCGCATGACCGCCTTGTGGAGCGATCAGAAGCTGGGATTCTTGGCGTGCGCCGAACATGCCCTCGCGCTGGGCGGGCCTGGCGCCGGCAAAACGCATGTCGCATTGGTGAAGGCGCGGGACGAGATCCGATTGGGAAGGCTCAAACCAGGACAAAAGGTCCTGTTTCTGAGCTTCGCGAGGCCAACGGTCGCGCGCATCATCGAAAAGGCTTCGGAGCTGATCTCACGTGAGGATCTGCAATGGCTTGAGGTCAGCACGTACCACGGATTCGCATGGACTATTCTTCGGAGCCATGCCTATTTGCTGAACGGCAGGCTGGGCGTGCAACTATTGCCCCCACCTGAGGCGGCGGCGCACCTGACCGACATCGATAAGAACGGCCATGATGC
This sequence comes from Variovorax sp. RA8, assembly GCF_901827175.1. Classification (NCBI taxonomy): domain Bacteria; kingdom Pseudomonadati; phylum Pseudomonadota; class Betaproteobacteria; order Burkholderiales; family Comamonadaceae; genus Variovorax; species Variovorax sp. RA8. The sequence goes on along the minus strand of NZ_LR594663.1, from coordinate 238,064 downwards.
CGAGAAGAAGCGGCTTTTCGAGCAAGAGGGACTTCTGCATTTCGACCTGTTTGCCCGCCTGGTTGGCGAACTGTTTCAAAGGAGCGGTCGGCTGGCCGGTATCTATTCCGACAGCTATCCCATCGTCATCCTCGACGAATTTCAAGATACGAACAGCGATGAATGGGCGCTGATTCAGCAACTCGGGCAACGTAGTCGGCTGATCGCACTCGCTGATCCCGACCAGCGCATTTACGAGTTTCGAGGTGCGGACCCAAGGCGGGTAGGCGAGTTCGTGGAGACTTTCCAACCGAAGCACTTTGATTTCGTCGGCGAGAACCACCGTAGTAGCGGTACCGACATCACGACCTATGGGAACGACCTTCTCACGGGGGCGAACAAGGGCAGGACCTACCAGCAGGTCAGGGTCAACCGCTATGGGTTCATGTATGGAAAGAGTCTGCACTTCAGCACCAAGGCCGCGGTGTGCGCAGCCCTTACACGACTGAAGAACGTTCCTGATAAGTCCATCGCCATCCTCGTGCCATCTAAGCGGCTGATGCTTGATTTGTCCGACTATCTGTCTTCCACGGCTGACGGCTTGCCGGAGTTAAACCATGACGTTGCGATGGATGCAGAGCCGCCAGCGCTAGCCGCTGGTGTGATAGCAACGCTGCTGGAGGGAGGCGCGGCGGCCGACGTGGCGAGTCGGATGCTCGGAGCCCTTAACTCCCATATTCGCGGACGGCGCGGAGGCAAGCCCACGCCACAGGCGGAACTCGACCTCGCAGGCGCTCTCAGTGGCTTTGTAGCAACTGGAAAGGTCCGCGGTGCTAAGCGCCAGCTGATCGTCAATGAGGTCCGACGAATCTCAGCGGAGCGACAGAAATTTCAATTGACGGGTGATCCTGCGGCAGACTGGCTCCACCTTCGTGGTCTTCTGGCGTCGTCGTCCGCAGACGCGTTACAGCAAGTGGCAACGGACGCGCGCTACCTTCGGCTTCTGCACCGCGGCTCAGTGCTGCGGACCAACTTAGGCAGTCTTTGGCGCGCACAGGGAGGGTACCAAGGTGCTGAGGAGGCGGTGCGAAGCGCCCTAGTGCAGGAGCATTTCGCGGCGGCTCAGAAGGACTGGCGCGGCATTCACCTGATGACGATCCACAAGTCGAAGGGTAAGGAGTTCGACGAGGTCATCATCTACGACGGCATGTTTCAGCGCATTGCCAGGGCACGAGATGACCAAAAAGCCTTGGCACAGGACCTATTGGCGCTGCGGGTCGGTGTAACTCGTGCTATTCGTCGTACCAGCATCCTGACGCCGAAACGCGATCCGTGCCCTTTCCTATGACTAGAGTCGCCGAGGGCAACCAATATGAGTCAACATTTCATGCCCAGATGCCGCCTTGGCCCGTTCACGGTGAAAGCGGTCGCCCGACTGGGTCTAGGCAAGCGACTGCAATCAGTCTTGAAGGGACGCTCGCTCGAGGCAGCTTCGCAGCGGTTGCGGTCCGTCGACCTTGATCGTCAACTTCACTACTTCACTGCGTCGACCACATCGCGATCATGCAGGCGCTTGGCCAGGCGCCATGCGGCCGACCGGTCCTCAAGGTTCTGCTGACGTTCAGGCGGCGACCCGGCACCACGTCGTGCCCGCCTCGACCGAATGACGGCTGCTCCGGTCCGCCAACTTACGCAACCGCTGCATGAGATCCTCCCTATTCGAAGGCGCCTTGGCCATCGTGTCCGCCAGGGTGCTCGGGCTGTGCCGCGCGGCGGGCGTCTTCAGCCACTCCAGAACGGTCTGGCCCTCATCGCCGGCAATTCGCTCAAAGAGGATGGTTTGGCAGACGGTCCGCGCAGACGCCGACACGGCGGCGTCGATGACTTCCAGTGCCGCTTGCTCGACGACGGCGAACGCCTTGCGTGCCGCATCGCGCAACAAGCGGTCCGATGGGAGGAGGGTGCACCGTTCGAAGAGCCAGCGTTCGGCCCCATTGACGAGCTCGTCAATGGAGGCAGCATCATTGGCTTGGCCTCGGAGCTGGGCCTTCAGCGCGGCGAGTTCCTTGTCGCCGCAACTGCCTAGGCCCAGCTGCTCGCGGGCCCAGCGCTGGTGATCGTAGAGGGTTTCCCGGCGTCGATACATCGAGCGCAGGGAAGCAATGCTGGTCTGCGTGACGCCAAGTTCCTTGGCGAGGTGTTGCAGCAGCGTCCTTGGGACCATCGCGAACCGATCCAGCGGGCGGCCGCTGGCGCGCAGAAACACCAACTGCACCGCCACGCCGAGTCGTCGATCGGCGCGAAAGCGCTCCTTGATGGCCTTCGCGTCATCCGGCGCGAGGTGAAAAAACCGCGCGACATCGAACTCGGAGAGTGTCCGGGGCAGGTGATCGGCGCCGACGAAACGCAGGTGGTAGCTGGACACGAGTCCCTCTGGCTGTTCTTGTCTGGCGCCAGTGTGGCCAGCAGCGCCGGGCCGAAATTCTGCGCCTGCCGGAACGGCCTTGGCAAAGCGCCACAAAATGCATGAAAACCGAAAACACCCCGAATGGAACGACGCCAAGCAAAAAGATCGCCGCGTTATGCCGATCGAACGGTTGAACGGCTGTGAGCGAAGCCCGGGCCTGGGTAGCATGGCTGGCGGTACGCCCTCGCTTTCAAGCATTTCGCGCCCCGATGATCTTCGGCATGGCCCTTCCTCTTCCGATTGGAGGAAGAAAAGTGACCTTGGGGGGCAGAAGGTCGCCGAGTGTGCGTGCGTCCAGATGCTGAAGGAATCCTTCCAGTGCTGCATGCAGCACGCTCGCAAGAGCACACCGGCCTGTCAGCAGGCAGGAACTATCGGAGGCGAAGCATTCGACCAGATTGAAATCCGCCTCCATGTTGCGGACCACGGTCCCAAGGTTGATCTCCGCGGGTGAATGAGCCAGTCGCATTCCGCCCCCTTTGCCGCGAACCGTCTCGATCCAGCCATGGACGGCCAACTGGTGTGTCACCTTCATCAGGTGAGCTTCCGAGATACCGTAGGCCTCGGCAATCTCGCTGATCGTGCACAACCTGTCCTGTCTTTGAGCTACGTACATGAGTAGACGCAGCGCGTAGTCGGTCATCACAGTCAACCGCATAGGTTTCCTTCTTCGGAAAGCGCATCTCAAGTACACGCGATTTCCCGATATGGCTATTGCTCAGTTTGCTTGGTCACGTTGCGCTGTAGGTCGTTGTAGCGCTACCGGGGACAAGTCGCGCCGCCTAGTCGGTTGCCTACCGACATCAGTGACGTCCGCGATCATCCGTTCGGACGCATGGCGCGCCTGGCAGCCATACCACAAGCTTCCAGCGATGCGATGCGCGAGATCGTCGGCGCGTGCCTGCAGATCGGCATTATCCAAAGACTGCGTGGTTTCGCGAAACAGACTGAGCCATTGATGGAATAGCTCGATTCGCAACTCGGGTATGGCTACATGCTTAGGCAGCGGCGCGCCTCGATACCTAGCCGTGCCTCGCAGTGCCGACGACCAGAAGTCGACCATCGTTGCCAAGTGGCGGTCCCAGTCCTTGACGTGAGCCTCAAAGATCGGGCCAAGCATCGCATCTTCGCGCACCTTCTTATAGAACGAGTGAACGAGTAGTGTCACGTCCGCTTCGGTGCACAGCTCAGGGTTCGGCACAGGAGACCTCGCTAGGCAAAGATATATTCTATCTACATCTTATAATATCGCAGTCGGATTGACGTGTAAGTTCACGAGAGCCCTCACTCCTTCACGGCTATTCGATCACGCTGCGCCATCGAGATCATCTCGACACTGATCCGGACAAGTTGAACGCCGAATCGAGCGCCTACTCGTATGGCTCGCGACGGCGAAGATGAACAGAGTCCGTCCGGCAAACCGCGGGGGGTATATGCAGCGCATCCGGTCGGCGGAGATTGGGGCTGCAGCGTGGATTACTCCTTAGCTGCGGAGATGACCAACAATGACGTCGGAAAGAACAGAAACGGTTGCATAGCGCCCATCAGCGTCATGGCGGCAAAGGGCGGAGTTGCTGACAACGCCTCGAGATTGAGCCTTCGCTCGCGCTCGAACCATTCGAAAAGGAACCACGCAAGGCGTTCGTACTCGGCAAGCTGCGACCGCGCGAGGTACATCGGTCGAATGAAATCTGTTGTCATGCGGTTCTCCTCGTCAGCTAAGAGATGTTCGAGAGCTATGCAGTTCTGGACAGGCCCAGGCAGAGTCCTTCACTTCGAGACTCTGAGGGCGCTTGGCCACGAACTGACTGGGATGCTTCAGAAGCGCGAGAGCGAGCGACGTGCAAGGCGCCGGCTGGCGGAAATGAAGCGGCTCAGGGATGAACGGTAGGTAGCTTCTGGCGCGAGGCACAAGACGCGAGGCCTACCGCGTCAAACAAGAAAGGCAGGAACGCCTTTGAGAACCACCGATGTCGCAGGCAGTAAAGAATTCGACGAACGTGCCCACGGTGCGGGACTAAGCATTTCGTCAACGAAGAGCTGGCTGATTGACATCACATCCCACTAAGGTAGAAGGGGAGAAGGGCGCGAGAGACCATAGCATAGGAAGAACTCGCGCCTTAGTATTGGTGAGATGAGTCGCACTAGGGCGTAGGGTCACTCACTCCAGCGCAAAAGTCACGGTGCAGCTAGTTTGAACCCAGCGATCAGTCATCCGCGTGAGGTATGGTCTCCGTGAGAAGTACCCGCATGCATTCCGTATCCTGTCGGTCGCCCGGGCTTGGAGTTGAAGAACACATGTTCCTGCGAACGCGCGAGAGAGCACAGTTCACAGACTTCGTAGCCGCCGGCCGCACCCTTGACAAGGTTTGGGGCTAAGCCATACGGTGCAGGATTCAAGAGCCCGCGGAAAGGTCCACATGTCACATGCAGAAGGGAACGATTCAGATCGTGTGCAGTTGCGCCTAAAGGCGCTTTCGAGATGGGAGAACGAAGGCGGAGCAGGACCTCGTCGCCCGCTCGACGACGCGACGGCAGGTGCAGACCAAACAACGATGCCACAGTTGACAAATGCCGAGTTGTTGCAACTTCATGTCCGTGTGATTGCGCTGGAGAATCTGGTCATTGCACTCTTGGCAGGCACATCCGATCGGGAGCGCGCGCTGGCACGTGACATGGCGGCCTATATTTCGCCGCGCCCGGGCTTCACGCCGCACCAGTTAACGCTCCGTGCATCGGCCGAGATGAACCACCTCGTCGATCGAGCCGAAGTTTTTCGCGATGTCTCGCCCTAGGGAGAGTTCCTGCGCTTGCCGGTCTGTCTCGGCGAAGGGCGCCATCCTGGTGATAGGGACGGTATCAACTGGCGCGAGTACCGGCATGACGTGAGCGATCCTGATGCTCGTTCAGTTTCGAGACGTTCGAAGAGCGCGCGGTGCGGAAGCCGGCCTGGCCACATGGCGGAGTCCAGCAACTGCAGGGTTGACGATCTTGGCATCTGCGCTCGCGGCGTATACCGCGTAAGCCGGGTAGAGGAACTCAGGGGCACCGCGTACGCGATGCAGTCGCCCGCTTTTCAGATGTTCACTTATCACGTCAAGTCGAAAGTAACCTGCGCCGCCGGCCCTAAGGAGGTACTCGCGACCGAGCGGCCCAAGTCCGGCGCTCACACCGGCATTGGAAAGTTGCGGGAATGCCAAGCTGTGTTGCGCCGCAAAGTCCGGCCCCCAGTCCACATAAACGTAGTCGGCCGGGCGCGGCACCTGGCTGCATTTTGAAGTTGTGACCATGACGAGCTTCTCCTCAATGAGCAGTTCGATCCGAAGACCCGGCCGCTGATGGGGTGCGTAGACGATCGCGATGTCGAGAACGCCTTCTGCCACGCGGTTGAGCAGATCCTCTGGAAATCCAACCTCTGTTCGAAGTGCGAGGTGCGGAGCAGACGTCCGCATCCATAACAGCCAGTTGAGCAGGAGCGGATCCCACAGGCTGAGCTCACACCCGACCGTCAGTACGGCACGGCGCCCCGGTGGCATGCCGACCTGTTGGCGCGCCCGTTCCCAGACCTGAACAAGGGTTGAAGCGGAGCGACGGAACCGCACGCCGGCAGGAGTGAGTGTGGCGCCCGATTTGTTGCGCACAAAGAGCTTTCGGCCGAGCAGTTCCTCCAACGTCCTCACCCGCGCACTGACTGCTGTTTGAGTCACATGCAGTCTCTCTGCAGCGCGAAGGAAACTGCCCGTCTCGACAATCTCCAGGAAGGTTCGAGCGAGATTGATGTCCATCGATTGGCCTCCTTTTGATTGCAGCAAGCGGAAGCAAAATTATTGCACTCAATCAGCAATCAATATCGTTGTACTTTTGAAGCCGGGCCACCGAAGATGACTCTAGGGCACGATGCATGCGTTGAAGGCAATGGCAAAGGAGCACAGAGTGGCGACTAACGAACTGGTATTTCCGGTGCCGGGCCAATGGAAGTGGCGCGCTTGGATGGACGAGCCGACATACCGCAAGGCGTACGAACGCTCTTTGCGCGAACCGGACGAGTTCTGGGCCGAACAGGCCGAATCCCTGGATTGGATGGAGAGGCCCTCACTGATTCGGGATGTCTCGTTCGAGCCCGGCGAGCTACGCATCCGGTGGTTTGGAGACGGCGTGCTCAATGCCTGCGTGAACTGCGTGGACCGGCACTTGCACGACGGGGCGCGGCCCGCGATCATCTGGGAAGGCGACGATCCGGCGGAGAGCCGCACGATCAGCTACGCCGAACTTCACGCAGAGGTCTGCCGCCTGGCAAACGGTTTGAAGGCCATGGGGGTGGCGAAGGGTGATCGCGTGATGATCTACCTTCCGATGGTGCCAGAGGCGGCGGTGGCGATGCTCGCCTGCGCGCGCATCGGCGCGATCCATTCGGTGGTGTTTGCTGGCTTCTCGCCGGATTCTCTTGCCGGCCGGATACAGGATTGCAAGCCCGCGGTCTTGATCACCGCCGACGAAGGCGTGCGCGGCGGCCGTTGCCTGCCGATGAAGGCGAACGCCGATGAAGCCCTGAAGCAATGCCCGGGCGTAAGGACCTGCGTGGTCTTGCAGCGAACGGGCGGCGCGATTGGCTGGACCGAAGGCAGGGACCTTTGGTACCACGCGCTACTCGAACGCCAGGACCCATCGTGCGAGCCTGAAGCCATGGGCGCTGAAGACCCGCTATTCATCCTGTACACGTCAGGTTCGACAGGCAAGCCCAAGGGTGTGCTGCACACGACTGGCGGATACCTGCTTTCGGCTTCGTTGACGCACAAACTCGTGCTGGACTACCACCCGGGTGACGTCTTCTGGTGTACCGCCGATGTCGGGTGGGTCACAGGGCACAGCTACATCGTCTATGGTCCGCTTGCCAATGGCGCAACCACGGTAATGTTCGAGGGCGTGCCGAACTACCCCGACAGCGGACGGTTCTGGCAGGTCATCGACAAGCACAGGGTCAGCATCTTCTACACGTCGCCGACGGCGCTTCGGTCGCTCATGCGCGATGGCGAGATGCCAGTGCTGCGCAGCAGTCGCACGTCGCTGCGGCTTCTTGGCACAGTTGGCGAGCCGATCAACCTTGAGGCTTGGCTCTGGTACTACAACGTGGTGGGAAAGGCGCGCTGCCCGATCGTCGACACCTGGTGGCAGACAGAGACTGGCGCCATTGTGATCGCGCCATTGCCCGGTGCCATTGCGACTAAGCCCGGCTCGGCCACGCTGCCTTTCTTCGGGGTCGAACCGGTGATCGTTGATGAGCAGGGACGTGTCCTCGAAGGTGCTTGCGATGGCATGCTGTGCTTGCGCGACGGGGGACCTGGAATGCTACGAACCATCTACCGCGACCCGGGACGATTCGTGGAAACGTACTTCAGCGCCTACCCGGGCCTCTACTTCACGGGTGATGGCGCGCGGCGCGATGCAGACGGCTACTACTGGATCACAGGGCGCGTTGATGACGTAGTAAATGTGTCCGGGCATCGGCTCGGGACGGTGGAGATCGAGAGCGCCTTAGCGGCGCATCCGAAAGTTGTCGAGGCCGCCGTCGTCGGCTACTCCCATGCTCTTAAAGGTCAAGGCATCTACGCATTCGTGACGCTGCAAGGCAGTGCGCAACCGAGCGTCGCGCTTCGCAGGGATCTCGAGCAACGGGTGCGCAAAGGGATCGGGCCGGTAGCGGTACCCGATGCGATCCAGTGGGCGACGCAGTTGCCAAAGACCAGATCCGGAAAGATCATGCGGCGGCTGCTGCGAAAGATTGCGGCCAGCCAGACGTCGGATCTGGGCGACACGTCGACCTTGGCGGATCCTTCCGTGCTTGACGACTTGGTTATCGGTCGGCTCACCATCGCGTCTGACTCGTCCGTGCCGCGTGATCGAAGTGACCTGCCGTGCACTCATTGATCTCTCAAACGCCCGCGTCCAGGCAACTTCGGCCGCAGTACGCCGCGGGCACACTGCTCGTGAAGCGCGCCCGCGACAGCATATCCGGCGATGACGGCTTGCGCATCCTTGTGGATAGGCTGTGGCCGATCGGGATGACCAAGAGGCGCGTTGGGGCTGACCTATGGCTGCGTGAAGCGGGCCCGAGCATCGCGTTGAATCGCTGCCATTGCCATTTCCTTACATCCAGCGGCTGGGCTTCGTTCAGTCGCAGATATCGGGCAGAACTTGCGCAGCGCGAAGATCTGTTGTGTTTGCTTGATGATCTGCTTTGCCGCAGCCGATTGACTCTTCTGTCCGACACGAGCGACGTTATACACAGCAACGCGGCGGTGTTGCGCGACGTGCTGAACGAGCGGAGAGCCAGGGCGGACGCGCGGTAGAGGAGCGAAGCGTGAATGCCCGGGACATCCTGAACCTAAGCTATGCGGAGCCTCGTCTGTCCGCCCAGAAATCACCACCTGAGGGTGGCGACACCGTAGTCGAATCTGCGAGCAGCAAGGCAGCGCATGCGCGACTCGACTGCACTTCACTCACCAGCATTGAGGAGCGAATCCATGTTCCACAGGATACTAGTTGCGACCGATGGTTCGGAACTCGCAGACAAGGCCGTCAGCAGCGCCATCGATCTTGCCGCGGAGAACGCGGCCGAACTGGTGGCGCTTACAGTAGTGCCGCGTTACGCGCGGAGTTACTTCGATGGCGTGATGGTGTTCAATGATGAAGAGATCGCACGCATCGAAGGCCAGTCTGCCAAGGTAGCGCAGGGCAGACTCGATGAGGTCGGCAAGCGGGCCGAAGCGCGCGGTGTAAGAGCCAAGACCAGCACCGTTGTCTCCGACCTTGTAGCCGAAGCAATCATCGCGGCATCGAAGAAGCACGAGAGCGACCTGATTGTCATGGCATCGCACGGCCGAAAAGGACTTGCCCGACTGTTGCTCGGAAGTGAAACGCAGCACGTCCTGACCCACTCGAAGTTGCCGGTGCTCGTGCTGCGCTAACGAGTACTGCAACGTCGAATGGCGATATGTTGAACAACACCTGTGAAGACAACCGCTCCGCGCGCAGCGAGTATCTGGCACGAACCATGAGGCCATTGCTTGATTGGCCGGACGGCCACGCATACACTTCGATCATGCTCCGTCCGTCCTTCATCAACAGCACCTGCAAAGCTTCAGTGCGTTCGCCGTTCGCGGCTGGCGCTGTCCTGCATGCGTGCTCGTTCACGATGATTGTTCTGGGACCTCGTCAGCCGGCCGCACATCCTTAAGCCCGGCGATCCCCTCTCTCCCTTTCAGCGCAAACCATCGATCGCCGGGCACAAGCCCCGCGCAGCTGTGACGGCCGGTTCCACGGCTCGGTCACATTCGACTGGAGTGCGTCATGCATGCAACGATCCTGGACGAACGTACGCTCACCGAGCGTGATTTCGCGCGTCTCACCAAACTGCTCGGCGGTCACTTGCCGCAAGAACTTGCGGACCTGTTGTCGGCAGCGGAGATCGTTCAGTCGCGGCAGGTGGGGGCCAACGTCGTCACGATGTACTCGCAAGTAGGGGTCTCCTCGTTTTCAGTGCAATAAGTGACGGTACGCAAAGCTAGCACTGGCGCGGGGGTGGTCTGGGTAGACCGTTGATTTCATTGACTTTCCTGTTCGCTTTGTAAACGGGTATGGTGGCCTCCCACTTTTGAGGTTCACGATGCAGGGTTGGCACACAACGTTTTTGGGGATGCGTGGGCTCCCCCGCGATATCAGCGACTTCGAGATGAAGGCATTTTTCACCTTCGATGGTGCCGAGCGCGACGCAATCAATGCACGCCGAGGTGATTCCCACAAGCTTGGTCTGGCGCTCCATATTGGTTTCCTGCGCATGAGTGGGCGTTTGCTCGGTGCCTTTCGGGTAATTCCAGTAGCCTTGTGGCGCCACCTTGGCAACGAGCTTGGCATTGCAGCACCAGAAGTCGCCTCGCTGAGAGCCATGTATGAACGCGGGCGCACGCTATTCGATCACCAACAAGTAGCCTGCACGGTCCTTGGATTCCAGTGGATGAGCGAGCACCAGCGCCGCTCACTGGTACGTGAACTGCGCGACGAAGTGGCGCGCTGCGCCGACCGCGATCAGCTACTCGTGCGGGCGCGTCAATGGCTGTACAAGAACAAGCTGGTGATCGTGCACGAGCGGGCAATTCGGACACTGATTGCGGCGGCACTTGCCCAGCTTGAAGTTGAAACAGGCACCGCCATCGCCGCCAGCGTTGATCCAGCAACACTTGATCGCTGGCGAGCCTCAGTTTCAGAGCTGCGCCCAGATGGACAAACCCAGCAGAGTTGGCTATGGGCTGCACCGGCGAAACACTCAACCCGCCAAATCAGCGAGGTACTGGAGCGCATCGACCTGCTTTACACGCTGGACGTTCATAAGCACCTGGCAGACATCCCCGATCTCATCTTGCGCCGCTACGCGCGCCGACTTGTCTCCAGGCCGCCCTCAGCCGGAGCCAAGATCAAAGAGCCAGCGCGCACCGTGGAGGTCGCATGCTTTCTTCGGTATTGCCTGTTCACCACCACAGACCAGTTGATCCTTATGGTGCAGCGCCGGATCGCCGATCTGTGGCGTCAGGCTGCCGCCGATGTCCCCGCTACCGTCAATTGGGCCGCAATGTACAAAACGCTGCTCGGCGAACTTGTTGCCTTGAGCGCGCAAGGTGCGGTGCCAGATGCTGAGTTGCGTGCCCGTCTTGAAGCCTTGATCACCGAAACCCAGAAACGCAAACCACCGAGCAGGGCCTCCCTGGTCCGCGAGGGATTGATTGATGGAATTCGCCCCGTGCGGTCGTTGCTCGTCGCCATTGCAAAGCTGCCCTGGCAGGCCACCGGCGAGCATCCTGCCATCGAGTACCTTGCCAAGCTGCAAGCTTTATATCTCAAAGGATCCAGAAAGCTGCCAGTTGAAGTGGTGGCACCAAGTCTGGGAATGATCTGGCAGGTTTCGATCTCCAGCCCAGACCGGGAACGGGCGTTTCAGGCGTTGGAGGTGGCCACCCTGTTTGCCCTGCGCCGCGCGGTGCGCAATGGCTCGGTCTGGATTGAGCACAGCCTGAGCTTTCGGGGTCGTGCGCGCTTGTTCTTCACGGACGAGCGTTGGCAGGCAGAGTCCAAGAAACACTATGCCCGTCTATCGTTACCCAGCAAGGCTGCCACTTTCTTGAAGCCTTTGCTGGCCAGAGTAACTGCCGGTGTCGATGCGGTGGCCGCTGCAGCCCGCAGTGGCGTACTGCGCGTGGATGATGAACTCCATTTGTCGCCATTGCCCGCAGAGGACGAAGACCCAGAAGTGACCAAGCTGCGCGCGGCTTTGGATCACCGCATCGGTGAGGTTCAATTGCCGGAAGTGATTCTGGCCGTTGACGCCCAGGTGCGCTTTAGCTGGATCATGCTCGGACGTGAGCCGCGCTCTACCGACGAGCTGCTGATGGTCTATGCCGGCATCATGGCCCACGGCACCAGTCTGACTGCGGTCGAATGCGCGCGCATGATTCCGCAATTGTCTGCCACCAGCATTCGCCAGGCCATGCGCTGGGCGCGGGACGAACGGCGTCTGAGCCAGGCCTGCCAGGCTGTGCTGGAATTCATGCAGCGACACCCGATTGCCGCCACCTGGGGGCGGTCCGATTTGGCATCTTCTGACATGATGACCATGGAGACCACCAAACGGGTGTGGCAAGCCCGGCTTGATCCTCGGCGCAACACACCTTCCATTGGAATCTACTCCCATGTAAAAGACCGGTGGGGCATCTTCCATGCGCAGCCCTTTGTGCTCAATGAGCGCCAGGCGGGCGTGGCCATTGAAGGTGTCATCCGCCAAGAAAAGCTGGAGACCAGCCAGCTTGCTGTGGATACCCATGGCTACACCGACTTTGCCATGTCACATGCCCGTTTGCTTGGTTTTGATCTTTGCCCGCGGTTGAAGGAACTCAAACAGCGCCACCTCTTTGTGCCACGCGGCACCAAAGTGCCCGCAGAAATCGCTGCGGTGTGCGAAGCCAATGTCGACGTCGCTTTGATCGAAAAGCATTGGGATAGTCTGGTGCACCTGGCAGCCTCGGTCATGAGCGGACATGCCAGTGCGGTGGCAGCTCTTGCGCGGTTCGGTTCTGCCGCCCAGGGCGATCCAATCTATGAGGCTGGCGTGCAATTGGGGCGGTTGCTGCGTACGGCGTTTTTGGCTGACTACTTTGTCAAGGACGCTTTCAGGAACGAGTTGCGCCGGGTGCTCAATCGGGGCGAGGCTGTTAACGCCCTCAAGCGCGCCATTTATACCGGCCGGATCAGCCCGGCGCAGGCCAAACGTGTCGATGAAATGCAGGCTGTGGCCGATGCGTTGAGCCTGATGGCCAACATCGTGATGGCGTGGAATACCTCACAGATGCAGGCGGTCCTGGATCGCTGGTCGAACCGCCGCCAGGTCATTCCACCGGAACTGATCGGGAAGATTGCGCCCACCAGGCTGGAGAGCATCAACTTGCGGGGTGTGTTTCGCTTCCCGGTTGACCGCTATGCTGACCAAATCCTGCCTTCGCGGCCAAATGCATCGATAACTGGCACCAATGGATGAAACCGACCACGGTTTGACGCCACGAATCGCAGATTTGAAAGTGAACAGGAAAGTCAATGAAATCAACGATCTACCAACACCACCTCCGCGCCAGTGCTAGCTTTTCGTACCGTCACTTATTGCACTGAAAACGAGGAGACCCCTTGACCGATGATCTGCTGCCGATGCTCGCCTGGCGCGCCGCAACGGAGAGCCGGACGCCGCACCGTGAAAGAGGCAATCGGTATCGTGCAGTCGCCATGACGCGCTACGCAAGGCCGCTCCCCTTCATCAACGGAGACGGAAGACACAGCCATGTGCCCATGTGCTGTTAAGAGTTTGCATCAGGCTGCAAGAGGTGCGTCCGGCATCCAATAGGAAGACGGGGATGAACGTCCTCGGCAAGCGTCTCGGCGGGGGTGGCTCTTGCAGACCGGTCAGCGCTCTCCGCGCCGTAGCCGCCTGCGTGCGGCCGATGCTGGCCGCTGCGAACGGCGCCGCTTCTGCTGCGACCGTACCGCGCTCAGGGCACTGACCGCGCGAGGCCTGCACGGACCATGGCAGGCAAACCCCCAACTGGGGGCCACGCGGTGCTTAGGCAAGCTCGCCGAAGCTACCCACGTCTCACGAGCTTGCTCGGCCGCAGATTGGCGACGAATCCCGTGACTGCAATGAGCAGGACCACCAGCTGAGCGGACAGGGTCTGCCAGGACGGATAGATTCCAAGCAGCTCGACCCGAGGAACCGCCGCCGGAGTCACATCCAGAAGGCCCGCCTCTTGAAGTCCCGCCACCCCCTTGCCGGCCAGCACGACCGCCAACAAGGCCACCAGGAGGGAGCTTGCCGCGAAGAACTGGCCAATGGGCAGCCGCGCGCTGGTGCGCAGCAGCACCCATGCAATGAGCCCGAGCGATGCTGACCCCGCCGCCAAACCGGCCAGCAGGGGCAGGCCATTGCCTTCGGTCCATAGCGCGGCGAAGAACAACACGGTTTCGAAGACTTCCCGATAAACAGCAATGAACGCCAGCGAGAACAGGAACCAGGCCGCGGTCCGCTGGTTGAGCGCATTCGACAGCTTTTCCTTGAGGTAGGCCTGCCACCGCCCGGCAACGCTCTTGCGGTGCATCCACATGCCCACGCCCAGCAACACGACCGCCGCGAACAGCGAAGAGAACCCCTCGGTGAGTTCGCGGCTCGCCCCGCTGACGCTCACAAGGTAGGTTGCGGCAAACCATGTCAGGCCGCCGCCGGCGAGCGCCAGGATCCACCCCGCATGCACGTAGTGCAGAACGTCCGGGCGCTCGGCCTTGCGCAGGAAGGCGATCATTGCAACAACCACGAGCAAGGCCTCAAGCCCTTCACGCAGCAGGATCGTCAGCGCGGCCAGAAATGTGGTGAGCGCGTCATTGTCTCCCGGCTGCAGATCGGATTGCGCCAGATCCAATAAGGACTGCAGGGCCTGCTCGGCGCTTTCCACCTTGGCCCGATCACCAGTGCCAATGGCTGACCGATAGGCACCCATTGCTGTCTCGACGCGGGCGAGCAAGGCCGCGTTGCGCGCTCGCAAAGCCGGCTCAAGCGGTTCGAAGCCGTCCAGGTAAGCCGACAAGGCCAGCTTGCCTGCGCGCTCACGATCGCCTTGCACAAACGCAGTTCGGCTCTGCGCGAGACGCTCCTTCGTCGCAGCGATGCCCTGCTGCGAGACGGCCGCCTCGCCCGGTTGGGCCCGCAAGAAGGCAATGAGCGAGGCCGCAATCTTCGGGTCCACCTTGTCCGCAAGCGCACCTTCGGAAAGCTGCGCCACCGCGTCGAGCCCTTTGACGGACTCCCTGGCGCGTCCATCTTCCTTCCAGGGCACCGCACCCGCCAAGCGATCGGCGTCGGAGTACGACAAGCCGCCGACGAAGAATGCTAGGGCCCAGCGGTCGTCATCCGACAGGCTATCCTTGAAGCTGGCCATGGCGGTACCTTGGACACCCTGGCTCATGATCTGGTAGAGCGCGAGTGGTGACCGGTTGCGGGCGCGCTCCCGATCCGAAAAATCGGTGGGATGCGGATCGAGGCGCGCGGCCAGCGGCCCGTTGCCAGTGCCGCGCTCGCCGTGGCATGCAGCGCAGGTCGCCTGGAACAACGCTGCACCGCGCGTCAGATCCGGCGCCTTCGCGGGCGACAGGGGAAACGGGTAGGCCTTGACCAGTGCTGCAGCGAGCGCGTGGGCCGCGTCGCCGACGGTCTTCGGGTCGGACTTCTGTGCAACGAGTTCGCTCAGTCTGGAGGACTGGCGTCGAAGTTCCGGAAGCGCCGCAGTGTTCGGAAGCGTCTCGAGCTGCTGCGAGGCAGTCGCGACGAACTCCTTCATCTCCTCGTATTCCGCCGCGCTCTCGACCTTTCCGTTGCGCACGGCGCCACCGTAGTCCACAGCAACGTAGTCAAGGAGTTGCCAGGCCTGCCTGGCTTTGTCAGTCGCTGGTGCCTCCGCGCCCCAGGCCGACCAGCACGCCATGGTAAACAGCGACGCAAGTACCAGAACCCGAGTGCGGATGGAGCCGAGGACGGTCATGTTGTTAAGTGCGAATATGAAGTATTCGCATTTTAGAGGCTCGCGGTGCTTCGCTTCGGCTTTTCCGTCGGCACCGCCTCGAAGAGGGTTCGCAGTCGCCCAAGGACGGCGCTGGCGAGCAAGATCGCCGTCCGCGGCGTCCGAGTTTCCTGGCGAAGGATGTCCGGGTGGAATGGGCCGGCCTTCAATCGGACAGTTGGGCCAAGCCATTCAGAATGCCGCAATCCCGCGCCGAACGGCTGGTAGCGCACGAACGGCGCAGCTCCGAAAGCTGTCGTTCAAGCTCTTTGAGGTCCTGGATCTTGGCGCGCACCTGCGCGATATGGGCATCCACCAATTCGTTGACCTCGCCGCAGTCGAGTTCGGGATGATCACGAAATCCCAGCAGATGGCGGACCTCTTCCAGGGTCATGTCCCTGGCACGGCACCTTCGGATGAACCGCAACCGCTCCAGATGGCTGTCGTCATAGAGCCTGAAGTTGCCTTCGCTACGCGCGGGCTGAGGCAGGAGACCTTCGCCTTCATAGAAGCGGACCGTCTGCACGAGGCAATCGGCACGTTTTGCGAGCTCGCCAATCCGCAGCATGGTCATCTCCCCAAATGCTTGACTCTATACCTACTAGAGGTTGTCCACTCTTGATGATGCGGGAAAACCCGGACGCCAACTGAGGAATCGAGATGAGCAAAGACCCAGCCACCCCCTGCGGATGCGGCGCCAAAAATCCGGACACTGGAGCCGCGGGCAGCGGCGCCGAGGAAGCGGTCTACCGCATCGACAATATGGACTGCCCAAGCGAAGAAAAGCTCATTCGCAATCGACTTGGGCAAGTGACCGGGGTGCACGGGCTCGCCTTCGATCTTCAGGGGCGGACCCTGAAGGTCACCCACGACCTGGCCTCCCTTGATCCGATCGAGCAGGCTCTCGCAGAGGTCGGTATGAACGCGCATCGCCAGGGCCAGTCCCCGCGGAAAACGGTGTTCCATATCGACAACATGGATTGCCGCAACGAGGAAGCCCTCGTCCGCCGCACTCTCGACGGCATCTCCGGGCTGGAGAGGCTGGAGTTCGACCTGCCCCGCCGAACACTGACTGTCTTCCACAGACTGGCCTCGGCAGACATGCTCGAGGCGTGCCTGCGATCCGTCGGTATGCACGCTCGGCGTGCTGACGACACAGTCCGCACCCTCTACCGCATTGAGAACATGGACTGTCCGAGCGAGGAAAAGCTCATTCGCTCGCACCTGCAGAAGCTCAAGGGGGTGCAGGACCTGCAGTTCGACCTTCACCAGCGCACCTTGGCGGTGACACATGTGGAACCGGTCCGTGCTGAGATGGAATCGATCCTGGCCTCGATCGGCATGACAGCACGGGTCGATGAAGAGGGGCCGCACACGCCTGCCTCGGAGGCTCCCGTTTCTCTGGTCGATGCTCCGCTTGCTGTAGCGCCTGACGCGGTACCGAATCTCGATGCGCACACCTCCAGAGTGACCTATCGCATCGAGAACATGGACTGCCCTACGGAAGAAGCGCTGATCAGAGATCGGTTGGGCAAGGTGAGCGGCATTCACGCCATGGACTTCAACCTCATGCAGCGCGTACTTTCGGTCAGCCACACCTTGCCTACGACCGACCCCATCGAGAAGGCGCTGACGTCCATCGGCATGAAAGCCGAACGCCGGGATGCGCCGGGCGCCACGACGGTGCTGCACATCGCGAAGATGGATTGTCCGACCGAGGAAGGGTTGATCCGCGGCAAGCTGCAAGGAATGGCCGGCGTCGGTGATCTTCAGTTCAACCTGATGCAGCGCACGCTGACGGTCAAGCACGCACCGGAGGCGATCGGCTCCGCCGTCCAGGCCATCGAGTCGCTGGGCTTCGAGACGGTGGTGCGCCAGAGCGACGAGCCGCTCGACACCGAGGCGACAGAGCAAAGGACCAACTGGGTTCCGATGGCGGTGTCCGGCGTCGCCGCGGTACTGGCCGAAGTCGTCTTTTGGATCAACAACGGAAACCACTGGGCGGTTGTAGCGCTCGCGCTGGTCTCGATCCTCACTGGAGGATTGAGCACCTACAAGAAGGGCTGGATCGCCCTGAAGAACCGCAACCTCAACATGAACGCCCTGATGTCCATTGCGGTCACGGGCGGGATGGCGATCGGCCATTGGCCGGAGGCTGCGATGGTCATGTTTCTGTTCGCCCTTGCCGAACTGATCGAGGCCAAGTCGTTGGACCGCGCACGCAATGCCATTCGTGGCCTGATGGATCTCGCTCCCGCGACAGCGACTGTTCGTCAAGACAACGGGTCTTGGAACGAGGTGCCTGCCAAGGAGGTGCCGCTGCAGGCCCTGGTGCGTGTGCGGCCTGGCGAACGCATCGCGCTCGATGGGGTGATCGCCTCGGGGCGCTCGGCCATCAACCAGGCGCCCATCACCGGGGAAAGCCTTCCCGTGGAGAAGGCCGAGGGAGATCAGGTTTTCGCCGGCACGATCAACGAAACCGGCTCGTTCGAGTACAAGGTCACGGCCGGCGCAAATGACTCAACACTGGCGCGCATCATCCACGCCGTCGAGTCTGCGCAAGGCAGTCGGGCGCCGACGCAGCGCTTCGTCGATCAGTTTGCGCGCGTCTACACGCCCGCCGTGTTCGCCCTAGCCTTGCTCGTCGCCGCGATCCCGCCCTTGGCCATGGGCGCTGACTGGATGGATTGGATCTACAAGGCCCTGGTGCTGTTGGTGATCGCCTGCCCGTGCGCGCTGGTGATCTCCACGCCGGTGACGATCGTCAGTGGCCTGGCCGCAGCGGCGCGCCGGGGCATCCTGATCAAAGGCGGTGTGTACCTGGAGGGTGGCCGCAAGCTCAAGGTCCTCGCCCTGGACAAGACCGGGACACTCACTCACGGCAAGCCCGAACAGACCGATTTCGTGGCCCTCAATGGCGATGGGCGCACGGTGGCAGCCTGGGCGGCCAGCCTGGCCTCGCGTTCGGATCATCCGGTGTCTCAAGCCATCGCGCGCAGCGCTCTGAGGGACGGCGTCGTGCTGCAAGACGTCGAGGCCTTCGCCGCACTGCCGGGGCGTGGCGTGCGCGGATCGGTGCAAGGTCGGATGCTGCATATGGGCAATCATCGGCTGGCCCAGGAGCGCGGCCTGAGCGAGTCGCCGCTGCAATCGCAGCTGCAAGCGTTGGAACGCCAAGGCAAGACCGCCGTGCTGCTGATGGATGACGCCAATGTCCTGGGTATTTTCGCGGTCGCCGATACCGTGAAGGAAACCAGCCGCCAGGCGATCGCCGATCTCCAGGCGCAGGGCATTCGCACGCTGATGCTCACGGGGGATAACCAGCACACGGCGCAGGCGATCGCCGCCCAGGTCGGCATCGCCGAGGCGCGCGGGGACCAGTTGCCCGAAGACAAGCTCAAGACCATCGAGGAGTTGGTCGGCCGCGAAGGTCAAGTCGGCATGGTGGGCGATGGCATCAACGACTCGCCGGCGCTCGCCCGCGCTGATATCGGCTTTGCCATGGGTGCAGCGGGGACCGACACCGCCATCGAAACGGCCGACGTGGCCTTGATGGATGACGATCTGCGCAAGATCCCGACCTTCATTCGCTTGTCCAAGACCACCGCGAACGTGCTGACGCAGAACATCGTGCTGGCCCTGGGCATCAAGGCCGTCTTTATCGCGCTGACTTTCAGCGGCCACGCAACCATGTGGATGGCGGTGTTTGCCGACATGGGCGCGAGCCTGCTCGTGGTGTTCAACGGGCTGCGATTGCTGGGTGCCACGACAACGCCGGAGCCTACGGCTGCGCAGGTATTGAAGCCGGCATGAACCTGAAGCTGCTGGCTTACGACTGGCTGGGACTCAACCAGATGCTGTTCGAAGGCATCAACGCCGCGATGCCGGCGAGTCTCGAGGGCTTGGTACGGGTGGGCAGCGCGCTTGGGAACTACTGGGCGGCGCCCCTGGTGGTGGCCGTGCTTCTGTTCTGGGGGAGACGCTGTGCCGATGCCGAGTACGGGGAAAGGATCATCGATCGGGCCATTCTCTTTGGCTGGGCTTTCCTGTCGGCATTCGCCATCGCCAGTGCTCTCAAATGGGGACTGGATCTCCCGCGACCCGGCACTGTACTGGGTCAAGCTGCACATGTGCTGGCGCGCGAGGAGCCCACGCATGGCTTTCCCAGCGGTCACTCGGTCTACGCCATGCTGGTTGTCAACGCCATGTGGCCTATCGTCTCTGCGCCTGGTCGTGCCATGTTGCTGATGGGCCTGGTGGGTGTCGGCTATTCGCGCATCGCGTTGGGCGCGCACTTCCCCGCCGACGTCGTGGGCGGCTGGATGGTTGGTCTCGCCTGCTTCGTGGCGGCAAATGACCTCACCCAACGAATTCCCATGGTCCGATCGGCATCGCATGCGCTCGCCCTGCGTCTCTACGGCCGGTCCAGGCTCGGAGCCACGAAATGACCAGCGGACAACAAGGTTCGGCGGACTGCGTACGAAACGGTTTGCCATGGTGGGCGCTCGCAGCTGCCGTCGTCTTCGCAGATTTTCTGACCAAACATTGGATTCGTTTGGAGCTTCCGCAGGGCGCGGTTGTCCCGCTCGCCAGCTTCTTCAATCTGGTTTCGGCGCGCAACTCAGGTGCAGCGTTCAGCATGTTTTCCGATGCTGGGAACTGGTCGAGGTATATCTTGATCGGTGTCGCAGTGATGGTTTCGGTGGCCCTTGTCTGGCTGCTCACGACGCACCTGAGGCGTCTGGAGGGTCTCGCCTACAGCCTTGTGCTGGGCGGCGCTGTCGGCAATGCAGTGGACCGTTGGGTCTTTGGCCGCGTGACGGACTTTCTGGACT
This sequence comes from Variovorax sp. RA8, assembly GCF_901827175.1. NCBI lineage: Bacteria > Pseudomonadati > Pseudomonadota > Betaproteobacteria > Burkholderiales > Comamonadaceae > Variovorax > Variovorax sp. RA8. The sequence continues at coordinate 217,647 of NZ_LR594663.1, read as the reverse complement.
TCCATTTGGCAGGCTGGCATTGGCCTGCCTTCAATGTTGCCGACATCGCGATCTGCTCGGGGGTCGCGAGCCTGCTCATTTCGACCTTTTCCGCCGAACGGCCCCATCCGGCCGCGCGTGAAGGGAGATGAACGGTCGAACAAGCCTCCTGCGAAACCCCAGCAGCGACTCGGGGCGGCGGCAGTTGACTCGCGTTAGGCATGCCTTTGCAGCAGCATGCCCGACATCAAGGCGGGTGAAGACCGCGTCATGACGGTCCTGATTCCGAGGCAGCTACGCATTCTTGATGCTCTGCGGCGGCATGGGCCCCTGAGCATCCACGCCTTGGCCGAATGTTTTGCAGTGACCGAGCAGACCATTCGGCACGACGTGCAAGTGCTCGAAGCCGGAGGTCAACTTTTGCGCTTTCATGGTGGTGTGCGCTTGTCGACGTTCGACGTCGGGAGCACCGACCATCGCAGGCGCGACGATTTCGACGATGGGAGCCGCCGCATCGCACGGGCCGTCGCACTCGCCGTGGAGCATGGCCGCTCGCTCTTCCTGAGCAATGGCCCAGTAGCCCACGCGATTGCACAAGAGTTGGTGCAGCATAGAGGCCTGCGCGTGATCACAAACAACCTGTACGCGGCGATCACCCTATCCTGCAACGCGGACTGCGAGCTGATTGTGACCCCAGGACCGGTACGGGCTATCGACGGCGCGATCATGGGCGACGCTGCCATCGATTTCATTTGCCAGTTCAAGGTCGATGTTTGTGTCATCGGCACATTCGGCATCGACGCTGATGGCACCCTGCGCGGCTTCGACAGTGCGGAGGCCCGGCTGACTCGAGCCATCCTGGCGCACTCGCGTGAAGTCTGGCTTGCAGCAGACTTCGGCAGTTTCAGCCGGACGGCGATGTTCGAACTGAGTGCTCTTGAGAATGTCAACGTGATATTCACTGATCGGAGCCCACCGCCTTCGTTTGAGCGACTACTTACAGGGGCCCGCGTCCGTTTGGTTGTGACCTAAGTCAACTCGCTCGCCCGCAGACGCGATGCGTGCGAAACGCAGGCCCAGCATCACACGGATGTTGACGCAATGCCGGGCGTAGCGTCCGTTTACTTCACGGACTTCACGACATAGCCGCTGCCTTCCTTAGCAAACTCGAATTCGACATCCTTGCCGTCGGCGAACTTTTTCAAGAGCATTTTGTCTTTCACTTTGAAGTCCATCGTCATGGCCGGCCAGTTCATGCTCTGGACTGGTTCGTGGGCCACCGTGACCATGCCGGTCTTGGCATTGATCTTCTTGACCACGCCCTTGGCCATGTGAGTGCTCTGCTTGTCGGCGGCCGGCTTCTTGGACATGTCCGGGCAGTCCATGTTCATACCTTTCATGTCCATGCCTTTCATGTCCATGCCCTTCATGTCCATGCCCTTCATGTCCATGCAGTTCATGCCGTCCTTCTACATCGTCTCTTGGGCGAACACGCCGGCGGCGGGCAATGTCAAGGCCAGAGCGATGGCGGCGAGAGTGATCTTCTTCATTTGAATCTCCTGCTGAGATGGGTTGCAAAAAAGTAACAGCGCGCAGTCTTCGGACCGTCGCGATGGGGGAGTGTTAGCGGGTCGCTGTGTGCGTCAGCCCTCCTGTCATCGGTAAGACTGGCAGACTGTCCGGCTGGGTGCCCGCGGACCACGACGAACGTGCGACCGCGTTAGGCGCCAACGACAAGATCAACCGTCGGCGCATTCGTCTCACTTCGCGGCCTCCTTGCACGCGGCCACCTGCGCCTCATAGCGACTTCGGCGCGATCGGTTCTCGGCAGGCGTGGTCTGCGCGCGCGGACCGTGGTCCAGTGGTAGCACGAGCGGCTCGGGCGGGCATTTCAGAGATCCCGTCCTGGCAGCTCCCTGAGCCACGCGGAGGTCAGCCTGGCGTTCGACCTGTGCGACCTGTTTCGCCTTGCGCGCTTGCTCTATGGCCTGGAAGTCAGGGCCAGCGAGCGCCGGCAAAGTGGTCCCCAGCGCAACGGCGCTGATGAGGGTGGTGAATAGCTTTTTCATGATGAGCTCCTGAAATTGATCGGTACATGGCAAATGCGAGCCTTGGAGCCCGCGGGCCACCGATCAATCCAGCCACCGGCAGTACAGGATGCGCACGGGCAACCCGACGTGCCGGCCTCCTGTCTCGAAATACTCCGTATCGGGTACGGAGGGGGAACGAACCCGCCAGAATGATTCATCGGGCGTGTTGCCCTCGCCACTGAACCCTTGCGTCACCGGCGCTGGAGCGACGTAGCAGCGCGCGCAGGGCATGCAGTCCGCGACAGTCTGCATCGACTCCGAGACCACGGCCGAGATCGCTACTGGCCCGGCGTCCTGCATCCCGGGGATCGACGCCCGCGCTCCCATGCCGAGCAGCGCCAGACACAGGAACAGCGCGACGCCAAAGCGTGCACGCCATCGTCGGAGGCATTCAGCTCGTGCCACGGCGCCCTCTCCAGAACGCAAGCCGAGGTGCGCGTTGCTCACGGGACCGGCGCATGAGCAGATATGCCGCAGGAATCACGAACATCGACAGCAACGGCGCAGTGATCATCCCGCCCACCATCGGCGCCGCGATGCGCTGCATGACTTCCGAGCCGGTGCCGCTGCCCCACATGATCGGGAACAGGCCCGCCAGGATGACGGCAACCGTCATCGCCTTGGGACGCACGCGCAGCACCGCGCCTTCACGGATCGCGTCCAGCAGGTCTGCGTCCTCCGTGTGTCCGTCGTCGATCCGGTCCTGCCAAGCGTGCTTGAGGTACAGCAGCATGATCACACCGAACTCGGCAGACACCCCTGCGAGCGCGATGAATCCAACGGCCCCAGCGACTGACAGGTTGTAGCTGAGCAGATATAGCAGCCAGATGCCGCCCACCAGTGCGAAGGGCAGCGCGGCCATGATGAGGAGCGCCTCGTCGAAGCGCTTGAAGGTCAGGTAGAGGAGCACGAAAATGATCAGCAGCGTGAAGGGAACGACCACCTTCAGCTTGGCCGTGGCGCGCTCGAGGAACTCGAACTGGCCCGACCAGGAGATCGAATAGCCCGGCGGCAGCTTCACCTCCCTGGCAACCACCCGCTGCATGTCCTGCACGGCTGAGCGCAGGTCGCGGCCGCGGATGTCCACATAGACCCAGCCCGACAGACGCGCGTTCTCGCTGCGCAGCATCGGCGGGCCGTCGGTGATGCGGATATCCGCCACGTCGGAAAGCACCAGCCGCGCACCACGTTCCGTGACGACGGGCAACGCCCGCAGCTTCTCCAGCGAGTCGCGGATCTCGCGCGGATAGCGCATGTTGATCGGGAAGCGTTGCAAGCCTTCGACCGTCTCGCCGATGTTCTCGCCGCCCACCGCAGAGGCGACCACCGACTGCACGTCGGTGATGTTCATGCCGAAACGCGCGGCTTCATCGCGTTTGATGTTCACGTCCACATAACGCCCGCCCGTCAGCCGCTCGGCCAGGGCGCTCGACACGCCCGGCACATCCTTGAGCGCACGCTCGATCTCGCCGGTGATGCGGTCGATCGTCACCAGGTCGGTGCCTGCCACCTTGACGCCCACGGGGCTCTTGATGCCGGTGGCCAGCATGTCGATGCGGTTGCGGATCGGCGGCACCCAGATATTGGCCAGGCCTGGCACCTTGACGATGCGATCGAGCTCCTCCACCAGCCGGTCCTGTGTCATGCCGGGGCGCCACTGCTCGCGCGGCTTGAACTGGATCGTCGTTTCGAACATCTCCAGCGGCGCGGGATCGGTCGCGGTCTCGGCACGGCCGGACTTGCCGTAGACGCTCGCCACCTCCGGCACGGTCTTGATCAGGCGGTCGGTCTGCTGTAGCAGCTCACTGGCCTTGCCCGCGGACAGGCCGGGCAATGCCGAAGGCATGTAGAGCAGATCACCTTCGTCCAGCCGCGGCATGAACTCGCCACCGATGTGCTGCAGCGGCCACAGGCTCAGCACCAGCACGATCGCTGCGCCGAGCAGCGTCAGCTTCGGCCGGCGCAGCACGGCATTCAACAGCGGCTGGTAGGCCGCGATGAGCAGCCGGTTCAGCGGGTTGGTCTTCTCATCGGGAATCCGGCCGCGGATCAGGTAGCCCATGAGCACCGGGATCAGCGTGACCGAGAGGCCGGCCGCCGCCGCCATCGCGTAGGTCTTGGTGAAGGCCAGCGGCGAGAAAAGGCGCCCCTCCTGCGCCTCCAGCGTGAAGACCGGGATGAAGGACAGCGTGATGATCAGGAGCGAGAAGAACAGCGCCGGCCCCACCTCGGCCGCCGAATCGCCGATCACGCGCCAGCGCGCGTCGCCCTCCAGCGTATGCCCAGGATGCTCGTGATTCCACTGCTCCACATGCTTGTGCGCGTTCTCGATCATCACGACCGCCGCATCGACCATCGCGCCGATGGCGATCGCAATGCCGCCGAGCGACATGATGTTGGCGTTGACGCCCTGGTAGTGCATGACGATGAAGGCCGCCAGGATGCCCAAGGGCAGCGAGACGATCGCCACGAAGGCCGAGCGCAGGTGGAACAGGAAGATGAAGCACACCAGCGCGACCACGAGGAATTCCTCCAGCAGCTTGTGGCTCAGGTTCTCCACCGCCCGCTCGATGAGGCTGGAGCGGTCGTAGGTCGGCACGATCTCCACGCCCTGGGGCAGGCTGGCCTGCAGGGTCTTGAGCTTTTCCTTGACGGCCGCGATGGTCTCCAGCGCGTTCTTGCCCGAACGCATCACGATCACGCCGCCGGCGGCTTCGCCTTCGCCATCGAGCTCGCCGATGCCGCGGCGCATCTCGGGGCCGACCTGGATGCGCGCGACGTCGCCCAGGCGCACCGAGACGCCGGCATCGGTGGTCATCAGGGGCACCTTGCGGAAATCGTCCAGGTTCTGGAGGTAGCCCGAGGCGCGCACCATGTACTCGGCCTCGCCGAGCTCGAGCACCGAGCCGCCGGTCTCCTGGTTGGCTTTGCGGATCGCCTCGACGACCTGGGTGTGCGGGATCCGGTACGCCGCAAGCTTGTCGGGGTCGAGCACCACCTGGTACTGGCGCACCATGCCGCCGACCGAGGCCACCTCGGCGACGTTGGGCACCGTCTTGAGTTCGTACTTCAGGAACCAGTCCTGCAGGGCGCGCAGTTGTGACGCGTCCTGTGTGCCGCTGCGGTCGACCAGGGCGTACTGGTAGATCCAGCCCACGCCCGTGGCGTCGGGCCCGAGCGAAGCCTTGGCGCCGGCCGGCAGCCGCGCCTGCACCTGGTTCAGGTACTCCAGCACGCGCGAACGGGCCCAGTAAAGATCGGTGCCGTCCTCGAACAGCACGTAGACAAAGGAGTCGCCGAAGAAGGAGTAGCCGCGAACGGTCTTGGCGCCCGGCACCGACAGCATGGTCGTCGTCAGCGGGTAGGTGATCTGGTTCTCGACGATGCGCGGCGCCTGGCCTGGGTAGGTCGTGCGAATGATGACCTGCACGTCCGAGAGATCGGGCAGCGCATCGAGCGGCGTGCGCGTCACCGAGTACACGCCCCAGGCGCTGAGCATCACCGTGGCGAGCAGTACCAGGAAGCGGTTGGCGATGGACCAGCGAATGAGTTTGGCGATCACTTCGTGCCTCCCGTTGCCGCCTTGTGATCGGGCGCCATCGGCGTGACGCGAGTGAGCTGCGGCAGGTCGTCCTTGTCCATGAAGAACTCGAAGGTCACGCGATCGCCGACACGGACGTTGCGCGGCGCGCCGCCGGACGGCAGCTTGAAGTCCATGGTCATCGGCCCCCACTTGATCGTCGGGATGGGCCCGTGCGACAGGGTCAAGGCGTCCTTGCCGATGCTCTCGACCTTGGCTTCGCCGACATGCCTGGGAGCGCCCGCGGTTGCAGCGGCAGGGGGCGTGGCGGCTGCGCTCGGGCCGGCATTCAAGCGCGCCTCGATACCCCGGAGACTCGCCTCCGAGTCGATCAGGAACTGCGAAGACACTACGACGCGCTGGCCGGCTGAAAGGCCGCGCTTGACCTCGGTCTGGCCACCGCTCTCGATGCCGATCTCGACCTCGACCGGACGAAAGCGCCCGTTCTCCTCGGCCAGCATCACCACCGTGCGCTTGCCGGTCTGGATCACCGCTTCGGTGGGAATCAGCAGCACCTTGTCGGCCCGCATGTCCATGAACTGCATCGACACGAACATGCCCGGCACCAACCGCGCGCCGGGGTTCGCCAGTTCCAGCCGTGCCTTCAGGGTGCGAGTCGCAGCGCTGACATCGGGCAGGATGGCCTGCACCTTGCCGTCGAAGGTCTCGCCCGGCGCCGCCGGCGTCCTGGCCTGCACCTTGGCCCCCGGCCGCACCAGCGCTGCCTGGCTCTCGGGCACCTCGGCGTTGGCCCAGACGGTGGCCAAGCCGTTGATGCGGAACAGGGTGGCGCCCGCCATCACCGTCATGCCTTCGCGCGCCGCCAATTCGGTGACCACGCCCGCGATCGGCGCGACCAGCGTGATGCGAGGCTGCGTGCGGCCGCTGCGCGCGACGCCTTCGATCTGGACTTCGCTCATGCCGACCTGGCGCATGCGCTGGCGAGCGCCATCGATGAGCGGCGCGAGATCGGTGCCGCGCATGCGCTGGACCGACAGAAACTCCTCTTGTGCGGCGATCCAGTCGGGCACATAGAGCTCGGCCAGCGGCTGTCCCCTGGAGACGCGGTCGAGCGTGGCACGCACATGCAGCCGCTCCACATACCCGGTGGCACGCGCCTGCACGATGACCTGGTCGCGCTCGTTGAAGGCGATGCTGCCGACCGCCGCGAGCTGCGGCGACAGCGTGCCCTCCGCGACGGCCGCGGTTCGAACGCCCAGGTTCTGCTGCACGCGCGGGCTCACGGTCACGTTGTTCTGGTCGCCGTCGCCGCCGGCATAGACCGGGGACATCATCATGTCCATGAAAGGCGACTTGGCCGGCTTGTCGAACTTGTTGCCCGGCACCATGGGGTCGTGGTAGTAGAGGATCTTCTTGCCGTTCGCCGGGTCGACATCACCAGCCTTGAGGCCGGCCGCGATGTGGCGTCGGGTGGCGTCCTCGCCCGACTCGTTGGCAGGTACCGCAACACCTGGGGCCCCGCCGGTGGTATTCGCAGCCGCGCGGACGGTGGCTCCGCTCGACGCCGGAGTCATGGCCATGCCGCGCTGCATGCCAAGGCGGTAGACACCGAAGCCGCCGACGCCGAGCACTACAGCGCCAACGAGGGCGATCATGAGGTTTTTGGTTTTCATGGATCTCTCCGACGGCGTTTCAAGGCTGGGTGGCCGAGGCGGAGGCGGCGTGACCCACTGGCACCAGGTAGTTGAGTTGCGCCCACAGGCGCGCGGTGTCGAGCGCCAGGCGCAGGCGCTCGAGGCGGATGTCGATCTCGGCCCGGCGGGCGTCCAGCACTCCGGCGAGCGGCGCGGTGCTGCCGCGGTAGGCGGCGAGGGCGGCGCGTGTGCGCTCGGTCGACAAGGGGATGAGCGCTTCGTCATAGCGCGCTAGGCGCTCCCGGTTGCTGCGCCACTCCTGCAGCATGGCGCGCGCTTCGGCCACGTGCTCGCGCGTGGCCTCCTCGCGCTCGGCACGCCGTTGCTCGACCACGGCCAGCTTGGCAGCCAGCTCGCGGTCCTGGCGATTCTTCTGATCCCATTGCAGCGGGACGGACAGGTTCACCGAGACCATGTTCGAATAGCTCGAGCCGCGCTGGCTGTACATCAGCTCCACGCTCCAGTCGGCCTTCTTGTTGGCCTGTGCGATGTCGGCTTCGGCGCGGGCCACGTCCTCCTGCCGCGCCATCACGGCGAGCTGCGGGTGATGGGCCAGTTCCGCGTCAAGGTCGGCCTGATTCAGCCTCACCACGTCCGTATCCGGGAGGCTGCCAAGCGGCCGATCCGCCGACTCGCCGATCCATCGTGCCAGTTGCGTCTTGGCGGTAGTGATCTGGCGGTCGGCCTCCGCCAACCGGTCTTCGATCTGGGCCACCGCCGATCGCGCCGCGAATGCGTCGGCCTGGGCGCCGCGCCCGCCACGGTAGGCGGCGTCCGCCGCATCGATCTGCAACCGGGCTTCGTCGCGCTGGTTCATCAGCAGCTCGCGAACGCGCTCGCGGTAGTAGCGCTCCAGCCAGGCACCGGCGGTATCGCGCTGCAATTTGGCCAGCGCGAGTTCCCGCGCCGCGAGGGCCGCATCGGCTTCGCGCTCGTAGCGCACCGATCGCGCCTCGCGCTTGTCGGCGCGGGTGAACTCCTGCATCACGCCGATCGAGCGCATGGTCATGAAGTCGCGCGTCAAGCTGAAGCGGTCCTCGCCGTTGACCGGCAGGTTGTTGATGCCGGCCTTGAGCGTCGGATCGGGCAACTGGCCGGCGGCGACCGCCATCTCGCGGGCGGCACTGGCCGCGCTGTCCTGGGCGCTCAACTGGCGTGATCGCTCCTGGGCGAGGGACAGCGCGCGCTCCAGGGTCAATGCCTCCTGGGCATGCAGGTCGGCAGAAAGAAACGCCGCGGCGAGCGCCAGGGCGAGGACGGGCCACTGTGAACGCGGCCGCCGCGGCGGCCAGGCCGCGCGACGGGACAGGGTGATGAACATGAGATCTCCAGACAGCGGATCGGGCGGGGTCGGTCCCGTTGGCGAGGGCGAGCCGGAACTCGCACGCGAACGGGCGCAGCCTCAGCGCGCATGACCTGTGCGGTCGTCAGCGCGCCGTCGTCTGAACGGTCAATCTCGGATGCAGCAGTGCAGGATGGCGTGCGGTATGGGGACCGCAGCGGGTAGGGCCAGCGACGCCGTGCGCACCGTCACCGGCAGACTCGCCTCGTCGGGCACCGTCGCCGCGACGGTGTAGAGGCTGACCAGCGTCATCACGGGGAGCGCCGGCACCTGGGGTTGGTTGCCCTGCTGGCCAAAATGGCAATGCTCGGCACACAGATTGGGAGCGGCTTCGTCCGGCGCACCGGCCACCTGATCGCAGCCAGGCATGGCAGCGAGACCCGCATCAGCGCCCATGGCCGCCATGCCATCGTCGCGAACCACCTGATCGCCACCGTCCGCAGCTTCCACGGCCTGCGTCCACGCGCCCGCCGACTGCAGCGCGGGGCAGGCATAGGCGGCAATGGCCAGTTGCGCGAACAGCATCAGGCCGATCAGCCCGGCGCTGACCAGTCGCTTGAAGGTGCGGGTCATGGTCATACCGTCTCCGCCTCAGGGACCTGTGCCTGCGCCACCGACCTGGTTCGCAACTCGGACGGCAGTGCACCGGCCAGCGCTGCGATGATGGGACAAGCGTCGGTTGGCGCTGCTTTCTCGCAGCAGTCCGCCAGACCTTCCAGGGCGCTCGCCATCGCCTGCAGGTTCCTGACCCGCTCGCGAATTTCCTGGACGCGGCGCTGCGTCACGGCGCGAACGCGTTGCTTATCAGGCTCCACGCTCAGCGAGACCAGCTCGGCCACATCCTCGAGCGTGAAGCCGAGTTCCTGCGCGCGCTTGATGAATTGCAAGCGCTGGACATCCGTGGGGGAATATTCGCGGAACGAGCCTTGCGCGCGCCCAGGCTGGGCCAAGAGGCCGCGCCGCTGGTAGTAGCGCACCGCTTCCACGCCAATGCCTGCCGCGTCGGCAAGCTTGGAGATGGTGAAGGCGTGAGTGGGCACGTGTAACTCGGTTGTCTGATACGGAGTTTAACTGCAAACCAGCTGAATGCAAAACCGCGAGCGTTGCCGACGACGCTCGGTGCTCGTTGCCCGTGACACGGTTCGCACCCGGAACGTTCGCAGTGGTCAAGGCCTGAGCTGTACGAACTCGACCCCGACCGCAAATCGCAGCAGTTCAAAGCTCGGTCCTTGCACCTGATGACTCAAGCCGATCGTTGTGACGCTGTCCGGGATTGTTCCAGGAGAGCGTCCGCGTAGCGTTCCACAAGAAACCGGAACGTGCCCCGGAAATTGATGTGTCCAAAATGGACGGGGCCCATGCGACGTAGCCAGCTATCCTCGATCATCTGGCCTTCCTTGCGCAGCCGGTCGACCACGCTCTGCAACTGCGCCGTGTTCCACGCCAGAAACAAAGCGCACCAATCTGCAAAAAAGGTACGACTACCCCTGACACGATTCACAGCCAGGCCGGGCCTTCCACCGACCGAACGGTCCCCTACATTCTGAAGATGCCAGCCGCGCCACCCCTCGCAAAGTACAAGGCGAAGCGCAACTTCGCTGTCACGCCCGAGCCCGCCGAGGGCGGCGAATCCGCGCCGGCGGGCCTGCAGTTCGTGATCCAGAAGCATTGGGCGAGCAGGCTGCACTACGACTTCCGACTCGAGCTGGACGGCGTCATGCTCAGTTGGGCGGTACCGAAGGGCCCTAGCTACGACACCGCCGACAAGCGCATGGCGGTGCAGACCGAGGACCACCCCATCTCGTACAACCAGTTCGAGGGGACCATCCCGCCGAAGCAGTACGGGGCGGGCAAGGTGGTGATCTGGGACAAGGGTATCTGGGTGCCGGTCGGCAACCCGCACGAGGGCCTCAAGGCCGGCGACCTGAAGTTCGAGCTCCATGGCCACAAGCTTCGCGGGCGGTGGGTGCTGGTCAAGATCAAGAGCCGCGACGGGAAGCAGAACGCATGGTTGCTCATCAAGGAACGAGACGAGTTCGTGCGGCCGGCGAGCGAGTTCAGCGTGGTCGACGAGATGCCCGACAGCGTGGCCGGGCTGCCGATGCCTGCCGGCGCCGCGGCTCCCGCCGAATCCACCGGGAGTCTGGCCGGGGCGAAGAGAAGCGCCCTCCCGGCCAAGCTCGCGCCCGAGCTGGCCACCCTGGTCGACGGGCCGCCGACAAGCGGCGATGACTGGGTGCTGGAGATCAAGTTCGACGGATACCGCCTGCTCGCCCGGGTGGACGGCGCCGACGTGCGGCTCTTCACCCGCAACGGGCACGACTGGACGAAGAAGTTGCCCCACCTGGCGCGCGACCTGGCCGCGATGAAGCTGCCGCCCTGTTGGCTGGACGGCGAGATCGTGATCCTGAACGACCAGGCACTCCCCGATTTCGGGGCTCTGCAGAACGCCTTCGACAACTCCCGTACGAAGGACATCACGTTCCACATCTTCGACCTGATGCACTTCGACGGCCTCGATCTGCGCCAGGTGCCGCTCGTCGAGCGCCGCGCGCAGCTGCAGCGGCTCCTTGAGGACGTGCCCGACTCGATCCGCTTCAGCGAGGCCTTCGCCGGCGCGCCGCGCGAGGTCGTCGCCTCGGCCTGCAAGCTCGGCCTTTAAGGGATCATCGGCAAGCGCAAGGACAGTCCCTACACGTCGAGCCGGAGCCCGGACTGGATCAAGCTCAAGTGCAGGCAGCGCCAGGAGTTTGTCGTCGCCGGCTGGACGCACGTGCGCGGCACACGATCGGGCATCGGCGCCCTCCTCCTGGCGGCGCACGACGCCGAGGGCCGACTGGTCTACGCGGGGAGCGTCGGCTCGGGCGTCAGCGGCAACGCCGTCCCTGCGCTGCAGCAGAAGCTGGCGCCCCTGGCCACGAAGACCAGCCCGATCCACGGCACCACTGATGCGAGCGCCCGCGGCGCGCAGTGGGTGCGGCCCGAGCTGGTGGTCGAGGTGAGCTTCCAGGAATGGACGAAGAGCGGCCACGTCCGCCACCCCGTCTTCCACGGCATCCGGGCGGACAAGCCCGCCAAGGCGGTCGTGCGCGAGGTGCCGCTTCACCTGCGGCCCGCCGCCGGCGCGGAGGTGCAGCACACCCTTCCGGCCAAGTTCCGGGTTTCGAACCCGGACCGCGTGATCGATCCGTCCACCGGCGTCACCAAAATCGAGCTGGTGCGCTTCTATGGCCTGGTGGGGCCGTTGATCCTCGAACACCTGAAAGGCCGCCCTGTGTCGCTCGTACGCGCGCCAGAGGGCATCAACGGCCAGCTGTTCTTCCAAAAGCATCTGGACAAGGGCGAGATCCCCGGCGTGCGCCAGCTCGACCCGGCACTGAACCCGGCCCATGCCCCACTGCTGGAGGTGGCCACGGCGCAGGGCCTACTCTCTGCCGCCCAGCTCAACGTGGTCGAGTTCCACACCTGGAATGCCGTCAAGACTGCGATCGGCAAGCCGGACCGGATGACGTTCGACCTGGACCCGGGGGAAGGCGTGAAGTGGCCGCAGATCCAGCAAGCGGCCGAGCTGGTCCGCGTCTTCCTCGAGCAGCTCGAGCTCGCCTCGTTCGTGAAGACCACCGGCGGCAAGGGCCTGCACGTCGTGGTGCCGCTCAAGCGCCTCTACGACTGGGACACGGTGAAGGACTTCTCGCAGGCCATCGTCGTGCACCTGGCGCGCACGCTCCCGCAGATCTTCGTGGCCAAGAGCGGGCCGAAGAACCGAGTGGGCAAGATATTCATCGACTACCTGCGCAACGGGTTCGGCGCCACGACAGCCTCGGCCTGGTCGGCCCGCGCGCGGCCGGGGCTGGGCGTGTCGGTGCCGATCGCATGGGAGGAGCTGGCGAAAGTGACCAGCGGCGCGCATTGGAACGTGCGGAACGTTCAGACGCGGCTCGACAAAGGGAATGATCCCTGGGAGGGGTACGCCGATTCAGCCCGGCCTCTGGCGCAAGCGAAAAAAATCTTGCTGGGATAGCGGAAAGGAGCGTCATGCAATTGCGGATGCCTATACCGAGTACATCCACTCTGAAAGCCGATGTTGCGCACCCCTACCGTGCTAGCCCACTTCATCCCTACCCTCCTCGTCTTCCAGTCCGTCAAGCTGCAATTGATGCCCGACTCTGGCGACTTCTGGCCCCGCCATCCATGTGGCACTACGCTCCGAAAGAGCGAAGACTCGTGCTAGCCAGTGAGGTCGAGGGCGCGGTCGTGAACATGATGGCGGCCGGACAACTTGGCGAGCCTCAGACGGTGAGTTGACAATGGCCGCTGGGCGTCGTGTCAGCGGAGCCCCAGTGGTGGCCCCCGTTCGCATCCGTCGCGGGCTACGCGATGGGGTCATTGGGCAAGCAAAAAGGAAGGCCCTATGTACGGACGAAGCAAGCGGCATCCTCACGAGAAGGCCATGAGCAGCTATGAAGAGTTCGCCTGGAGAGACGCAGGCGAGCTTGCCATGATGGCGGCTGCGGACTTCAAGATGTCAGCTGCGCGCGACCAGTTCGAGGCAATGTCGGCGGAGCAGAAGATCCGCATTGAGGATGCTTGTCGCTCGATGATCGAAGACTTCCTCCGGCGCACCGATTCCCAGCGGCCGGCAGTGCTGCGCAAGATCGCGAAGGCTGCCGGCGACGAAGCCGCTGCGATGTTTGCGGTGTTCGCGATCGTTGCGCTCGTTCGCGTCCGAGAGGTCCTCGAGCTGCGAGATCGGTACATGTATGCGCTCGCCCCAGGGTCCGGGAACCGAGAGACGTGTGCGGCTATATATGCGTTTCAACAGGAGGTCATCGAAGCTTCCGGCATCGAATGGCCCGATGATGCATTCGACGACATCGATCTCGACGAAGAAGAGTACGACGACGAAGATGGTGACCCGAGAAGATCGACGCAGGTGACCGAGGCCGGCGCGGAACGTGTGGTCGTCAAGCTCGAGAAGATGGTGGCCGAGCAAGCCCGACGAGCTAGGGAGGCAGTCGAAGTCGTGCGCGAACCTCTCTTTGCGGTGCATGCCTCACCGTCCAAAGTCTTCTGCCTCGACCCGGCTGGCCGATTGGTCCGAGGCACCAATGAAAAGTTGAGACCACTCTGCCATTCACCCATTGGCCAGAGCGGTTCCTTGAAGATCTGGAAGTTGAACTTGCCTTGGTCCGAGAGCCCCACATAACCTTCAAAGAGCTTGAATCGCTTAGTGAGGGGTATGCTTCTTGGTTGAACCTTGAATATGCGAACCCAAAGGGAACACCTGAAACTCAACTGGGGCGCCGCGAGGAACTCGAGTCGCTCTGCATGAAGATCCTCGCATTGCGCGGACGCTGGAACGGTCCAATGCCGGTCTATACCCCGCACCTTGAAGCCAATGTGGGCTTCTACTGCGATCGAGAAGACGCCTTGAAGGAAGTGACCAAGCTATTCAACGCTGTTGATTCTGGTCGAGCGAACGCGCTTGGCGTCGAACTGGCCTCGATTGCCGACGACGTGCGGAGGTGGATCGAGTTGCCTTCGCTTGAAGATCAGGACAGCCTCGCCGACCGGGTGTTGCAGTTGGCCTTTCGCGATCAATTTAGCCCCGGGGCGAGCGGATCATTGGCGATCCTCGCCCGCATGTTGGGCCGCGGACTACCCGAGATGGACCTTGTCGATGCGGCTGTCCGGCGCCGCCTTCAGCGACCCATTCCAGCGGCCTGGATTCCAGTCAAGAGCTTCTACGGAACGCTCATGCCTCCCTCAGACGGACTACTCGCGATCTTCTGGTGCGAGGTTCATAGTGAAGGGCACAGGGTTCAAGGTTTCGGTGGCTGGCCGAAGCGCAAAAGTCGGCTGGGTTCAGGCGGCGCGGGCGAGTTGGAAATCCTCGTTCAACCGATCTTCCGGCAGTTTGATCCTCCATGTGCCAGGACGACAGAAACTTGGGCACGGCAATCTCAGCATTGGTCTGGGCTTCTCAGGGAATATGAGAGCTCGATAGAGGGTTTGGGCGGAGCGTTGAGAAAGGCCGATTGGGTCGCTCAGGAGGGCGGCAAAGCCGCCAGATTTGCACAAGTTGTCGTGAAGGCACGCAATGCGGAGGCCATCGAGAAGGTGCGCATCGAGTGGCCGCGAATGGCGGGTACGTTGAACGCGGCTCTCGAGGAGCAGTTCGGTGCGGCTACGCTCGCCGCCCGAGCCCGCTTCAGCACATCGCTTGAGGGCTTTCTAGATCCGTTTGTGCCTGCGTGGGGGTCGCGCGCAACCCTGTTGCTCGGCCAATCCTGGACAGAGGAAACATCTTGACGGAGGCAGCTACGACCACCACTTCGGCTGTCGATCCACGAAGAGCGTGCTCTCGGGGATGACCAGCTTCCCTCCGGACCATGCTTCGCGGGTGCGCTTCTGGAAATGCGCCGAGAGCATCATCGGGGTGCCGGCTTGCGGGCGCACCCAAAGCTTGGATCGTTTGTCGTAGCCGCCGGCGCTGTGCTCTTCTCCATGCTTGCGCCACGTCTGATGCGCCACGTGCAGCGTGAAGGGTGCGAAGTGAACCGGGCGCAGCACCTGGCCGTGAGACCAGTAGTAGACACGCCCGAAGTTCGCCGCGTGGCACCAGCGTTCCCAGGCCGAGGGGCTGTAGCGCTCGAAGTCGAGATCCCCCTTCGATAGTGCCACCCAGATGACCGCGATCCCGAGGCGGTGGTAGTTGACGGTGCGCGCCGCGATGCCCTCGACACCGAGGATGCTGCGCTGCACCTCGATGGCGACTGGGACGCCGGCGAGGATCGCGTAGATGTCGGCCACCGCGCCGGGCAATCGCTTCTCCAGTTCGAGGTGCGTGACGTTGGCCTGGTCGCGCAGCCCGTCGAAGATCGCAAGCTTCACCTGGAAATGGTCCTGTGTCTCGCCGAACCCCAGGCGGCACGACGTCGGCGCCTTGTGCGCGAAGTGGTGAATCCGGATGGATCCCTTCCTCAGGATCAGCTCGGCCCGGCACGCGGGGCATGCGAACGGCGCGTCGTGGCGTCCGGCATCGCGAGCCAGCATCTTGAAGTTGTCCGACCGGCGGTTGGCGGTGAGCACGCGGGCATCGTAAACGTCGGGATGGCCGGCGACAAGAGCCTATGGTCAGGTTCGCCTTCCCCCCGCTGATCTGCACGCGGCGGCCCGGGCGGTCGGCGCCGCACGCGATGACGAAGGCATGCTTTTCGGCTCGCGACCTCGACGTCGATGATCACGTTGATCACGTCGGTGGCGGGGCGCGGCCGATCAGCCCATCCGGCTGCGGCTACCCGCGGGGATGAGATCGAGGTCCACTGCCCCGGTGCGGAGAAGCCTGTTCTGACGATGGCGGAACTTGCGCTCTTCGAGCTTCATTCGGACTTGGCCAGGAGCGGTCGCCCTAGCGATGACGCAATGAGCGCAGCTGCAGGATTTGGGTGTGTTCTTCATGCTGTTCTTCGAGCGGGAACTTCGTCGTGGGGGTTCCTGCCGCGTGGCGCGTGGCTTGAATGCGCAGGTCGGGCGTCCGTTGGTCAGGCAAGGTGTCCGTGGTGGAGTGCGCCCAGTCACCGCTTGGTCATTTGAGAAGCCACCACGTAGGCCCACTTCGCCCCGTAATCCGCCGAACCGCGCGCGTATCGCTCAGCTTCTTCAACAGCCAGCAATGATGGCGCGGTGAAGTCGTGGTGCTCTGCGTATTGACACGCGGCTTTGTGCACGGCTTCGCGCTCCAGGCGTGTCCACTCATCGAGCGTGCGCTTCCGCCGGTGGGTCGCTTCCGACTGGAACGCGTCGTAGATCGCTTGAGCGGGCTGGCCATGCGGGCGAAACGGATCGTATTGCATGCTCATCGCTTACCTGCCTTGTTCATTACTGGCCGCGATCTTGACACGGCCTCTGCCTAGGCCGGTCCTGGCGTCCCGCCGGGTGCGCTGTTCATGCCGCGCATCCGCTGCTGACTTGAGGATGATGGAGCGGATGCCCGTGCGGTCTTGGGTGTCGATGACGGCACCTGGATAGAGCCACGCTGAGAGCACACGGGCGAAGAGTGGAGCGAGTGCCTTGCGCGTCGCTCCACGCTGCATGCGTCTGGTCATGCGCCTCTAGCGCGCCGAGCACGTCGTCTTCGAGCGGGCCGATCGGCTGCTCCTGGTCGAAGTGGCGCGCGGCGGCGCAGACGTTGTGATCGATGGTCATAGAACTCTCGGGTACTTTCAGCTTGCCGAAGTGCGCTTCTTCTTCATGTAGTTGGCGAATGCCCAGCGGTTGCGGATCTTCGGCTTCCGAGCGCGGGAGGTCGACGCCTTGCGAGGTGCGCGCGCCTTCGAGGCGCGCGCGCTGGCTGTCGCCGATCCCCGCCGGACCTTCGGTGAAGGGCCGCCCATCCAGAGCAACTCGGCCGGCGCGATGCCGAGTACCTCGCTCTTGAGCGAAGCTGGCGTCAAGGCATCGAACCGTTGCACAACTCTCTGCGCCGCGGACGCATAGCCGCTGCGAATCTCCTCAGGCTGGTCGACCAACCACAATAGGTCGGCGACTGCGGCCGCCGTCGGCACCGCAATGCCCAGCTCGCGCGCCAGTTCGAACGCAGGCCGCTGGTCGGGGCCGGAGCGCATTGCATCGAGCAACTCCAAGGGCATCCGATCGTCTGAGGCAGAGCACCATGCGATCGCGTCCTGGAGGGGCACCCCGGAGAGGGCCAGCGACATGATCTCGACCCATTCCTCGGTGCCGAGCTCGAACTCGAAGGCGCCGATGTCGCTGATTCGACGCAGGACCGACACCGGCTCGCGCTGCAGTTCGTCCGATGCCTCTTCGATGGTCCGGCCGCCACTGATTGCTGCGAGGAGCTTCTTGTCGTCGCTCTTGAGCCAAGCGTTCAGGGTGCGAGCGAATTCGAGAGGGGCCGAGGTCATGCGAACTACCTTACGGAGGCGGCTCTCGATACGTCAAGGACGGGAGAAAATAATCCGATGCTCCCTTCTGCCGCACATCCATGAACGCCCCATCGTCGTCGCTGGCGCCGCAGGCTGAAGGCGCTCTGGAGGAGGCTTTGAACGTGGATGGATCGAGCGTGTTCGATCGGATCGCGCTGGAGGTGGGCGTCCCAGAAGGGGCTGTCACGCTCAGGAAGATCCAGATCCTCTACTGGCTTCGCTCCCGGCACCCGACGACCCGGCCGGAGATGGCCTGGGAGCTGGCGAACTGGCGCGGCACAGGCCGCAATGAGGTCGTTCCCTTGGAGGCCTCGACTTCGGCGCCGGGGCTACTGGATCAGATGGTCAAGGACGAACTGTTGTGGGAGATGGGTGCTCCTGCGAAGCGGCTCTTGGTCTCCCCGAAGGGCATCGCGCTGCTGTCGCGGCTGCACCCGGCCTGTGAGGATCTCGATCTGCCGTGGAGGCTTGCGCGATGGGCCGCTGACTGGCCGGCGGCGATTTCCGAGGTCGAGCGCTTTGCTCGATCGACGATTTCCAGGCAGCGCGGGTTCGGCGGCACCGTTTAGGATCGATGATCGGGAAATCCGCGCCGCCAATGTCCGTCGAGACTTACCAGCAGAAGTTCGCACGCCTCAACGTCAACGTTGCAGGCGGCCGTGCGAGCCCGCACAAGATTTGCATGCTGTTGGCCGTGCTCGACCTCGCCCGAAGCGGGGGGCTTACCGAGAATCGGATCTTCTACGCGCCGCCTCTTCTGGAACGATACGCCCGGTTCTTCGACGCTGTTCGTAGCCCGACGGACCATCGCAACCCATACTTTCCGTTCTTCCATTTGTCGGGGCGCCTGCGGGGCGCCGGCGAGAGCTTCTGGCACCTCCACGCAGTGCCCGGGCGGGAGGATGTCCTGGGGGCAATGGACACCGCACGCAGCAACGCGGCGATCTTGGAGAACGTCGCCTTTGCTTCCCTCGACGAGGAGCTTTTCCAGTTGCTCCAGACGCCCGAAAACGTCGAAGCGCTGGGCGACGCGTTGTCTACCGCCTGGTTCGATCGCGGGCTGAGCGAACTGCGCGTCGTTGTCGCTCAGGCGAGTGAGATCAGCCGCTATGAACACCAGCTCCGAGCGGGGCCGTCGCTCCAGGCGCGGCCGCAGGCGCCGCCTGCGTACGTGCGTGATCCAGCTTTCCGGCGGGTCGTGACTGAACTCTACGACTACAGGTGCGCTGCGACTGGCCTTCGGCTCGTGCTGCTGGACGGAACGGCAATGGTCGAGGCGGCGCATATCCATCCGTTCAGCGAAGCGCAGGACGACGATCCGCGCAACGGGCTCGCGCTCACGCCGAACATGCACTGGGCGATGGATCACGATCTCATCGCGCCTGGCCCAGACTTCAAGTGGCACGTCGCTTCTCGACTGGACAGCCGCATAGCAGATCACCGACCGCTGATCGAGCTGGCGGGCAAGGATTTGATCAAGCCACGGGAGCCTCGGATGTACCCGAAACTGGAAGCGCTTCAGTGGCGTGTGGCCAGGCTCGAGGCGGGCAACTGACAACCCCGGTTTGTTGCAGCTTCGCCCCTGCGGGTTTTCGCAACGGCCGCCGGTGTCGTTTCCTGCTCCGGGTAACCGCGAGCGCCGCGACACTCATCCGCCGGCGCTCGGGGTCTCGGCGTCAAAGGCCTCTTCGTCCGGCTCGGCCAGCAGCGCCTTGATCCGCATGGCGTAGGTATCCGCAATCGTCTTCTCGGCCTCGGCCGCGAAGCGCTCGATCTCGGCGGCAATGGTCGCTTTGTCTGTCCCAGGCCGGAACAGCGCCCAGCAAGTCGAGAGCGCATTGCGCCCCTCGCTCCAGTAGTCGCCGGTGAGCACGTGGTCGCCGTCGCTGTTCTGGCGGCAATACACGACTGCTGTCCTGCCGCCGGCCGCGGTGTCGTAGTCCTTGAACGCCACGTCCACGCGAACGCGATCGGGCCGCCATCCGCGCGCCGTCATGGCTTGTACGAACTGGACTTGGATGGAACTGGCGGTCATTCTCGGGGCTCTTTCTCGTTGAAGCCGCTGACGATGCCATGTGAGCGCGAGATCTGGGAGTATTTTTCCGAGACGGTCAGATTTCTGAGGGGCCCCCAGTGCGCAGCCGGTGGCGTTTCCACGGGGCGAGCGAAAGCGTCAAGACTCGGCCCTCAACGGAAGTCGCGGCTGGACGTGCGCAGTGTGCCGAGCAGGTGAGTGTGATCGACCAGCTTCGTGGCCACGAGCGACTGGACGCCCTTCTCGCTTTGCCAGGTGCCCTCAACGCTGAGCAGCCTGGCGCCGAGCAGCACCGTGCGCTGTTCCTCGGCGACCTGCTGCCACACGATGATGTTGACCGTGCCGGTCTCGTCTTCGAGGGTGGCGAAGACGACGCCATTCGCCGTGCTGGGGCGCTGCCGGTGCGTCACGAGGCCGCTCGCGCGCACTGTCTGCCGGTTTTTGGCCCTCACGCGCAGTTCCTCGGACGTCTTGATCCCCAAAGCGGCCAGCTTAGGCCTGATGAGGGCGAGCGGGTGCTTGCGCAGGCTGAGCCCAACGGAGCCGTAGTCGTCGGCGATCTCGGAGCCCTCGTCGGGGGCCGCGAAGTCGACGGGATCCTCGAAGGTGCGCGCCTGCCGCAGCATCTTTGTCGGCCGCGTGTCCACACCCTTTGCGGCCCATACCGCGTCGGGCCGGCGGCCGGCCAGGCCGAGCAGCGCATCGGCGCCCGACAGGCACCTGAGGTCGTGCGCATCGAGCTGCGCGCGCATGGCAAGGTCCTCCACACTCGCGAATGGCTGCTGCGAGCGCGCAGCGACGATGCGCTGAGCAGCCTCCTCGCGCATGCCGGCGATGCGGCCCAGGCCCAGGCGGACGGCGCGCAGCGGCTCCTCGTAAGTGCTGTCCCAGCGAGCCGACGCCGGGCCTTGCGTGGGCTCTTCGAGGGTCGAGTCCCATTCGCTGATCGTCACGTCGACCGGGCGCACGACGACCCCATGCTCTCGCGCATCACGCACGAGCTGGGCTGGCGCGTAGAAGCCCATCGGCTGCGAGTTGAGGAGTCCAGCGAGCATCGCGTCCGGGTGGTGCCGCTTCAGCCAGCAGCTCACGTAGACGAGGTGGGCGAAGCTGGCCGCGTGCGACTCGGGGAAGCCGTAGCTGCCGAATCCTTCGACCTGCTTCGCCAGGCGCTGCGCGAAGTCTTCGGAGTAGCCCTTCGTCAGCATCCGATCGATGAGCTTGCGCTGGTGCACCTCGAGGCCGCCGCGCTTTCGCCAGGCGCCCATTGCGCGGCGCAGCTGGTCTGCCTCGCCGGCGGTGAAGTCGGCCGCGACCATGGCGATGGCCATCACCTGCTCCTGGAAGAGCGGGATGCCAAGCGTGCGCTCGGTGGCTTGGCGGATCTCGTCGCTCGGGTATTCCAGCTTCTCCTCACCCATGCGCCGGCGCAGGTACGGGTGCACCATGCCGCCCTGGATCGGGCCGGGCCTGACGATCGCGACCTGGATGACCAGGTCGTAGAAGCACCGGGGCTGCATGCGCGGGAGCATGCTCATCTGCGCGCGGCTCTCGATCTGGAACACGCCCACGGTGTCCGCTTTGCAGATCATCTCGTAGGTGGCTGGGTCCTCGGCGGGCACGTTCTGCATGCGCATGGGCGGGCCGCCCGCCTTCGCGCCAGCGAGGTCGAGCGCGCGGTGGATCGCCGTGAGCATGCCCAGCGCCAGGACGTCGACCTTGATGAGCCCGGTCGAATCGAGGTCGTCCTTGTCCCACTGGATGATGGAACGGTTGTCCATCGCGGCGTTCTCGACCGGGACCAGCCGGCTGACCTTGTCGCGGCCGATCACGAAGCCGCCCGGGTGCTGGCTCAGATGCCGGGGGAAGCCGCGGATCGTGTCGGCGAGCGTCAGCCAGTGCACGACCGCCGGGTCGGTCGGATCGATGCCGTTTTCGAGCAGGCACGCCTCGCTGATCCACTTCTCGTCGGTCCCGTAGGCGGTCTTGGCCAGACGGTCGACCTTGTCCGTATCGATCCCCATCGCCTTGCCCACGTCGCGCAGCGCCGACTTCGTGCGGTAGGTGGTGGCCACAGCCGTGAGCGCCGCGCGATCGCGCCCGTACTTCTCGTAGACGTACTGCATCGCCTCCTCGCGCCGCTGGTGCTCGAAGTCGACGTCGATGTCGGGCGGCTCCCTGCGCTCCACCGAGATGAAGCGCTCGAAGAGCACCGACATGCGGTCGGGATCGACGTTCGTCACCTCCAGGCAGTAGCACACCGCGCTGTTGGCGGCCGAGCCGCGCCCCTGGCAGAGGATGTTGCGGTCGCGCGCCCAGTGCACGATGTCAGCAACTGTCAGGAAGTAGCTCTCGTATTCGAGCTGCGCAATGATCTTGAGCTCGTGCTCGATCTGCTTGTGCACCTTCTCGGGCAGGCCGTTCGGGTACCGGCGCTTGGCCCCCTCGTACGTGAGCTTGCGCAGGTGCGATGCCGGCGTCTCGCCCTCAGGCACGACCTCGCGCGGGTATTCGTACTTCAGCTCCTCCAGCGAGAAGGTGCACAGGCTCGCCACACGCACGGTCTCCTCCATCCACTCGCCGGGCACCTGGTTCATCAGCGCCGCCCGGCCGCGCAGGTACGCCTCGGCATTGACCTGCAGCGCGTAGCCGGCGGTCGCCACGGTCTTGCCGATGCGCACTGCGGTGAGCACGTCCTGGACCTTCTTGCGTTTGCGGGTGTGCATGACCGGGCTGGAGCTGGCCACGATTCGCAGACCGGTTCTCTCGGCGACCTGCTGGACGATCCAGATGCGCAGATCGTCGTCCATCAGGAGCGGGCGCGGCGCCACGAGCCATGCGCGGCCCGCGAACCAGGTCTTCAGCCACATGGCCTGGGCGAAGAGCGACTCCGTGGTGGCGTCCCGCTCGGGCAGCAGCAGCGCCAGGCAGCCCGGCATCCCGGCCAGGTGCGGCGCCTGGATGTTCTTGCCCTCCACGTCCGTCACCAGGGCGCTGTAGCGGCCCTTGGCGGCCCGCCGGCGCGCAAGGGTGATGCACTCGCAGAGGTTGCCCCAGCCGAGCTTGTTCTGCGCCAGGAACACGATCCTGGCGTGCGGGTGCCCGCTCTGGGTGGTCAGCAGGATCTCGCTGCCGCAGATGAAGTGCAGGCTGGCCTCCCGGGCGGCCAGGTGCGCGCGCACGACGCCCGAGACCGAGCACTCATCGGTGAGAGCAAGGGCGGAGTAGAGTTTGGCAGCAGCGCGCTCTACCAGTTCCTCGGGCTGCGATGCCCCGACGAGGAAGGTGAAGTTCGAGCGGCAGTGCAGCTCGGCAAATGGGGGCGGTCCGTGCATACACTGGATAAAAAACCAGTATCGCACCGCGGCGTGCCTCGCACTTGACCCGGATGCCGGGTCGGCTTTCGAGCTGTCGGGTTTTCGGCCTTTCGGGGCTTGTGTCGCGGGCCTCTCGGACACGATTCCCTAGCGGGCGCAACGCAGAATAACCTAGCGCCGGAAATACCAAAATCCCTAGCATTGGCATTACAATAAACCCTAGCAACGACTAGGCAGCGAAGAATGGCCACGAACTCGACCGCTCCCGTGCAGCAGATGCCGACTCCGGCGCAGCGGCGCTTGGCTGTCGCCCTGCAGATGCTCCATACCCTCCAAGAGGGCGGCACCCATGTTTTCCACACGGGCCAGTTCTCACGCCTGGAGCGTGAGGCTCTGCTTCAGGCCGGCTATCTTCAACTCGTGATTCAGGGCTGGTACATGTCCGCCAGCCCTGCTGCCAAGGCCGGAGACACGACCCCTTGGATCGCCGCGATGAAGGACTTCATTGCGGCGTACTGCGATGCACGCTTTGGAACCGAGTGGTGCGTGTCTGCCGACTACTCCTTGCGGTTGCACGCCGGAACGACGTTGCTCCCCAAACAGGTCGTGGTGCACGCGCGGCAGGGCAAGAACGGAGTGGTCGCTCTGCCAGATGGGTTCTCCCTGATGGACTACCAGGCAAGGGACTTTCCCTCGGCTGACAGACGTGACATCGCCGGCGGGGTCCGCACCATGACGCTGGAGCAGGCGCTTCTAAAGGTACCGGAGAACTTCTTCAGGGCATCGCCACAGGATGCCCAGATCGCTTTGCTTTCCATCACCGATGCATCGGAACTCAGCCGCCTGCTCGCCGACGGCAATCACGGCACGATCGCCGGGCGGCTTGCCGGGGCCTTTCTTGCGGTTGGCCGGGAGGCGATCGCGAACGACATCGTTGGATTCATGAGAGCGTTGGGCAATCAGGTCACGGTGGTCAACCCCTTTTCCGCCCCTCCGCCGATAGTTCTTGGCGGGCGCATCGAGTCGCCACATGTCTCCAGGTTGCGCCTGATGTGGAGCGCGATGCGTGGTGATGTTGCCAGCTCATTCCCAGAAGAGCCGGGCCTGCCAATGGACGTTCCGGCCTTCATGAAGGCTGTCGAGGAGGTCTACGTGACCGATGCATATCACTCCCTCTCCATCGAAGGGTACCGGGTCACGCCCGAACTCATTCGGCGTGTTGCGAGCGGAGAATGGAACGATGAGCGTCACGAGGAAGATCGTCGGTCACGCGACGCAATGGCAGCTCGCGGATATTGGCTTGCACACAACGAGGTCAACCAGTCCATCCTGCAGATCTTCGAAGGGGCCAATCCTGGCGAAGTCTTGAAGCGTGATCACGGCGGCTGGTTCCGCGCGATGTTCTCACCGAGCGTGACAGCCGGTGTTCTGGCGGCTGCCGACCTGGCAGGGTATCGCGGCCATCAGGTCTACATCCGCAACGCGGCGCACGTCCCACCCTCTCGCGAAGCCGTGCGAGACATGATGCCGGTGTTCTTCGAGCTGCTTCGTGACGAACCGCTCGCTTCGGTGCGCGCGGTGTTGGGTCATTTCATGTTTGTGTTCATCCATCCGTATATGGACGGGAATGGCCGAATCGGTCGCTTCATCATGAACTCGATGCTCGCCTCCGGCGGATTCCCTTGGACGGTCCTGCGACTTGAAGATCGCGATAGGTACATGGACGCCCTGAACTCCGCGAGCCGCGATGGCGACATCAAGCCCTTTGCGAAATTTGTGGCTCAGAGCCTTAGGAACGCGGCGGAGGCAAATACCGACGCCCAACTGGCGAGAGACGTCTCGCGCGAGGACAGCGATGAGGAAGACGCGTCACGCCCCCGCGGCTGACCGTACCGGACAGTGGGACCATCGCTCGAACACCATGACGAAAATCGAAGAAGCCATCGCTCGGCACCCCTACATGCTCCACATCGAGCGGATCGTGCGCATCGCTCCGTTGATGACCAATGCCGAGCGCGCCGCGTTGACTGCGTGGGCAGAGGAAGCTGTGGAGAGCGCCGTTCCATTCGATGCGAGCAACTGGCCGGGATGGAGCGCCGTGGCCAGGCGGCTCGCTCATTGAGCTAGACGAACCCGGCGAAGGGTCCCGCTAGCGTTCCTCGTGCGGATCAGGCCATGCAGGGTAGGTGGGTGCTTCGCGCCCGGCAACACCAGTGTGAGGGATGACGCGAGGCGGCAATTCGCGGTTCCGGTTCTAGACTCACGCTATCGTCTTGACCTCCAGCGCGAGCAGGCGCGCGCGTTGCCCGCCCAAAGCCCAAAGCCCCGATCCCGAAACAGCGCCAGCGAAAGCCCCGCGCGCGCAAGTTCGCGCCAGCGCCAGCCCGTCTGCGAAGCCCCGGCGCCGGAAGTTTCGACTGCGCAGGAAGTTGCGCCTGCGAGCCCCGCCCACGCGCGAGCATCAGGAGCGCCGGCGCTCCATCGTGAGCCGTAGCGCCAGCAATAGACGCCGGCCGCCGACGAGCGCGCGAAGCGGGCCTCGTCGGCCTCATGTCCGGGGGCGGTAGGGCGCCGCAGTCAGGAAAAGAATCGGCTCGGAGATCGGGACGCTGCCAGGCTCGAAGACGAATCCCTCGCGCTCCATGACTTGG
This sequence comes from Variovorax sp. RA8, assembly GCF_901827175.1. Taxonomy (NCBI): domain Bacteria; kingdom Pseudomonadati; phylum Pseudomonadota; class Betaproteobacteria; order Burkholderiales; family Comamonadaceae; genus Variovorax; species Variovorax sp. RA8. Next base: position 192,050 of record NZ_LR594663.1, on the reverse strand, counting down.
CGCGCCATGCGCCCGATCATGCGTTTGAGGTGCCTCGCCGTCTCGTCATCGGCCTGAAGCTCTGGCAGGGCCCTCGCCAGGCGCGCCTGGCCAGGCTCCAGGGCCGGCCGCCCGTTCCTGGTGGCCTCTGCCATCTCCTGGAAGAATCCGTCTTCGTTGACAAGCCGCCAGGCGCACTGCGCCGCTGGATCGGCCGCGTACGCACGCCGGAACATGGGGCCGGGATTGAACGGGGGGATGGAAGTCATGGAGGGTCCTTTTCATGTGGATGGACACCCATATAGTCAGCAGCCCCGAAAAAAAACAGCTGCGACCGCAAAAAGTTCGACCGCAGAAGTTTCGTCCGAAGAAGCTCCGCCTGCGGAAGTTTCGACGGCGAAGGGTCCCGCCGGCGCAGCGCTCCGGCCCCGCGGCGTTCCGTGCTCAGCTCCGCCATCGAAGGGTTTGTGCGCGCAGCGGCTTCGCGATCGCAGTTTCAGCGGGCGCGCCGGCTTGCGCCTGGCACCCGCTGCCGCCGGCGGCGCGCCGGGCCGGCCAGGCGCACCCCGCCGCCGGACCAGCAGGCAGCCCCGATTTTGGCTGCGCAGTCAGTGAGCGAGGACCTTCTTGGCCTCGCGCAGGTTGAGCAGGTAGTCCTCTGCGAAGCGACGGGAGCCCCAGGGCGGGCAGCCATCGTTGTAGAAAAACCCGGGTCGGGAGCCGTACGGCTTCCATGCCGAGGTTTGCTGCTCGGTGACGGTCAGATGCAGGTGTGGGTGGTCCTCGTAGACGGCCCACTCGTCGCTTGTTTGGCCCACCAGCTTGTAGTGACGGTTCACGAGGATCCGCTGCTCATCGCTAACCTCCAACGCGGAATACGGAAGCCAGTGGCGCATTTCCCAGTAGACGGGGGATGAGCTGCTGACGAGAAACCGGGGAGCGCGCAGCAAGGTCTCCATGTACGAGATCGCGAAATCGATAGCGTTTGCCGCGGAGATGAACTTGTCGTCGATCACCTCGACCATCTCGCGCGCGAGTTCGTAGCGGCGCTTCTTCACCAGCCACCCGGGCTCGGGAACCTTGCGCAGGGCCTTGCGCATCTCTTCGTCGCTACGTGTGAAGAGGAACGGCCTGCGACCGGATGCTTCTGGCGCGTGGACGCCATGCTTGTGCAGCAGCGACCAGTTAGCCCAACCATTGTTCTTGGCAACGCGGTCTTGAGCCTCGTAGAGGGGAATAGCTTCGGAGCGTTTTAGATCCTTGGCCTGGCGGCGAAGGTATTCGATCTCAACGTCAGAGAAATTCTTGGGCACTGGGGCCTCCAAAGTTCGGCCGCCAATCGGCGATGCGCTCACACATCGAGTCAAGGCGGCAAACACAGGAAGCGCCTAGTCAGTACACGGTGCCGATTCGACTTCGCCTTGTGAGCGGGCTGGCCAACGTGGTAGGGCCGGACCAGAATGTATCCAAAGGTTCTGCTGAGCGCAAGCCAGGGCCGTCGGGGCAGGCCTCAAAGCTCCTACTTGCCTCCGCCTGCCCGACCTGGATTTTCTGAAGCTGCCCAGGCGCGTCCGCAGGGGTAGGGGATAGCCGACGATGTCTATTGCGGCCAGCACGCCAGCGATCGTGAGATAGTCCTGGCGGTACTTTCTGCTCGAGTTTCTGGCTCCTGTCGACACAACTACTCCGTTTCCGCTTATGTGCTACTCCGCCCTGATCAAGGCCGACTTCACGCGGTTCATCCGCCAGTTCGGCGGCGACCTCAAGCTCGAAGAGTTCGCGAAGATCTACTTCGAGCGGCGCACCAACCCAAGGATCAAGATCCCCAAGGTGATTGATGCGGCGTTCCACGCGCCGCAGTCCGACGCCGAGCGCGAGATCAAGGCCCTGATCGACGAGTTCAACACGCAGCAGGCCACCAAACTCGAGCAGGAACTCTTTAAGCAGCGCAAGCGCCTGGCCGACGCCGAGCGCACCCTGCAGACCAAGGTCACCAAGAAGGCAATCGACGATGTCCGCATTGCCACGGACAAGATCGAGTGGGCCAAGGGCAAGCTCGCGGACCTGAGCCGCGTGGAGCCGAAGGAGCGGGATGCCAGGATCTTCCCCGGTGTCTACGCACCGGTGATCGTCTGGGAGGACGGCAAGCGCGTCATGAAGCCGATGCGGTACCAGTGCCGGCCGGCCGGGAAGCCGGCCAACTACGACACCAGGTACCCCGGCAGTTACAACGCGAGGTCCGACAATTTGGAGGGCGGCTTCTGGGGGAACGTGTTCGGCTTCTCACATGGCATCATGGTCGTGAACGCCTTCTACGAGAACGTGGATCGCGACGGGACGAACACGGTGCTGGAGTTCCGGCCGCGGCCGCAGCAGGACATGCTGGTGGCTTGCCTATGGTCGCACTGGCGGGGCTCGGGCGATGAGCCGGACCTGCTCTCGTTCGCAGCGATCACCGACGAGCCGCCCCCCGAGGTGGCCGCTGCTGGCCATGACAGGTGCATCGTCCCTATCAAGCCCGAGAACGTCGACGCCTGGCTTCAGCCTGACCCGAAGGATCTCGCCGCGCAGTACGCGATTCTTGAGGACCGTGCCCGGCCCTACTACGAGCATCGGCTGGCTGCGTGACTGATTTGGGCAGCCGTGCCGCCGTCACCGCCGCGTCGACCAGCCGGCGTGAGAGGACCCAAAAGCCTTCGTGATTCAAAAGCTTCTGGTCAGCGAGGGCGCAATCGGGCACGACGAGCACGACGAGCACGATGAGCGCATGAGCGGCGGGAAGGTAGTCACGAAGCTGCTTCAAGTCTCGCAGCAGTTCACCCAGTACAAATGGGAGAGCGCGGACATCGAACCATGCGTCGTGCGATTTTGTATCGCGGACCCAGGTCGGGGCCTTGGGATGCCAAGTTCTAAGGTTCTTGGCGATACCGTCCTTGTCGCGCCCCCCGAGCCACGACGACCGGTCCATCGACGGCGTGAGCTCAAGTTGCCTCACCATTTCGACCTTCGCACAGACGTCGACGTAGCCAACCACCTGGCCTTTGCTTTCGTGTACGTCCAAATAGTTCGACCCCACGTCGTCACGAACCGGATGCTGGGCGGCCCATGCGAGAAGCTTTGCCGCACCGAGTGATTTGGAATCGTCGCCGTTCAACAGGAATGGGCTATCGAGAAGCGAAAGTAAGGTTTTTCGATGCTTCTCCGCCAGCGCGACCAGTTTTGCATCTTCCGAATACTGCTCGGCCAAGCGAGCCAGACTGGCGAGCTCTCGCGAGGCAGCCTCGCGCCAGCGATCGTTCGCCTTCTCTGCGAGATCTTGCATCCGCTTCGGATGGGCCGACAAATGGTGTGAAACGATGGAGTCAAGATTGTCGACAAGCCAGCGGAACAATTCCTCGTGCGCTGGCTCTCCAAGCTCCTTCCCCGCGCCACGGGCCCGCACCTTTCGGCCAACACCATTCGCCATCGGCATACCGCCTCCCGCACAGGGTGTAATCGCAGGATCATCGCGATCGCGACTGGCAGAGTCAACTGGCCCTCGTGGCCCCGAAAGCGCCCGCCCGGCACCTTGGCCGAGGGCCTAAACTGGCCGTGGAACGGATGGCGCATCGTCCTCGCATGGCCCGATCTGCTCGGGCTCCAGCACGATGAAACTCTCGCTCCCGGGGTCCTCGACCAGGTTGGAGTACCGCAGCGCGTCATAGCCGGCCGCCCGGAGCGCATCCTTCACGAACGCCCACCCTTCCGTGTCGCTTCGGTTGTTCGCCTCGTACGCAGCATTCACCTGCGCTGCACTCAGGACGCCCTTGGAGCGAAGTTCTCGCAGGACCGACGGAAACCCCCAGGTACCCAGATCGACGATCTCCAGGGCGTTCTGGAAGGTGATCTCGTACTCGCGCACCTCGCCCTCCCCGCCGGCGATGTCGTGCAGCCGGGCCTCGGCCGCGGTGGCCGTGCCGAAGTGGGCGCCGAGCATGCAGCTCGTGTCGAAGGAATCGAACTGCTCGGTGGTGCCGTGGAACAGGCGGAGGGTCACGTGTGTATTGTGGTGCGGTGCGCCATCAGCGCGGGCGCGGGGCATCCGGGGCTTCCTCCCCGGCCACGTCATCGTCAATACCCGCGTCGGCGCCGTCGAGGCGCGCCCGGACGAGCTCGGCCGCCGGTGAGCGGCTTTGCGAATACCTGAAGACCGCCTCGTGCCGCGCTTGCTCCTGGGCGGCCGTGAGGCTAGCCGTGTCGGAACGATCCACGAAGAACTCATTGCCTACTCGCACCAGGCGCGGTTGAGGCATGGCTCGCTCGGACTCGAGATGGGGACTTCCCCCGAAATTCATGAGATCGTAGGTCGCACGCAACTTCGTCTCGTCGCGCTCGCGAATGATGCCGCGCGAGAAGATCGTGTTCTGGAATCGCCGACGATCGCGCGCATCGACCTCCGACCACAGCGTGAGCCTGCCTTCGCTGTCGGCAACGGCGAGCTGGTCGGTGAGGAACATCTCCAGCGCCTTGAGCCGCTGCTGGCCGTCGATCACGCAGTTGGACAGGGGCATGAACTCGATGCCGCGAAAGCCGTCGATCTCCGGCCGCAGCTCGAACTCGGTCACCACGTAGGTTCCGAGGTGCACACCGGTCCAGGCGCTGTGAATGAAGCGACGGGCCTGGTCGTCGGACCACTTGAACTCGCGTTGCCATGGCGCGAGCGGCAGCCCCATCACGTAGCGGTCTCGCTGAGACTTGTCCGGGTCGAATTGCTTGAGGTCATTGATCAGCGCGCTGATCGTCATTGGCGCGATGTGCGGCGTAATGCCCGGACGGGGCATGGTTCGAGTCGTCATGATGCGGCTATCCCCGAGGCGCGTCGGCAAGTTCTTCGCGGCCATCGACCATCGCGAGCTCGATCGCCCTGACGTGCAGCGCATCACGGACCTCTCCCGGTAGCGCGGCAGCATCGCGCGCGCCGCCGCACCTGCGGTACAACCAGTCGGGAGCCCAGTCGAAGTCGAAACGCCGATCGGCGTCCTGCCGCTGCCACTCGGGCACGATCACGTAGCCGCCCTGCCCCCAGTGGGCATAGATCTCCCAGTCGTCCATGATCCCATTGCGGACCACGCTCACAGCGAAGTCGATGCCCTCGTGGTGGAGGGGGCACAAGGATCGTTCGCTGAAAGCGACGGGACCGAAGGTGGCCGCGTAGCTCTCATTGTCCTCGCACGCCCACTGCAGCAGGAGGCCGAGGGCGCCTGTCTTCATCGGGTCGGCAAAAAACTCGTCCTGGAACGGGACGAAGGTCTCCCTGGGGCCGTGCCCGTCCAGCTGCAGCGTCTCCTGTGCTACGCCGGCGCAAAGGGCCAGCCAGGCCCGGCACCGGACTGCTGTCATGAGTTGATAGGGTCGCATGATAGGGATTCTCTCGATCTATCGTCTTTTCGCGTGCGATTTTCAGTTTGCAGTTCAACGCCTCTATGATTTGTGGCATGACCCGAGACCATGAGGAGCAGCTCCTCGCGTTCAGCGCCGCCCAGAAGAGGCAGTTCCGTGAAGAGGACTGGCTCGAACTCGCGGCGGCCGGGCCTGTGAGCTCTGAGGAGGTCGCGGCTGCCGCTCTTTTCCTTGCTGGCGGCTGGTGGTACGGCCATGACGATGCCCTCTTTCGCGTCGCAGACCGCCTCTCACCCGGCTCGGTTGGGCACTTCTCCAGACTAGCCAAGGCGGTCGAGTTCAATTGCAGCCGATTCGATCACATGCTGAAGACCAGGATCGCCCATGAATCACGCCACCGCTGAGCTTGCTGCGGCACTATCGACCATGCTCAATAGGATCGATGCCACGCTTCGGGAAAACGGCTATGCGGGAGAGCCGATCATCATGTACCTGGCGGGTGGCCTGGCTGTGAACTTCTACTGCGGAAGTCGCTTCACTGCGGACGTGGACGCCAGCTTTTCTCGCAGGGTGACGCTGGATCCCAATGACCTGATCGTCGATTTTGCAGACGCCTCGGGCAAGCCAATGCAGCTCTACTTCGACGCGACCTACTCTCCCACGCTCGGCCCAATGCATGAGGACTACGAGGATGACGCGCGAGAGTGGGATGGCATAGGCAACGAGCGGCGTCTCATCAAGCTGAAGGTGTTGTCGCCGCTGGACCTTGCCGTCTCGAAGCTGGGCCGGTTCGAAGGCAATGATCGGGGTGACATCCTTGAACTCGCCAGGCATGAGTACTTCACCGCGGACGAGTTTCGCGAGCGTGCTGAATCAGCTGCCAGCTACTTCGTCGGGAATGTTAGGCGACTGCAGACAAACATCAACCTCGTGTGCAAGGACATCGCTGACCTCGAGCCGCCGCCCGTGGCAGGGCCTGGAATCAGGTAGCCCGACCCCACCGCCCTCTGCGAGAGGCGGACGTCAGGTGTCCGCCCCCGTCCTCCGGGTGATGGTCCCGAACTCGAACTGGTGCGCCGGGAACGCCGCGCGTCAGGCCGCGACCTCCTCTTCCATATCCATGCGCGAAGGTGGCGCAGGCTCGCCGCGCTGCGCGGCCATGATCGCGCGGTAGGCGCTTGCGATCGCGACGGTCAATCCCGGGGCGTGGCTCGATGCACCGCCAGAGGTGCACAGCCTCACGCCTTCGGTGGTGCGGCCATGGTGCGGGGCAACCTGGACGTACCAATCGCCGTTGCCCCCTTGGAGGGGTCTCCTCGTTTTCAGTGCAATAAGTGACGGTACGAAAAGCTAGCACTGGCGCGGAGGTGGTGTTGGTAGATCGTTGATTTCATTGACTTTCCTGTTCACTTTCAAATCTGCGATTCGTGGCGTCAAACCGTGGTCGGTTTCATCCATTGGTGCCAGTTATCGATGCATTTGGCCGCGAAGGCAGGATTTGGTCAGCATAGCGGTCAACCGGGAAGCGAAACACACCCCGCAAGTTGATGCTCTCCAGCCTGGTGGGCGCAATCTTCCCGATCAGTTCCGGTGGAATGACCTGGCGGCGGTTCGACCAGCGATCCAGGACCGCCTGCATCTGTGAGGTATTCCACGCCATCACGATGTTGGCCATCAGGCTCAACGCATCGGCCACAGCCTGCATTTCATCGACACGTTTGGCCTGCGCCGGGCTGATCCGGCCGGTATAAATGGCGCGCTTGAGGGCGTTAACAGCCTCGCCCCGATTGAGCACCCGGCGCAACTCGTTCCTGAAAGCGTCCTTGACAAAGTAGTCAGCCAAAAACGCCGTACGCAGCAACCGCCCCAATTGCACGCCAGCCTCATAGATTGGATCGCCCTGGGCGGCAGAACCGAACCGCGCAAGAGCTGCCACCGCACTGGCATGTCCGCTCATGACCGAGGCTGCCAGGTGCACCAGACTATCCCAATGCTTTTCGATCAAAGCGACGTCGACATTGGCTTCGCACACCGCAGCGATTTCTGCGGGCACTTTGGTGCCGCGTGGCACAAAGAGGTGGCGCTGTTTGAGTTCCTTCAACCGCGGGCAAAGATCAAAACCAAGCAAACGGGCATGTGACATGGCAAAGTCGGTGTAGCCATGGGTATCCACAGCAAGCTGGCTGGTCTCCAGCTTTTCTTGGCGGATGACACCTTCAATGGCCACGCCCGCCTGGCGCTCATTGAGCACAAAGGGCTGCGCATGGAAGATGCCCCACCGGTCTTTTACATGGGAGTAGATTCCAATGGAAGGTGTGTTGCGCCGAGGATCAAGCCGGGCTTGCCACACCCGTTTGGTGGTCTCCATGGTCATCATGTCAGAAGATGCCAAATCGGACCGCCCCCAGGTGGCGGCAATCGGGTGTCGCTGCATGAATTCCAGCACAGCCTGGCAGGCCTGGCTCAGACGCCGTTCGTCCCGCGCCCAGCGCATGGCCTGGCGAATGCTGGTGGCAGACAATTGCGGAATCATGCGCGCGCATTCGACCGCAGTCAGACTGGTGCCGTGGGCCATGATGCCGGCATAGACCATCAGCAGCTCGTCGGTAGAGCGCGGCTCACGTCCGAGCATGATCCAGCTAAAGCGCACCTGGGCGTCAACGGCCAGAATCACTTCCGGCAATTGAACCTCACCGATGCGGTGATCCAAAGCCGCGCGCAGCTTGGTCACTTCTGGGTCTTCGTCCTCTGCGGGCAATGGCGACAAATGGAGTTCATCATCCACGCGCAGTACGCCACTGCGGGCTGCAGCGGCCACCGCATCGACACCGGCAGTTACTCTGGCCAGCAAAGGCTTCAAGAAAGTGGCAGCCTTGCTGGGTAACGATAGACGGGCATAGTGTTTCTTGGACTCTGCCTGCCAACGCTCGTCCGTGAAGAACAAGCGCGCACGACCCCGAAAGCTCAGGCTGTGCTCAATCCAGACCGAGCCATTGCGCACCGCGCGGCGCAGGGCAAACAGGGTGGCCACCTCCAACGCCTGAAACGCCCGTTCCCGGTCTGGGCTGGAGATCGAAACCTGCCAGATCATTCCCAGACTTGGTGCCACCACTTCAACTGGCAGCTTTCTGGATCCTTTGAGATATAAAGCTTGCAGCTTGGCAAGGTACTCGATGGCAGGATGCTCGCCGGTGGCCTGCCAGGGCAGCTTTGCAATGGCGACGAGCAACGACCGCACGGGGCGAATTCCATCAATCAATCCCTCGCGGACCAGGGAGGCCCTGCTCGGTGGTTTGCGTTTCTGGGTTTCGGTGATCAAGGCTTCAAGACGGGCACGCAACTCAGCATCTGGCACCGCACCTTGCGCGCTCAAGGCAACAAGTTCGCCGAGCAGCGTTTTGTACATTGCGGCCCAATTGACGGTAGCGGGGACATCGGCGGCAGCCTGACGCCACAGATCGGCGATCCGGCGCTGCACCATAAGGATCAACTGGTCTGTGGTGGTGAACAGGCAATACCGAAGAAAGCATGCGACCTCCACGGTGCGCGCTGGCTCTTTGATCTTGGCTCCGGCTGAGGGCGGCCTGGAGACAAGTCGGCGCGCGTAGCGGCGCAAGATGAGATCGGGGATGTCTGCCAGGTGCTTATGAACGTCCAGCGTGTAAAGCAGGTCGATGCGCTCCAGTACCTCGCTGATTTGGCGGGTTGAGTGTTTCGCCGGTGCAGCCCATAGCCAACTCTGCTGGGTTTGTCCATCTGGGCGCAGCTCTGAAACTGAGGCTCGCCAGCGATCAAGTGTTGCTGGATCAACGCTGGCGGCGATGGCGGTGCCTGTTTCAACTTCAAGCTGGGCAAGTGCCGCCGCAATCAGTGTCCGAATTGCCCGCTCGTGCACGATCACCAGCTTGTTCTTGTACAGCCATTGACGCGCCCGCACGAGTAGCTGATCGCGGTCGGCGCAGCGCGCCACTTCGTCGCGCAGTTCACGTACCAGTGAGCGGCGCTGGTGCTCGCTCATCCACTGGAATCCAAGGACCGTGCAGGCTACTTGTTGGTGATCGAATAGCGTGCGCCCGCGTTCATACATGGCTCTCAGCGAGGCGACTTCTGGTGCTGCAATGCCAAGCTCGTTGCCAAGGTGGCGCCACAAGGCTACTGGAATTACCCGAAAGGCACCGAGCAAACGCCCACTCATGCGCAGGAAACCAATATGGAGCGCCAGACCAAGCTTGTGGGAATCACCTCGGCGTGCATTGATTGCGTCGCGCTCGGCACCATCGAAGGTGAAAAATGCCTTCATCTCGAAGTCGCTGATATCGCGGGGGAGCCCACGCATCCCCAAAAACGTTGTGTGCCAACCCTGCATCGTGAACCTCAAAAGTGGGAGGCCACCATACCCGTTTACAAAGCGAACAGGAAAGTCAATGAAATCAACGGTCTACCCAGACCACCCCCGCGCCAGTGCTAGCTTTGCGTACCGTCACTTATTGCACTGAAAACGAGGAGACCCCCTGTTGGAAGTGACGCAGTTCACCTCGAATGTTCCAAGTTGGCTGCGCAAGCACCTTGCCGCCATCCGCCGTGCCGACACCGTCGAAGCCGGTCGCAAGGGCGGCGGCGAATGGATCACACCCCAGGCGTACTTCCGGGATAACCGCGGCGGGCGTTCGGTGTGGGTCGATGACGCGCAATGCCAGTTCGGTGCGGCGGCTCTTGAGGCAAAGCGCGTTCACCTTGCAGGCATCGTCGATCGCGAGGACGCCGAAATGGTACGCGTGGCCAAGGAGCTCACCACACTGAAGCGGCAGGCGGCGCAGGTGGTCAAGTCGCTGGACGGCCACAAAGCGGCCGAGGAGCTTGCACGACGCGCCGTCGAATTCGCGGACGCGCAGGCGAAGTTCCCCGGTCTGAAGCAGGCGCGTGTTGCGGCGGGCACGCGGTGGTCGACCTTGGATGGCCAGCTCACCGAGGCCAACCGGAACGAGCAGCGGCTCGAAAGTGAGTACAAGGAAGCGTCCCGGGCTTTGACGCAAGCCGAGCAGAAGCTGCAGCAATCGGAGCTGGAGTGCCAGCGGCAGAGGCAGGCGTCCGCGGAGAAAGTGAAGGACTCCAATCAAGTTCGCTCACGCTTGCCCGCGCGCTGGCGCACGCCCGAGCGTCTTGTGGAGCTGCGCGCGGAGTTCACGAATGCGCAGCAGGCGAAGCTGCGGCAACAGGCTGTCCAGCGTGAGCTGGATGCGGGAACCTGGGTTACCGACGACACGGTGCAGGAGCGCTGTTCGCTCATGAAGATCCGGGTGGATGACCAGGCGCTGTCGGTGGAAGATGCAAAGGCTCGAAATGCCAGTGCCGGCGAGGCGGTCGGCAATGCGCGAGGCAAGTACATCGAGGTGCTGCGTGCCACGGCGAGAAGGTATCGCCGCACCATCGTGGAGTTGGGCGAGCTCGCGGGAGTGACGGTGGAGGCGGAGCCGCCCCACCTTGACAACGACGACACGACCCTTGCGCAGGCCGGCTTGCATGTGAAGTTCAATTTCGACGGCAAGGCCGCCATTGGCCTCAACGACGGAGAAGCGTCCGGCGGCCAGCAGGTCATGAAGAGCCTGATCCTGCTCGTGGGCCTGCTCAAGGACGAAGAAACCCCGGGCGGGTTCGTATTCATCGACGAGCCGTTCGCACACCTGGACGTGCGCAACATTCAGCTGGTGAGCCATTTCCTGCGCTCCACGCGTGCGCAGTACTTGCTCACGACGCCCATCACCCACAACGTCGAGGTCTTCGAGCCCGCCGAGATCATGCTCGTAACCAGCACCAAGGTCGCCGGGGAGCGGTGGGCCCCACCGATCGCCGTCGTCCAGCGTCGCCTCGATGGCGATGCAAGGAAGGCCGCATGATTCGCATCACGGCCACTGGCGCCGACAGGCGCGCACGAGTTCCCGATCGCGGGGCGCCCATGCTGTGGGCCCTCACGGCGGCCGAGCGCGAACTGCTGGTGAAGTGGGTGGGTACAGGCACAGGCGACTCTCGCCGCGTGGCCGCACTGCGCAAACTCGCAGGGGCCGCACGGCTCGATGCAGCCGAGCGCTTATTGGAGCGGCTGCTGCTGGCAGGCTGGATCGCGGTTGATGAGCGCCGCGAGAACGGGTTCTGGGTGCCTTACACCTTGCGCTGGCTGGACTTGCCGGCGCTGCAGACGGCACTAGGCCTGCCGACGCGTGCCGATCGCGACGCGGCGCGCGAGACTTTGGACGCAAGGCTCGCGGCGCTGGTGGAGAGCTCAGACGGAGATGTCCAAGCCGCGGCGCGGGAACTGCTGGTCCAGCAGCCGCCCATGCACCATGCCGTGCGCCATCAACGCACCGAACTGGTGGAGGCCTTGAATGCCTGGGTTCAGGAGAAGCGCCGGGGGATGCGCCAGGACTTCGCGATCTTCGCGCGGCCGCACAGCAAGGCGGTGACCGAGTCGGAGTGGAAGTGGCTGGCCGATCGTCTTCCGCTCGAGGAGCTGGGCGTCGAGCGGTTTGCCCCCGTATTCTGGGTGTCTGGCGACTGCTGCCTTCAATTTCCGGAAGGAAACATGCAGTTGTCGGCGGTGCCATTTCTGGGGATACCTGCCTCGGCGGCCCAACAACTGCAGGCAGTGGTGGATAGGCCTTCCTCCTACTGGTTCATCGAGAACAGGGCCAGCTTCGAGCGCCAAGCGAGCCGGCGAACGCCGGGCACCTGCGTCATCTTCATCGCGGGTCGGCCGACCCACGCGTGGTCGGCGGCGGTCGACAGGGTTCTGCGATGTGCTCCCGCGGTTGTGTATGTGAGTGCCGATGCGGACCCCGCCGGCCTTGAGATCGCTCTCACCGTGGGCGCGCTCGCGCAGGCCGCCGGTTGTGCGTGGGAAGTTCGTGCGATGGACTTGGCGTCTCTGGAGCTGGGCAAGCCACTGGATCTGAACACCTACGATCTCGCGGCGATCGCGCGCTTGCGTGCGAGAAGCGATGTCCCGGCCGCGTTGCTCCAGACGCTGGAGCGCATCGAGGAACGAGGAGCCAAGTACGAGCAGGAGGCGTGGCTATAGGGGCCCGCGTCGGCGCGCCACGCACGATCCGGACGAGCACCATGGATGGCACCGACCTAACCGTTCCCTTCGCGCAAAAGGACAAGGCAAAAGCCTTGGGTGCCCGCTGGGACGGCGCGGCGCGGCAGTGGTTCGTCCCTGTCGGTCTCTCCCTGGAGCCTTTCCAATCATGGCTTCCGGCCGGCGCTCCGGTATCGGTCTCGTCGGGGTCGACGCCCTCGGATTCACGGGATGTCGCGCCGGTGCAAGGCACCAGTCTCTCGCAGCTGCTCATGGGCGTCGCGAAGCTGGTGCACGAGGGCTTCCGGCAAGGTGTCTGGACGCGGGTGGAAGTGGTCAACGTCACTGCGAAGCAAGGCAATGTCTACCTTGAGCTCAGCGAGCGTGACCAGGAGGGCAGGGTGCTCGCACAGGCCCGGGGAACGATCTGGGCGCGTACCGCCGAGAAGATTCTTCCGCAGTTCCAGGAGGCCACCGGCGCGATGCTCGCGCCCGGCATCAAGCTTCTGGTGTTCGCCCGTCCTGTGTTCAAGGCGCAGTACGGTTTCTCGCTCGACATCACGAGCATCGATCCGTCCTACACCGTCGGGGACCTGGAAGCGCAGAAACGGAAGATCCGGGCGCGACTGAAGGAGGAAGAGCTCTTCGAACGCAACCGGCGGCTGCCATCTCCATGGGACTTCACGAACGTACTCGTTGTCGCACCGGAGGGCGGTGCGGGCCTTGGTGACTTCATGGCTGAAGCGCATCGGCTGCACAGGCATTCGGTTTGCCACTTTGTCTACGTGCACAGCCGATTCCAGGGCGAGGGCGCCGCGGCCGAAATCGTGATGGCGCTCCAAGGCGGAATCGAGCAGGCTGCGGCGCCGCTCGACGCGGTCATTCTCATTCGAGGGGGCGGGGCCGTCAACGATCTTGCTTGGCTGAATGACTACGAACTGGCGCGATTCATCTGCGTTTGCCCGGTGCCTGTGCTGACCGGCATCGGTCACGAGCGGGATCGCACGCTCCTCGATGAAGTCGCACATCGCAGCTATGACACTCCCAGCAAGGTGATCGCCGATATCGAGCAGTGCGTCGCCAGGCGCGCGGCGCAGGCGCACACCTCGTTTGAGCAGGTCGCCGCACGCATACGCGAGACACTGCAGAACAAGGCCGCCGAATGCGTTGCCCTCGATGGGCAAATTCGCGCTGCCGCTGTCGAGACGGTCGGCGCCGCGCGCGACAGCAGCATTTCCCTCATGGCAAACGTTCGCGTCGAGTCCATTTCTCGCGTGCGTCAGGCACAGGGTTTCGTGAGGCAGGGAATGCACGAAGTGCGCGCCTCCGCGCCTGTGCATGTCCATATCGCAAAGCGGGCCGCGACGGCGGAAATGGCCACGGTTCAACAGCTCGCGCGATCGAGCGTGGTTGCTGTACGAAGGGAAACGGGGACACTACTTCCGGCCGTGCTGGACTCGATCGGCGGCATTGCGGCGCGCACAACGCACGATAGTGCGGGGCTGGTCCGCTCCGTCATCGAACGCACGCAGATGTCGGTGCGACTGCACATGCAAGGCGCAACCTCGCGCATGCGCGAGATCGCGGGGCAAGGACCAGAGAAGACGCTCACGCGTGGATTCGCGATGGTGACTTCCGATGCGGGCAAGTCGGTCACCAGCGCCGCGCAAGCAAAGGCAGCGGGAACATTTTCCATTGGATTCAAAGACGGATCGTTGAAGGCCCGCTTGCGGCCGGACGATCCAGCGGACAAAGGAGATCGGAATGGCAACTGAGAGCAAGTCGTTTCGCGAGGCCTACGGAGTCCTGCAGCGCCATGCGGAGACGCTCCGTCAGCAGCGCGAGCCCAACATCGACGATCTGTTGTCTATCGTCGAGGAGTCGGTGCAGGCGTACAAGACGTGCAAGGCACGCATCGACGCCGTCGAGAAGGCGCTGGAGAAGGCGCTCACGGATGTCGGGGCGGATGCAGACCTGGCAACCGTGTCCGCCGATGATGACGAGGGCGGGACAGGCGTGGCGAGCTCGACCCCGAATCAAAGGCAGGCGCCGCCCGCTAAGTCGAAACCATCGACCGGCTTCGACGACATGGACGACGACATTCCGTTCTGACGTTCCTCAGCGCAAACGGCGCGTTCCGTGCATCGACTGCTCGCGGCCCACGTTCAAGTGCTGGCTGCGAGTTCTCGGTGTTTCGGCGCGGGTCGAAGCTTTGGCCTTTCCGCTTCGAGGTAGGGCGTTGGCAGGCCTGCATGCGGGGCGGACGGAGCGCCGATCCTGTATGAGAGGTTTTTCATCTGCATATCCAGCGCGGCATGAACGCCGCCGCCATGGAGGGGGCGAATCACTTCCGCCAGGACGAGTGAAGCTGCGAACGCGCCAACAAAGGGTGTCGCGACCGCCCGTGATGCGAGCAATGTCATGCCGCAGATGTCGTTGCGCTGCGCCGCCAGCTTCTTGTAGGTGTCGCTGAGCTCCACGCCGGCCTCGACAGCGGCGTCCGCTCGCCAAACCTCCGATGGTTTCCGCGGACCCGGGAAGCAGTGGGTTCGGATGTTCCGAAAGTCGTGATGCCCACTGCCGAGCCCCGCCTCGACGACAAGGTCGAATGCGGCCGTGTCGAGTTCGCGACGCGTACCCACGTTGTCCACGCCGATCAAAGCGGTCGAGGGCTCGCCCGGAAGCACGCGATGGTTCGAACTGAAGCGACGCTCAACCATGTCGATTTCGAAGCCGGCTGCTTCGAGACGCTGCGCGACCACCCGCACCTTGCGCTTTCCGAGGTCATGGCTGCCCAGCAGCATGCACGTGCTCAAGTTCGATCGGGCCGCCTTGTCGAAGTCCTGCAGCACCAGGTGCGCGCGAGCTGCAGTGTAGGGCAGCATGGCCAGCGTCCACGCATAGGCCTGGCCAAGGTGGCCAAGACCCACCAGCCACAGGTCCTTGGGGAGGTACTGCAGGTCCGGGCCCACGTAGTCACGCCAGTCGGCCATGGCGAGCGGGTTCCACAGCGACAGGCCGACAACGCGGTGACCCGCTTCGGCGAACTCACCACGCACGTGCAGGAACGCTTCGTTGACCCCGAGCGCGGCGGCCGCCACGCCGGCGAGCGGGTTGTCGCGTCCAAAGGACGTTGCGTCGTCCTGCTGCCAAGGCGAGATCCAGGCGCACCAGCCGTCCCACGCTAACTGGACACAGAAGCCGGCGTCCGGCCCCTTCGGCACTTCGCCGATGACCAGCGTCGGCAGCCGGGTGCTCGCGACCGCCGCGGCATGGCCGCCGCACTCGCCGATCACCTCGCGCACGTGGCGCCCCTCGAACAGCGGTACGGTGAGCCGATGGTCGAGGTCTCCATGAACTTCGACGCCGCCCAGGAAGGCACGCGCGCTGGTGTTCAAGGCCGTCAGGAAGCAAGCTTGGCCGGCCGAGGTATCGGCCCAGCCGGCCCCGAGGTGAATCCGAACGCGGTATTTCTGGAAGAGTGCTATCGCGGCCTCCGGCGAGTCTGCTTCCCCGGTGTCCAGGGCCATCTTGGCCAGGCGATGCATCGATTCAGCGTCCAACATGTCACTTACCTCCATCCGAGGTCACTCGCAGACGGGCCTGCACATCGGAACCCTTGAAGGTCGTCCAGCGATGGCTGCCCTGGTAGACGTACATGTTCACATCCACGATGCGCACACGGCCCTGCGCGAACTGCGGCACGATGAGCGCGATGTGCCCCGACAAGGCGACCATCGGGTTCGTGCGATCGGACAGGCTCTGACCCGCGCCGAAGCGATGGGTGTGAACGTCGGCTACAACGCTCACGTCGAGCCTTGCGCAAAGCTCCCACAGCGCGGCGAAGCTGGCGGCGTTGAGCGCGACGTAGTCGTCGTGAAGCGCGTCCGGCTGGAGCTGTTCGTAGGGCAGGAAATGCGTGATGACGCGCCTGGACGGCTCCTTCTTTCCGAGCAGAAAGGCACCGCTTTCGCGCACACCGCCGCCTTGCCGGCGCAGGTGCGCAATGAGCTCAGCCCAGAGTGCCTCCGGCATCTCAAGCAGGGGCGCAGGCGTAGTCGCGGCTCTGAAGAAGATCATGAACGACCTCCAGGTAATGGGTAATGCCCTTCGCCGGTTTCCAGATCAATTGCGGGTACTTGGCGGGCCAGTCGGTGTGACCTTCGAAGGACTCGCGGTCGCAGGGGATGTAGAGGGCGTTGCCGTCCTTCCAGCCGGGCTTGAATGCGAGGCTGATGCGCTCGCCGCCGACGGGCCAGCGGGCGAAGGCCAACCGGGCGCCGGAGGCCATGTCCCAGAAGGTCCCGGTCGGGCCTTGGCCCGGGAAGCCGCCGCAGTGCAGGCGCAGCGTGAACGCGCGCCCATCGCGCGCGTTCACTGTGACGAAGAGGTGCGGCCACTCGAGCTTCTCGAATTTCCAGCGGCCGCGGTCCTCTCCCGACAGGAAGCGTGCCGAAACCAGGTCGGCCCGCAACGCTTTTTCGTCCGGCGCCATGTTCCTTGTTCCCTTAACCGTTGATGCGGTGAGCGGGCACGAGGTCGAACGCCAGCGAGCAGTTCGGGCACTTGGCCAATGCGCCGACGTGGGTGTCAACGTCCGGCTGCGTCTGGGTGCCCTGGATCTGCAGCACGTGCTCGGCGATGTCGCTGGGCTGCATGCCCAACTTGAGGCCGGCCCACTTGCGCACATGGCCGATGGTCGTTGCCGGCGGGAACTTGTGGTCCACCTGCTCGTTGCCAAAGCGCACGGTGATCTCGATGTGCTTGCAGCGATGCAGGTGGATGTGCACGCCGCGGCCCTTCGCCAGGTCCTTGACGCGCGCATGGCGCTCGTCGATCGGCGCGCTCTTGCCGTCGTCATCGCTTTCCACCGACAACTGCAAGTCGTCGGTCGGGGTGCCGGCGGGCATCAACGCGAGCGCCGCCTTCTTCAGGTCGGTGAGGGTGGCTTCGCTGTCTATCTCGATCAGCTTGATGTCGGGGAAGTGTTCCGACTGGATATAGATGCGGGTTGCGGGCATGTCCTTGCTCCTTGACTCGAAGAGCCCCGCGACATGCGGCGCTCATACAGGGTCAGTCGCAAGGACGAGTAGGAATCGGAAGGAGGGGTGTGGCCTGGGCTCAGGCGGGGCAGTGCATGAAGTGCCGGCACTTCGGGCACTCCCAGGAACTGGGCGCGGCCGTGAAGTCGCCGCTCATCAGGCGCTTCGCGACCGATACCAACACGAAGTCGTCTGGCAGGCGTCCATATGCCGCAACGGAAAAGGCCTGATCGGCGCCCAGCGCAAACAGGCTGCCGGTGAAAGAGTAGTCCGGATAACGCTCGCGCAGGTACTTCAGGACCCACCGCAGGGCCTGGTGCTGGCGGCTCCAGCTGCCGGGTGGCTTGTTCCGCACGAACTCCAGGGTAACGACCCGGCCGTCCGGTGACTTGGTGACACGATGGGGCGAAACCTCCAGCGGCAGGCCGGCGCAGTGCACGATCACCGGCTTGCCCATTGCCGCACGTGGTTGTCCGAGCCATTTGCGGCCGGACGCAAGCAACTGCTCCGCGTACGCTTTCAGATGCGGGATCGAGTCGGCGAACGCCGGCCGCAGCGCGACCAACACCGTGTCGACCTCGTTGGATGGAACGCTCGGGTCCTGCCCGTGGGGTACGAACAGGTCCCTCATCACGGCGCCTTCGACCAGGGCGGCCGGATGCAAGCCAGCAGAAGGAGCCAGCTGTCTGATGAAGTCGTAGTAGTAGCGGCGCGGGCAGACGCGATAGGCGAGAAATCCACCGAGTGGATAGCTGGCCGGCAACGATCCAGTCGCGGGAGGCGAAGGGGCCGGTCCCGGCTGAACCAACCTGAATCTGCCGGGCACCTGCTCGAAGAGATGTTCCGCGTCGGCCACTGCCTGCACGCACTCGGCGTTGTAGTGTCCCTGTCGCTCGTAGAGGACGAGGTGTTCCCTGGCGCGCGACAACGCGACGTACAGCCGGTTGGACGCTTCGGTCTCCTCCTCGAAATTCTCAGTCTTCGCGACCGCCCTCAGCAGTGAACGGGGCACCAGCTCTGGATCCGTTCCGGCGCGAAAGTGGCGCGCGTCGATGTCCACCAGGTGGACCGCCTCGAACTCCAGACCCTTGCTTCCGTGAATGGTCATCACCGCGACGGCATCCAGGCTGTCGGCTTCCGGTGGCGGTATTCGCAGCTCGCGGTCTTCGCCCACGCGCAGGCGCCGACGCAAGCGCGTGATGAAGCTGCCGACGGTCTGGTACGCCACGCCGCCGTCAGGCACACGCAGGTAGTAGATGAACTGCCACAGGGCAAGCCTGCGGGTTACGGCCAGGATGCCGTCGTCGGCCAGCAGTGGGTGAAGGATTTGTGTTCGGTCCAGCAGGATCGAGCAGATCACTTCCCAGGGCGAGTCGTTCGATGCCAGGCCGCCGAGGGTGTCGGCCCAGCGCTGCAGCATGATCCGGCCTGCGTTCGAAGTGCCCGCCGGCGGAGCGCGCAGCCAAGACAGCGGCTCGGGACGGTTTGCCTTCAGCCACGGGAGCAGTAGCTCGATGTCAGCGGCAGGCAGCTGAAACCCGGGCAGCTGCGCAACGCGCAGGACCGCCGCGCCCGAGCGATCGATGAACAGCTGCAGGAGCGCCAGAAGGTCCTTGATCTCCGGGCGCTGGAAGATGTCGCCGAGATAAAGCGCGGGCACACCGGCCGAATTCAATACGCGGGCGGCCTCGCCACACGCTTCGTGCTTGCTTGCCAGGACGACCTGGTCCCTGTAGGCGACCTCACCCTGGCCGTTCCCCTTGTGGATTCGCTGCACGTTGGCAACCAGTTCACCGTGGAGTATTTCGGTGTCGCCGCATTGAACGTGACGGGGCTTGATGCCGCTCGCGCCGCGCGCTGGCGAAACGTCGTCCAGTGGCAGCATCATCTGCAACGGGTTGCTCTCGCGGCCGGTGTGCTCGAAAACCCTGACGACTTCTTCGTAACTGCGGCGGTTCTCGTTCAGCGGAAAGACGGTGTGCTTGGCGTAGTCATCCTTGAAACGGACGATGTTTGCCATGGACGCACCGCGAAACCGGTAGATGGCCTGGCGTGCGTCGCCCACCACCCAGAGCGTGCAAGCGTGGCTCTTGATGGCCTTGACCAGCATCGCGCTGGCGCGATTGACGTCCTGGTACTCATCGACGAGGACGTGCTGGAAGCGACCGACCGTGTCCGCATAGGCGGCGAAATCCTTCGACAGCGCCAACGCGGGAAGCATCACCAGATCGCCGAGGTCGACCAGATTGCCCTTCTTGCGGATCTCCGTTTCGTAGCAGTCGTACAGCTTCGCGATGTCGCGTTGCTTCGCCAACTCGGCTTCGCCGGTGTCCGCTGCCGATTTCTCGACCGCCTTGGCGAAAGCCTTGGCATCGGCAAGCTCGTCCTTGCCGCGCTGTATCGCATTCACCGCGAGCTTGAGCCAATCCAGGGGATCGCCCAGAGGGTTGAACGCCTTCAGGCCAAGACCGTAGATGTGCGGTTCCAGCAGTGCGATCTGGGCCATCTTGTCGGCGACGCCAAGCTGAGGCCCCAGCCCGAACCTGTCGTGGTTCTTTCGCAGGAACTCCAGGCCGAAAGCGTGGAAGGTTCCCACCCACATCTCGTCCACGCCTTCGATCTTCAGGTCCTGAAGCCGGTCCATCAACTCGCGAGCCGCGCGGTTCGAGAAGGTCAGGACGAGGATCTCGCGCGGCTTGACGCCACTGGCGAGCAAGTGCTGGACGCGCAGGAGCAAGGTGGCGGTCTTTCCCGTGCCAGGGCCTGCGACCACGAGCGAGACTTCCGCGGGCGATGTGGCAGCCGCCTTTTGCTCGGGTGTCGCCACGATCGGTTCGCGTGGCTTGCTGGCCGACGGCTGCGGCTGCGGCAGCAGCAAGGCATCGAGAAGTTGCTGGCGAACGAGTTCAAGCGGGAGACCGAGCGCGCCGGCCAACTGGCTGGCGGTCCTTCCGCGAAGGAATTCGGCTCGGGCCACTGCGCGCGGCAGCAGGAGTTCGCGAGCAAAGACGTTGGCTTGCAGCTCGGAGCGTTCACGGACTCCGTACGATTCCACCTTCTGGGCACCAAAGGTGTCGCCGTTCGCGGGCTGCAAGGTCGAATCCAGGACCTGGTGGCAACTGTCGTGGTGTTCGTCGTGCAGCTTCCAGTGACCGAATTCGTGCGCGATGAGCGCGGCCTGCTCCTGCGCACTTGCGTCGTTGCGCACGATGATCTGGCGAAACTTGCGAATCAGCAGTGCATCCGCCCCTCCGAGCGTCTTGTCGCGGGGACTCGCGACAGAGATCTCGAAGTCTTCGGCACTTTCGTGGGCGATCGCCTTGAGCAGCTCCTGGGCGGCAACGGCGTCACCCGCGCGGCTTCCGAGATGGGCTTCACGCAACGCCCTGGCTGCCTCGCGCGCACGATGGAAGGGGGTCAAGCTGGTTCTTTCTCCCGAAGCGCAATGAGTCTTTTCTTTTCAGCTTCGTCCACGGGCAAAGCCCGCACTGCCTCTTCCCACGATTCTATGGTCGGAAGATTGGGTTTGTTGGATGACTTGTAGCTGATCGCCCCGGTTAGTCGAGGTCCCAACATCTCTTCAAACAACCGAGTCGCGACATTCAAGTGCTGCGCCAATTGACTTAGGACAAAGCGTGGGACATCGCGAATCTGCTTGGAGAGAATCTTCTGCAGCAGCAGTGTGGAATCACCAAGGCTCGCCGCCTTCGCGGCGAGCCTCAGTTTGCTTCCGGCCAAACCGTCGATGGAAGCGCGAACCTTCTCGATGTCTGGGTCGGAAGCGGCTTGCTGCCTCTGATGATGCAGAAAGTTGAGCACTTGGCTTTGGATGCGGTCAATCGCCTCCTCGTTGACTTCACCAAGAGCCTCTGGCGCAGGCTCCGGCGACGCTTCATACGAAGACCACAGAGCGGCAAACTCCATGATGTCTTCACGGTACTCCGGATAGCTGTCGCAGGCGCGTGCCACCATGGTGGCATCGGGCGCATCTGCGGAGAAGAAGAACGCGTCCAGCACTTCCTCGAGCGACAGCCTACGGTTGGGCGATGTCATGTGTTGAACTCCTTTTTCATTTCGTTGAGCGCACTGTCGTCCGCGATCTTCCTGAGCGCGGCATTCTTGTAGTTGTTGACGGATTTCAATGAGACGCGCAGTGCGGCCGCGATCTGCTGCACCTGCATCCCGTCGACATAGAGCATCACGAAAGTCATGTACTCGTTCTTGGTCAACACCTCCTGCAGCCTGGACGCCGCCGCGGCAGCGGCCTGCTTGAGCTCCAGTGCGGCGGCCGGGGTCGCGTGAGAGCGCAGCGCCAGCACCTTACGTACGGTCAGGTCCGGGTCTTCTTCGTTTGCTTCGCCGGCGGACTCGCCGGCTGCGGCGCTCATGTCGCCGATGTTGACCTGGCTCTTGCGCTTCTTCGCCAGCAAGCGTCGCTGGAAGTCAAACGCTCGGCGCTGGAACAGCTGGCCGAAGTGCTGCTCCGCGTGTGCTGCATCGCCCGGGCGGGTAACCAGGCACTCCCACACGTATTGCGAAAGCTCCTCGGCCGCTTGATCGAGGTTTCCGAAACTGCGGTAGATGCCGCTGCGGTAGGCGAACGCCCTCGCATGCTCCAGCGTGCGCCGGCCCAGCTCCCGGCTGAGCATGCCTACGCGGGATGTACGGCCCGCGGCTTCGGCGCGGCGTAGCAGGCGATACACCTGCTCGTCCTTGACGAACTCGGGGTCGGTCTTCCAGTCCCGGCGCGCCAGCTTGGCGAGGAGGGACTGGTCGTCAAGGGCCCCCAGGGCCGCGTCATCTGTTGGTGTACTCATGCTTCTTTTCCATCGTTATGTGCTACCCCTCCCTTGTCCGGGCGGATACTTGCCCCCTCCCGCTTTAATTCGCAACAGCGATCCGGAATCGGAACTTATCCATTCGGTCCATCTCGCGGGGCGCCCCTTCTTGATTAGTCGCAGCGCGGGCGTGGAATCGGAAAGCCCGCGGCGTGTCCGTCTAGGTTAAGTCGCAAAGGGACGGGCGAATCGGAAACCCATGGGTTGCCAAGTTTGCTCAGTCCGGGATGAAGACGCCGCCGCCATGGCGTAGTCTCGAGTGCGCGCTTGAATCTTTTCTTGTGCCGCCAATCTGCCTTCGACGAAGGCGCCAATGTCTTGACGAGTTCTCTCGTCAAGGATTTCCGTCTGTAGGCTGAGTGCTTCGATTACACCGAGAGCCTCCCCAGTATTTGTGATAGACGGAGGGCTCCGCCTAGAAAGCGTCAGACCCCAGCCCCTGCCGCCGTAGGTCGGTGCGTTCTGAAGTGTTCTTCGGAGGAAGTCGGCCACTTGCCTTCGGAATGATCGGCAGTCATCAAATCCCACTTCGCACCTCGCGCTGAACTTCGGTCTCTACTGCTAACCGGAAGAGAAACGGGCGCACTTTCCCGCATGCCACAACGGTGTGCGTATTCAGGAAGGAAGGGCTGCCAACCTGCCAGAACGCGTGTTCTGCGTGGCCGAGTCGCTCGGATGCATGCACTACGTGTGCGCGCGCGCCCCCCCCCAATCGAAAGCAACGATGATGGCTACGTGTGTGAGACTCTAAGGCTGAAGGTCGCCTGTTGCGGCTGTCAACCTCCGCACGCCGCCAGTGCCGCAGCCGCGGCGAAATTCTGCCGCCCACACTCCTAGCCCCCGAGGGTTGGGGTCCTTCACCGCGTGCTTTTTCCAGGTGAAGAATCATCCGCGGCCGGCTCCAAGCCGGCTTCTTAGCTGTGCCCCAACACGCGGCTGCCAAGTCAGCCAGGCGAAGGTGGCGCTCACGAGGCGCCGCCGCCGGGCCGGGCCTGTTTGCTCCACCAAACATGAGGCCGGGTCTGCGTCGAGCCAGCCAGGTAATCTCCAGCGCGCGTACCTGCGACTGCGCCAGCGGAAGTTCAGCAACTTGGCCGAGCAACGACAACCGGTCGGCCGCTGCACTTGGCAAACCGTGAGCAAGGAGCGAGACCATTGTCTCCGACAGTTCCTCCAGACTGATGGTCAGCACCTGGTTCACCATCTCGCGCTTGCCGGTGAGCGCCTCGGTGTAGAGGAAACGCAGGGCGATGGCAGCTGTGGGCTGCCATGTGCAGCGTCGACGGCTTGATGTGGGTCGCTGACGACCCATGCCTCTTGGCACAGAAGTCGGACAAGATCCCCCCCGCAGCGCGCCAGATGCCGTTTCATCGTCACACATGACAACACGAAGCGATGGGCCGGACCATTCAGTCACAGGACTTGGGAAATCGATCGCCTCCACGCCTGGTCTGCGCCAGCGGAACCGTTAATCGTAACCCGCCCATGTACGCCGGCTTTCTTGCCAGGCGCTTTGCTGCCAGCTCACAATTCCACAGCCCAACACAGAGGACAACCATGCTCCGCATCACTGCCGCGTCGATTGTTTGCCTGCTGTCGCTCGCTTCCGGAGCGACGTACGCCCAGGCAACCTGCAATGCCACCGTCGCCGAAAAGAAGCTGGCCGGCGCCGCGAGAACGTCGTTCATGAAGAAGTGCGAGGCGGATGCGAAAGCCGCCTGCGACGCACAAGCGGCCGAAAAGAAGCTGGCAGGGGCGGCGAAGACCAGCTTCGCCAAGAAGTGCATGTCTGACGCAGTGGGAGAAGCCGCGAAGGGCTGAGCAGCCCGTGTGTTGAGCGCACCTCCGCCCCTTCACTCTGAGGAGTTGAACCGCCCCGGGATTCCCGGAGACTCGTTGGTGTGAGTCAGACCTTTTCCTCTGACT
Source organism: Variovorax sp. RA8 (assembly GCF_901827175.1). NCBI lineage: Bacteria > Pseudomonadati > Pseudomonadota > Betaproteobacteria > Burkholderiales > Comamonadaceae > Variovorax > Variovorax sp. RA8. The sequence continues at coordinate 167,814 of NZ_LR594663.1, read as the reverse complement.
CGGCAAGTTGACGATAGTAGGTGGCCTCGGCTTCTGCCGGCGGGATGTTGCCGACCGGCTCGAGCAGTCGGTGGTGGTTGAACCAGGCGACCCATTCGAGGGTGGCAAGTTCAACGCTCTCGCGGGTCTTCCAAGGTCCTCGCAGGTGGATCACCTCGGCCTTGTACAAACCGTTGATCGTCTCTGCCAGCGCGTTGTCGTACGCGTCGCCGGCACTGCCCACAGACGGCTCGATGCCAGCCTCGGCCAGACGCTCGGTGTACCGAATGCTGACGTATTGCGAGCCGCGGTCCGAATGGTGAACCAGTGCGCCCCGTTGGCCCGGTCTTCTGTCGTACAGGGCCTGCTCCAGCGCGTCCAGGACGAAGTCCGTGCGCATCGTCGAGGACACGCGCCAGCCGACGATTCGACGTGCGTACACGTCGATCACGAAGGCCACGTAGACGAAGCCCTGCCATGTCGAGACGTACGTGAAGTCCGAGACCCACAGCTGGTTCGGTCTGTCGGCTCTGAACTTGCGCTGCACCTTGTCCTGCGGGCAAACGGCATTTGCGTCGGGCACGGTGGTGCGCTGCTTCTTGCCACGCACGACCCCTTGCAGCCCTGCTCGGCGCATCAACCTACCCACGGTGCAACGCGCCACGATCAGGCCTTCCCGGTGCAGCTGGCGCCAGACCTTGCGAACGCCGTAGACGCCGAAGTTCTCCTGCCAGACCCGCTGGACTTCCGCGGCCAGGACATCGTCACGCTTGGACCTCTCAGGACGAAGCTCCGGCCTTCTGGTTCGCTGAGCATGCAGCCAATACGTCGACGGGGCGATCTGCATCACCTTGCAGATCGGCTCGACCCCGTACGCATCGCGGTGTTCGTCGATGAACGCCTTCACGGCTTGAAGCGGCGGTCGAGCTCCGCCTGGGCGAAATACGCGCTGGCTTTGCGAAGGATCTCATTGGCTTGGCGCAGTTCGCGGTTCTCTCGCTCAAGGTCCTTGATACGCTGCTGCTCCTGCGTGGTCAGTCCCTCGCGTTTGCCGGTGTCCTTCTCGTGCTGCCGGACCCAGCGCCGCAGCGTCTCGGCCGTGCAGCCGATCTTGGCCGCAATCGAGACGATTGCCGCCCACTGCGACTCGTGCTGGGCGCCGCTTTCGTCGACCATGCGAACTGCCCGCTCAACGAGCTCGGGCGAATACCTCTGTGACTTCCTCTTCATGGCTCCACTTCCTTCTCAAGTGTAGGAGCCTCCGAGAAATCCGGGGCGGTTCAGTCTCGTGGCGGACCGTCTGTTGATTGACGCGACCACTATCCGGCGAGCCCACGGTCACCACTCTGCTGGGAAAAGGACGTGTCGCGGAGCAGCCAATCTCTCAAACACTCTGCCTCCCAAGCTCCAAAGCCTCGCATTCCATCGCAGAGGAGCAGTTCGCGCATGCCTGCGGGAAACTCGCTGCCATTGTCGTCAACTGCGCACCAGCGGCGATCGGTGGCTCTATGCTCTACCAGCCATCTGCAGATCGTCTTGTAGCGAACGTGCGGACCCGGCTGGTCGGCACCGAGCGTGCCGACCACCAGCGCTGCGAGCGGCTCGGGCAGCAGGCGCTTGAGCTCCGGCAGCGGGTAGTGCTCTCTCCAGGTCGAGGAGATCACTACCTCGCAGTGCACGTCCTGCACGGCGCGCGCGAGGTGCGGAGCAAAGGCGAAGTCGCGCACCTCACTGCCCTGCGCCGGGTGCAGCACCCCGTCAAAATCCAAAAAGATGAGGGGTGGCGAGAGCTTTGACATGAGTCCTCGGGGTCTGGCGCGAGCTGCAGATCAAGCGGTGTCCCGAAGAGCGGGACATTGCTATAAGCGTTGATTTTACGAGGCGCGAGCTCGCCTTCCTAGCCTACGTAAATGCCAACTTAACGTGAGTAACGCTGGGCGTGCGCAGAGCGGCGGCGCGCTTACAACGTGTGCCGTCCTCTACGGACGCGGAACCGTTACCGGGTCCTTGCACCCCACCGGAGCGGTGACGAGTAGCGCGGCGGTGTTCATTAGGCGCAGTGCTATCGATCGCGAACCGGTCCCTTTGCCGAGTTGATGGTTCTGATCAACCTCTCTACCGTCGACGCGTGTCCATACAAGCCGTTCAGCACCCTCTCGAGGATGTCATACATGTCGAAGACGTCCGATCTGGTGACCTCGTCGTTGTGTGCACCCGCATTCCCCAGCCACTTTGCCGCCAGCAGCGCGTCTGCTTCGCTTGGTTGGTGTGCGCGGAAGAACTCGATGCGACTGTGCAAGGTCAGATAGGCGCTTCCCTTTGTAGTCGTGCGTTTCGCAATCACACCTTGCGCATCCAGTAAACGTTCAACGGCTGTGCGGAGATGTGTTAATGCGCCCTCGTAGTCTCCCCATTGCGCCACGTCAGCGCGGCGGACCTGCTGGGTCACGACGTCCGGACAATCCTCCGGGACAGTGATGAGTGCTGGTGAGGGGCTTACGTAGGTTGCCGTGAACAACTCCGAATACTCCATCTGGTGGGCTTCGTCGTCTGGGTCCTCGTGCAGGCTTCCTGAGCCAGCGACGGCGGACGTTTCGCTGCAGTGGTCGTTGTCGCACCTTGCGAGTGCAGTGAAGCGGAAGCGGAAGTCGTCGTAGTCGAACCAGTCCTCGTTCCTGTTGGTCTCCGTCGCGCCGTCATACGCACGGTGAAAGGAATGGGGAAGGAGTCGCAAGTGACCGCCACTGCAGCGCGGGCACCTCCAATTGGGCAAACGGTTGTCGCGAAAACTTGACGTGAATAGCTGTCGATCAACTGGCATCCCTCCCACTGTAACGGGACGGCGGGAGCGGGCGAGCGGCCGAGTGACACACGGTGCTGCTTAGCGCGGTCCTACAAAGCCGCTGACCTGCCGCTCACCTGCTCCACATTTCGGAGTCCAATGCGAGTTCCTGCACCAACTGTCGCACAGCTCGCGTCGGGCGGAAAGGCATAACGCTGAACCGCGTCAGCATGCGCAGTTCGTCTTCAGTCACAATGACGTTTCTGCTTTGCTCGTAACGCGACACCCGCGCGTCTGCCAGAGTAGGGGCTGCGCCATCTCGAGGCAAGCAGGACACTCTGCATTCGGCTGTCGCGGGACCCACGGTTCCAAGCGACCTACTTGGGCAGAGGCGCAAACGAAAATGACCGGGCCGGTCCGTGCGCCAGATTCGAAAAAGGGGGTAGCAAGAGGCGCAGCAGGTTACGCAGCGGCTGACCGCAGATCTCCTGAAACGACACTCTGCTTTGAACAAGGGACGACTGCTGGGCGAGCAGCGGCCTTTGATGCCGAAAAAACCAAGTCAACTTGCATTCGCCTGCAACTTGCGGGCCGATCCGATAATTCTACAGGCACGCTAAAGTAACTGCGAGCCACGGGAAGATGCTCCCCTTTGGCGCTCGAAGTGCTGCCGACACCGAGACGCACGGAGGAATTCTGCTCTCGGTTGAAGTAATATCCCAGTCATGCGAGAAGAGCGATTGTGGGTAGAACCAGTGGGCGAGGTAATTGTCGCTAGGTTGCGCGGCAAACCGACGGCGGAAATGTTGCGCGAGTGCGAGGAACGGGTAATCGCACTAGCACGCGACACTCAACAGGTCCGCGTTCTGTACGATGCTTTGGAGCTGGAACCACCGGACATGGACGTGGTGCTGCTCCAGCAGCGGTTGGGCGCAGACAAAAAGGAGACTCTTAATGCCTCGACTCTGCGAACCGGCATCCTTGTCCCCAACACTCGTATCGCGTATCTAGCTCGCATCGCGTTCGGCCACGTTGGAGAAGCAAACTACAAGGTTTTCTACAACGACTTCAGTGCAGCAATCAAATGGCTGGAGGCTTGAAAAAGTCGACCTGGAACTTGGGTTCGTAGCGGGCGCTCAGCCACCTTCACCCCTGCATGCCTCAAATCCCGGAAGCGGCGGCAAGGCGAGCGAACGCACCGTTTCGAGGAACTCGGTGAGTAGAGGTCTGTTGTCGCCTCTGCGGTACACGCAATAGAGGCTGCTTTGTGGCTCTGGACGGGCGAGCCTCAGAAATCTCAGATTCGGTAGCTTGATGATCGCCGCAGAAACCGGAACGGGCGCCATGGCAACACCACTGGACACTAGCGCCAGACAGGCCAACAAGTCCTCAGCTTCATGCGCGATCTTTGGGCTGAAGCCGGCACTGGTACAAAGCTGTAGCAGCTCGTCGGCAAAGCTGGGGCGAGGTGCACTGGGGAACACAATCAACGGCTCGTCGCGCAGTTCAGCCATTGCAACACTAGTGTTGCCAGTGAGTGGGTGATCGGCATGCACGGCAAGGACGATGGGCTCCCGCCACACAATTTCAGACGCAATATCAGGCTCTGACCTGTAGTAGCGAGCAAAGCCAACGTCTAACCAACCCTCGCGCAGCGCACGAATTTGGCGGTCCTTCGTCAAGCTTGACAACCGAACAGCGACCCGAGGCTTAAGTTGCCGGTACTCGCCCAATAGGCGCGGTATCACGCCAAAGATCACCGATCCATAGTAGGCCACTTCTATGTGGCCGAAATCCCCCCGTGCCGCGCGCTGGGATTTCTCAACCGCGTCGTTCGCTACGTGGAGCGCCCGCCTTGCCTCCTCCAGGAACACCGCACCTGCCGCAGTCACGTCTACGCCGGTCGGAGAGCGATCAAAGAGTTCCACCCCAATTTCCGCTTCGAGCTGCTTGATCATGCGCGATAGGGGCGGTTGAGACACGTGAAGCCGCTGTGATGCACGGCGAAAGCTGCGCTCTTCCGCGACGGTAACGAAGTACCGGAGGTGACGGAGTTCCATAGAGACCTACACCGATACCTTTTTGGTAATCACGATTCCAAAGATGATATTGGATCAACAGGCGCGCAGTCCGTACATTCCACGGTCGCGAGATCGAGCAGGGATGTGGATCGGTGGAGCCGGAGGAGGTATGCATCGCACGCTGCAGCTGGCGTGGATTGCATGCACCCGCCGCATTGATCGCGTGCCGGACTGGAAAAGTGGTGCCCGAGAGGTCGCTGTGATGGCGGATTAACCCCGTCAGCGTCGCGGGGAACGACACAGAGTATGTCGGTGCGCGCCCGATTTCACGCGGGCCGCTGGCAGATCCGCCGCACATCTGCTGTCGCCAAGGCGGCACTCAAGGTCTACACGCAACGAACAAATGGGCCTAAGTACGTTTTTCCCACTGAGCCGACGTAGCCGCGCACCAATCCTAGGGTCAACCCTAGGCTAGAAAGACAGACATTAGGTCGATAATCCGCCGCATTCCTTCAACCAGAGCAACGCAAAGGAGAGCTCCATGGCAAACCGCGTCGAAACCGTGGTCTACGACATCGTGAAAGCGGTGCGTGAGGTCCTGTCCCGTCACGACGTCACTTTCGAGGAATACCGCGCAGGCGTGGGCTTCTTGATGCAGTACGCGAAGGCGCCAGAGTACGAGATCCCTCTGGTTTGTGATCTGTGGTTCAACGCCACCATCACTGACAATGAAATGAAGCACCGCAAGGGCTCCACTACGAACGTCGAGGGACCGTACTTCCTGGAGAACGTACCGGTCATCAACGACGAAATTAAGACTCTCGACGATGGCAGCGAGCCTTTGGTACTCGAAGGGCGGGTGACGGACCTGGCGGGCAAGCCTATTAAGGGCGCGGAAATGTTCGTGTGGCACTCGGACAATCACGGACATTACAGCGGTTTCGATCCTGAACTTCCCCAAGACTCCTACCGGGGTAAGAAGATCATTGGTGCAGACGGTGAGTACCGGATTCGCACCCGTGTTCCTGCGCCGTATCCGATTCCGCATCACGGGCCGAGCGGCAAGCTGCTCGAGATGATGGGGCGGCATCCTTGGAGGCCGGCTCACGTGCACTTCAAGATTCGTGCTCCCGGTTTTCTGGAGCACACCACGCAATCGTACTTCACGGGCGGAAAGTGGGTCGATAGCGACTGCGTAGAAGGTGTTCGTCCGGCGCTGATTCACAACCTTGAAGATGCCAACGGCGCCAAGGTTCTGCGCAAGGACTTCAAGCTCGATCCGGCGTAGTCGGTCGGCATCACCAGTGGTCCAAAGTGGTGATGGGCGCGAAACGGTAATTGGGGTCGCGGGTGCATTTCGCACCATCGTCCCGTCGCACCTTCGCGACGGAATGGAGCTCCCTTTGCTGGGCCGCCATTGAGTCGTTTTCTCGGCGGGCGCGCGGAAATGAGCAATCGACTGGCCTGCGGATCACGATAGGACATGCAGCTGCCTTCGGTGGTCTCGCTTCCGCAGCGTCAGGTCTTGACTGGCGGCATGAAAGAGAGCTGTGAGTACCCGCACGAGTATCTGTCTGCGAAGCGCTTCGCTAGGGCGAAATGGTAGGCCGACCGCGACGGGAACGTTTCCGGGTTCAGTGGGGCGGGTGACGCGAAACTACCAGCCACGCGTCGTCTCGCTTCGAGGCGGGAAAGAACTGCAGCACCTGCCGCAACCCGCTTAGCGTAGCCAGTGTGAATGCGCATGTCGCCGGCGCTGGCTCTTTACAGCGGCTTGACCAGGCGATCACCTGAAGCGCCAGTCGGCGGCGCCTGGTGGCAATCAAAAGTGACATGAAGGAGTAATCGCATGAAGACGAAGTTGATCAAGTTCCCGACAAAGGACGGTACCCGCGTGCCGATGGAGGTGTACCGCTCCCAGGAGGTTTACGAGCGCGAGCTCGAACGTATCTACCGGGGGCCGACCTGGAGCTTCGTCGCGATGGAAGCTGAGATCCCGAAGCCTGGAGACTTCAAGTCGACCTTCGTGGGCGATACGCCCGTAGTGGTCACGCGCACGGAAGACGGAAGTCTCAGCGTGTGGGTGAACAGGTGTGCGCACCGTGGTGCTGCGGTGTGCCGAAAGCATCGAGGAAATGCCACGTCTCACACCTGCGTGTACCACCAATGGAATTACTCGTCCTCGGGTGCACTGCAGGGAGTGCCGTTCAGGCGCGGACAAAAAGAGATGGTAGGCATGCCTGCGGACGGCATTGTCAAGTTGCCACAGCCGGCCGCGCCTCGATAAAATGATGAGATGACAGGTTCTCAACTTTACCGCGGTTTCCGCTACCCTCGGGAGATCATCAGCCATGTGGTGTGGCTCTACTTCCGGTTCTCGCTGAGCTTTCGCGACATCGAGGAATTGATGGCAAGCCGGGGTATCGTCGTGACTTACGAGACGATTCGCCAATGGACTCTGCGGTTCGGCCAGCAATACGCTGCTGAGCTGCGCCGACGTCAGCCACGACGGGGCGACAAATGGCACCTCGACGAGGTCGTGCTGACGATCAAGGGAAAGCATCATTACCTCTGGCGTGCAGTTGACCAGGACGGCCATGTCCTGGATGTCCTCGTGCAGAGCAGGCGTGACCGGCAGGCGGCCAAGCGGTTCTTTCGCAAGCTTCTCAAGGGCTTGCGCTACGTGCCGCGGGTTCTGATTACTGACAAGCTCAAGAGTTATGCGGCCGCTAAGGCTCAGATCATGCCGGGCGTAGAGCATCGCCAGCACAAGGGTTTGAACAACCGGGCCGAGCTATCGCACCAACCGACGCGCCAGCGAGAACGGCAGATGCGCCGCTACAAGTCACCGAGGCACGCGCAGCGTTTTCTATCCGCGCATGGGCCGATCAACAACGTCTTCCGATGCCAGCGCAACCGCCTGTCGGCGCAGCAGTACCGGCACGTGCGTACTCAAGCGTTTTCTCTCTGGAATGAGGTCACCGATGTAGCGAAGAATGCATAACCTGGGACATTTGTTATCCGAGCCGCGGCCATTTCGCTCCGGATTCCGAAACTCGTCTCGTCGGCTCAGCAACTTGACAATGCCCTGGAGACATACCTGTAGCGGTAGTGGGTGTCAATGCTGGTCGCGCGCTCCCGCTTGCCCGTCGCATGATCTCTCAAGCTGTTCCGATTAGTGATTCGCTCCTGAGCGATCCTAACTCACCGCTGCCGAGACGCTAGCGGTCGACTATCGATCGACGGCGAGGCTGCAACGCGTTCAGTGAATAAGACAGAGAGGATGTCTTTCAACGCCGGTGCTCGATCATCGGTAACTGAGATCAACCCTGAGCTCAAGGGTGAGGCGGATGAGGCTAGCCTTGTGAGCGGGTAGGAGAAACCCTAGCGCCGGTGCTCTGGTGCGTGCAAAAAATAGACCTATAATCTGTCGATCTTAGGGCGTGGTCAAGTTAATCTGTCGACCCTGTTGGCATTGGCGTTGTTGCTCCTCCGTTCGCTGGCTTAGAAGGTCTCTGCGGGCGTTTAGTGTGAGGCTTGATGAAATATGACTGGTCCTACTTCTATCCGCAGACGTAAATTGCTGCTGGGCACTGGCGCCGGTTTGGTGAGCGTCGGCACTTTTGCGCAGCAGAATGCTTACCCAACGAAGCCAGTCCGTATCGTTGTGCCCTTTGCTGCAGGTACGGCGAGCGACTCACTCACTCGTTTAATCGCAGAGGGACTTGCCGAGCGTCTGAAGCAGCCTGTTCTCGTGGAGAACAGGCCGGGAGCAGGCGGAACGGTGGGCACTGAGCTGGCCTCTCGTAGCCCACACGATGGCTACACATTGCTGATGGCGGCTACGCCGAACGTGGCAATCAATCCAACGCTGTATGCGAGTTCTTCACTCGAGCCGGACAAGGCGTTTCGCGCGGTCGGCATGGTGGCGTCCGCTGCGAACGTCATCGTGGCTGGAAATCACATGCCCTTCAGCGATTTTCCCGGCATGCTTTCCTACGCGAGAGCAAATCCCCGGAAACTTACCTTCGCAACGTATGCGGTCGGGAGTACTGGGCATCTGGCTGGCGCCATGCTGAACGCGCGCGCAGGCGTTGATCTTCTTCATGTTGCAGCGGGCGACCCGCTCTCCCTAGCTGTCGGCGAACACGTCCAGCTGGCGTTCGTGACGCCCACCGCAACGTTGCCGTTGGTTCGCAGCGGCAAGCTCAAGGCTCTCGCTGTTACTTCCGCTAAGAGGCTCGGCATTGCACCGGACATTCCGACAGTTAGCGAGTCCGGTCTAAGGCACTTCAGTGCCGTAGCCTGGTATGGCTACGTGGTTCCACGGCGCACGCCGGACGAGATTGTTCGCGTACTGGAGGCTCACCTGCAAAGCACGATCCGCTCAGCAAAATTCGAGACCTTCGCGCGCACCAGTGGTAACGAGATCACTTGGCTCGGTTCAGACGAGTTCTCCTCTTATATGGAGAGCGAGCGCATCAAGTGGGGCGAGGCTGTCCGCAGGTCAGGTGCGAGGGCGGAATAGCCCGGCTCCTGCTCGCCTTGGGTCCGTAAAGAGAGCGTCGCGATGAAGGCAAGAACCTATGAAACCATCACCCTCAACTGAAGACGGCCTCGCATGGGCCCCGGATCCTAATGCAACGATGGGCTCTCTGACGGGAACTCTCAGCTCTCTGCTGCGAATCCCCTTCGAGGCTCAGGCATCACGGGTCTATAAGGCGCTCGCGACGTCGGGATACCCAGAAATACGGGAAGCTCATGGCGCTGTATTTAGGCACTTGCCGTTGGTGGGCGCCTCTGTGTCGGATTTGGCCAGACGCGCTGGGATGGCAAAACAGAGTATGGGTTATTTGGTCGACTCATTGGTGTCCCTCGGATACTTGGAGATTCGCAAGGATCCGTCCGACCGGAGAGTGAACATCGTACAGATGTCTCCCAAAGGTATCGAAATGATGCGCATCGCAACAGACATTGGTAAACGCATCGAGAACGAATGGGCTGAGCGGATGGGCGTGGTGGAGATGGGCTCGCTTCGAGCGCTGCTCAAGCTTTTGGCAAGTTCCATCCCAGATCTTGCCAATGCCGATGCCGATCCCGAAACGCGGCCGCCGGCCGATGTCTCATCGAATTAACACTGGAGAAAATATGTACGTCGCAATCTTCTTTCAGGATCTCCCAGGTACCGCCTCTAAGAGGCAAGCTGTCGTATCCGAGCACCGCAAGTATATGGAAGTGAATGCTGCAAAGGTGCTTGCTGCAGGGGCCACATTCACCGATGACGGGAAATCTGTTAAAGGAGGCAGTTACGTGGTGAAAGTGGCTGATATGGCTGAAGCCCGGAAGTTCGTAGATGACGACCCGTTCACCAAAGCAGGTTTGCGAGCTGTGGTGTTCATTCAGCCTTGGATTCGAGCGGTGTTCGACGGGAAGTTCAATATTCCCACCGATGACAGTCCGCTCTACGCCGACTCAGTTGCTTGAGCCCCTGCGATGCCTGACTTCACATATCAGGGCCTAGCCAGCCGGGTAGTCTTCGGCCGTGGGACGATATCCGCATTGAAGCGGGAGGTCGAGGCCCTTGGCTGCCGGCGAGTTCTGGTTGTCTCCACCTCACAGCAGACTGCGGATGCCGACCGCGTGAAGGCTCGCCTTGGTGATTTGCACGCGGCGACCTTTTCGGGCGCTGCCATGCACACACCCACTGATGTTACGGCCCGTGTTCTGGAGCTTGTGCAAGAGCAAGCTATAGACGGGGTGGTGGCCATTGGTGGTGGGTCGTCCATCGGTCTATCTAAGGCAATTGCACTGCACACCGATCTACCTCAGCTCGTGGTGCCGACGACTTACGCCGGCTCGGAGATGACACCAATACTGGGGCAAACCGAAAACGGAGTAAAGACGACGCAGCGGACACTTAGAGTGCTGCCGGAAACCGTTGTCTACGACGTTGAGCTGACGCTCACTCTTCCGCCCTTAATGTCTGTTGCGAGCGGCTTAAATGCTTTAGCCCACGCCGCTGAGGCGCTTTATGCGCAGGATTGCAATCCGATTGTATCGTTGATGGCGTCAGAGGGAATTACTGCCCTATACGACAGTCTTCCGCGCATCAAGTCAGATCCAGCCGATCTGGACGCTCGTGCGAGCGCGCTGTATGGATCATGGCTGTGCGGGATTTGTCTGGCGTCCACCTCCATGGGACTGCACCACAAGCTTTGTCATACGTTAGGGGGAACTTTAAATCTTCCTCATGCCGAGACACACGCGGTGGTACTCCCGCATGCTCTCGCTTACAACACGCCTGCCGTGACAGACGCACTCAAGATTATGGAGCGTGCACTTGGAGGCGGCGACGTGCCGGCCAAGCTGTACGACATGACCAAGAGCAGCGGCGCCACAGTCGCTTTGAAGGACCTCGGCATGGCTGAATCGGACATTCCTGTTGTTGTTCAGGCCGTAATGAGCAAGCCATATGCGAACCCAGTGCCGCTCAGTGCTGGCGCCATCGAAAAGCTGCTCAGGAACGCATGGGGCGGTGTGCGTCCGGATCAATCAAATTCTCCGCATGCATAACATGTCCAGCCAACAAACCTTAGGTGCACAAACCGGTGGAGCGCCGACCGACACCATCGAGTCGATTGAAACTCAAATCGTCGATCTGCCACTGAAGAAAGTTCACAACCACTCCAGTGGAACGCACGGGACACAGTCGCTCGTAATGGTTACTCTGAGAACCAGTAGTGGTGCCGTCGGCTATGGCGAGGGCGGAACCCCCGCCGGCACTGCTTTCTGGGGTGGTGAATGCAGCGAGACCATCAAGGAGATCATAGATAGATACCTAGCGCCGGCCGTGCGGGGCGTCAATGTCTTTTCTCACGAGTTAATTCTCAAAGCGATGGACCGTGCGTCAGCCAGAAACAACTTTGCCAAAGCGGCGGTCGATGTCGCCGTGCATGACGCTGTGAGCAAGTTGTACGGTGTACCGGTCAGCGCGCTTTACGGTGGACGGGCACGATCTTCGATTCCTGTACTGTGGGCTTTAGCGTCCGGTGATCTCTCATACGACGTTGCAGACGCGGAGCGGCAACTCGAGGCGAAAAAGCATCGAACCTTCAAGCTTAAGATCGGAATGGGGGATCCTTTGGAGGAGACGGCCCGCGCGATTCAAACGGCCGAAGCTGTATGGAAGATCGACGCCGCCGCCGTGTTCACGGTAGACCTCAATCAAGCTTGGGACGAACCGACTTGCATGCGCCTGCTGCCCAGATTGCAGAGGGCGGGTTTTGGGTTGATCGAGCAACCACTTCCGCGGTGGAACCATGAAGGTATGGCGCGGGTCGCAGCGCGCCTGGATATTCCCATTGCTGCCGATGAAGGTCTTTGGGACAGCCATGATGCATACGCCTCCTTCAAGGCCTGTTCGACTGACGTGTATGGCGTAAAAATCGCCAAGGGTGGTGGCATCCGTCGAGCGTACAAGGCCGCGGGTGTGGCTGAGGCTGCCGGGATTCCGATTTACGGTGGCATGGCGCTAGAGAGTTCCATCGGGACAGCCGCGGGCCTTCAGCTATTCAGCGCGCTGCCGGAGCTCGCGTGGGGATGCGAGCTGATTGGTCCGCTGCTGTTAGCCGATGACCTTACGACTGCACCTACGGTCTATCGGGACTACGAAGTGGTCGTTCCGGACGGAATCGGGCTCGGGGTCCAGCTTGACCATGAGAAAATCAACTTCTACGCACGAAAAAATGGATAGCTTTAACTTCAGAATTCCTTCTGCGCACGGCGATTTTGACGGGTACTTCACGTCGAGGGCAGACTCACCGCAGCCAGGAATCGTTTTGCTGCCCGAAATTTTCGGAGCAAACAATGCGATGCGCTTGGCGGCCGAGCAATTTGCTGACGCTGGCTTCGCCGTGCTCGTTCCGGACGTGTTCAACCAGATCTCCCCTCGCATTGAGCTCGGGTATTCCGATGCGGAGCGTACAAAGGCAATCGGTTTGTGGGAATCGATGGACGAAACCCTTGGTGTCGCTGACTGCTATGCGGCAGTGGACGCTTTGAGAGCGCACCCGAGCTGCAATGGTCGGGTGAGTGTCCTCGGTTTCTGCCTTGGCGGGAAGTTTGCGCTTAACATGGCTGCGAACGGCGGTATCGATGCCTGTATTTCCTTCTACCCAGTTCGCGTCCAAGACTATCAGGAGTCGCTCTTTTCATTGAAGTGTCCCACTCAGGTGCATGTAGGTGACCAAGATGCTCATATCCCGCCGGCGGTTCAGGAAATCCTAGAGAAGGCCTTGAACAAGCCTGGCCAGCAGGAAACACTTGTATATGCAGGTGCCGGTCACGGATTCTTCAATTCGATTCGCTCATTCGGGTATGCACCTGACGCAGCGACGAAATCGTTCGAGTCCACGGTCAGCTTTCTCAAGGCTAACGTAAGCTAAGAATGGTGGACGCGCGCTTCGGTCCGCGGCCAGAGGTAAACTAGCTCTTTGCGCTGAAGTACCACCATGTGGTTCCTTCGACATTGTTCTGACCCGCCTTGCGGGCTTCCCTGAGCCTAGGCAGCAGGCAGCAGGCAGCAGGCAGCAGACGACAGGTAAACGCAGAGGCGAAGTCAGAAGGCAGAGGCACAGGCAGAGGCAGAGGCAGAGGCAGAGGCAGAGGCAGAGGCAGAGGCAGAGGCAGAGGCAGAGGCAGAAGTCGGCGGGATAAGAAATTCGCGGCGGTTCGCTCACATTCTTATCTGCAAGTAGAAGGATAGATCGCAATTTGTGAGGGGGCCACACTGCGACATGATGACGCTCGTAGCTTGGCGACTTTCAGGAACTGTTTTGTACCTTATGCTTCCAACCACATAGAGAGTGCAAACTCGATATTTTTGGTGAGGCAAACGCCCGTATGACGAGGCACTTACCGACAAGCGCCCGCGCTCACCTCAACCCGCAGAATCTTCGAGTACTCCTCGCGATAGAAGAGCACGGCAGTCTATCCCGCGCGGCACGGCAGGTGAATCTAGTGCCCTCAGCGGTTAGCCGCCGCGTCACTGAGCTTGAGCAAAGCCTGGGGACACAGTTACTCAGGCGGTCAGCGCATTCGGCGGAGTTCACCGCAGCGGGTCGAACAGTGCTCTCACGCGCGCGCGCAATCCTCGGAGAGATGGATGCGCTCGCTGTTGACCTTGCGGCGTTATCTGCAGGAACTCGGTAAGTGTCCGAGCATCCCCGTGCTTGACGGGCTCGTCGCTTTCCGCCCTCAGACGTCCAGTACGTGCCTGAGGGCGCCGTAGGGCACGCTCCAGGAGTTGCCGTCGCCGGTGGAGACGGTGGCCGTCTTGGGATTGCAGCGCGTGATCACACCCACATGGACCTGCAGGTGGCGATCCGTGAAGGAGATCTTCTGGCCGCGGTGGAAGTCCGCCCGCGTGGGTCGCGGTGGGCTTGGCTCTGTCGCCGCGGCGGCCGTCTGCGGCCTGTCACCCGGCATGGGCGGCTCGATCGCCGCGTAGGGCAGCCTCCACTGCCCTCGCACCTCGGTGCCCTCCAGGGTCACCTGCGTGTCGCGCATCTCGATGACCCGTCCCAGCCGCATCTTGTCGTGGCGATCGTCGTAGAAGCGCACCACCTGCCCCAGGTGCAGGTCCCGGCGGATAGCCACGATGCGCCGCGGGTCCGTCAGCAGCCTCTCGACCACCGCCGCCAGCTGGTACAGCTGCAGGCTCGTGGCGCGGCCCAGAGACTCGATCAGCGCCACGTCCTGCATCGGCGGTGCCCGCTCGCTCATGCTGCCGGCTTCCAATGCGAGGGTCGGCAGGGATTCATGTAAAACCCAGCAGAAACGACCCTAAGTCTATGATTCCATTGGGATTATGGTGGCATCGAAGTTCAAGGGGCCAATCTTCCGCCGAAAATCCAGCGTGTAGTCACCAAACCGGTTGATGTGCGCCGTGCGGAACGGCGCCAGGCCGCCCAGGATCTCCAGCGTGATCTCGGTCCCCTCGTCGCGAAGCTCCTGCAGCACCTTCGTCATGCCCACCACGTTGTGCAGAATGATCATGTTGGCCACCAGGTGGTTGTACTTGATCACCTTGCGCTGCTCGTGCCGGATGTTCTCCGCAATGATCCCTTCTCCCCCAAAAAATGACCACTGAGCAAAGCCGTTGAACTGCTCGCTCTTATTGGTTTCGGCATGGATTACCTTGCGCAGCCCGACATCGCCGATGTAGCTCAGCAGGAACATGGTCCGGATGACCTTGCCAAGCTCTACAAACGCGAAATACAGCTTGTTCTTGCGGCTGTAGGTGCCGAGCCGGCGCAGGATCGCCGACGGCGTGATCTTGCCGGTCTTGATGGAAACCGCCACCCGCAGCATCGCCGGCAAATGCAGCTCAATCAGCCGCCAGTCGATCACATCGCTGAACAGCGCATTGATGTTGCGGTAAACATTGCCCGGCTCCGGGCGATGGAATTTGAGGTCTTGGATGCCCCGGATGCGCGGCATGAGCTGGATGCCCAGGAGGTGCGCCAGCGCGAAGACCGGGTAACTCTGGGCCTGGGTGTCCCCGTGAATCGTGTCCGGTCGAATGTCCGATTCGTTGGTCATCAGCCCGTCAAGGATGTGGATGCCCTCATAGGTGCCGCAGGAAATGAAATGGCTGAACAGCGCGATGAACTTGTCCGATACATGGTAGTAGCCGATACCGCCGTACCCACCATAGCGGATATGGTGCTCGGACAGTAGGTTTTGCTCGTAAAGATTCCACTTGGTGCCGTCCGCCGACGCGTGTTTGCCCGTGCCCCAGTAGCCTGGCAGCTCAAACTTGTTGTAGGCGTTGATCACCTTGACAATGGCCTTGTCCAGGAGGTCCTCGCTGACGTATTTCAAGTTCAGCCAGGAAATCTGCCGGCGGCTCAGACCTTTGATCGATTTGGCGGTCTGCACGGGCCCCAGGTTGCAGCCGTAGCAAAACAGCGTCGTGATGACGCGCATGCGCAGATCCTCCAGGCGGCTGTCGGTCCCGGCGAGTGGCCGGAACAGCTTGTGCAGGTCCAACCAGCGCTCGGTGTCGATCATGACGTCCACGATGCTGGCCGCCTCCATTCGCTCGGTGATCAGGGCGTCGATCCGCGCGGCCGCCTCGACGATTTCTGAGCGCGGCGGTTTCCGCAGGATCAGGCGGCCGTCGACGATCTCGGCATGGGCGTTTTCCGGGAAAGTGGCGTCGATGTCGTGGGCCCGCTGGGACATCGCCGATTTGAGCATCGCCACAAAGGTGCCGGGATCTGTCTCGATGCCGGTGACCTGGCCATAGTCGCCCACTTCTCTTTCAAAGGTTTCGTCATCGACCAACTGCTCGCGGTAATCGTCATAGCGCTCGCCGTACTTGATGAAGAGATCGCCCGACTTCAGGTCGTCTTTGACAGCATGCATGACCGCCAGTTCAAAATACCGGCGGTGGACAGCCTCCGCCCGGCCCTTGCCGGATGGACGGACCAACACCAACCGCTTCCACTGGCCTGACATCCAGCGGAAATCCTTGTCTTCAGTCAGGCCCAGCATGTCCAGCGGCACGATGTCCGCACGGTTGTCGCGCAGCTTGTAAAGGGCCTCGATCAGCCGCTCCGCTACCTGGTCCTCGCTGCTGGCCTTGGGCGAGGCGATGCCGATGCAGTTGAGCAACTGGGCCCGGACCATCTTGTAGGGCTGCAGCAGGAAAGGCAGATGGTTGCGGCCCGCATAGGCCAGGTGCTGTTCGCATTCGTTGAGCAGCTCGTCCACGTCGGCCACCAGGGTGGTGCCGATGGCGTCCACACGCTGCGTGTCGGTGCCCTCCAGCTGGTAGGCGCCCAGGATGTCTTTGAGCTGGCCAACCAGCATGTCGGTTTTTTGGACCCGCTCCTGCTGGAACGAGAGCAATTTCTGCCTGGCATTGTTTTCCAGGTTCTGCATCAGGCGAATAAACAGGTCCGCGGCATCGTCCAGGGACTGGGCATGCTGCGCCCGGATGAAGATCACCGCCAGGGCGTAGCGCTTTTGCGGCTTGAGTTCGGCCATCTCGGCCGCATTGAGGGCGCGCGCCAGGTGGCGAAACTGTTTGAGCTTGGGCACCGGCACGTCGGGCTTGGGAAGCTGCTCCACCAGGTACTGCAAGCGCCGGATGTGCTGGATGTAGGTGCGCGTTTCCTTGTTGGTCGGCCGCTTGGGTTCGCGTTTGAGCATTTGCCAGGCAGAAACCGACTCGCCCGTGGCGGTTTTAAGCAAACTGTCGATCAAGGTCCGGGTATGGGCTGTCAGCTGGTTGGTGATTGCGGAGAAATACCGGTTGTTGCTCTTTTCCCGGGCTCGATACGCCATCCGGTCCAGCGTCGAGAAGGCGGGCAGCTCGTAGCGATGGTGGACCAGCTCCTCCAGCATCACGTTGATGATGTCGGCCACCGCGTGTTTGGTCTCGGCCGCCGTGTCGGCCACGACCTCCAGCCAGGCGTGGCCCCCGGGTTCATAGGTTTGACATTGAGGTGCCGGCGTAAGGTCGCAAACAAGGCGGTGCGCGAGCCCGAGGCCTCGAAGCGCTTGAGGTCCGCCGCCGGGGGCGGCCTAACCACGCCCACCTGCTGCGCAATGTGCTCCCGGATCACCGGCGGCACTTCGGCCAGGGAGATGAAATAGCCCAGGCGCTGGAAGACTTTCAGGTGGATCAGTGCCGCCATGCGCGGCAAGGCGCGCTTGCCGATGCCGGCAGCCAGGAGTTGTTCATCCTTGGTCGGTGTGTAAAGCTCCGCCAGCTCACGGGGTGTCGGATCGGGTTTCAGGCTGGGATAGGCCGTCTCATGGAGCGTGGTCATTCGCGGGGACTACCCCGCCTGGCGGCAATGCTTCCCATCGCCTCAATCCCAGTAGGTGTCGGTCGCGGGTTCGTGAAATGAGGTTTCCAGCAGGCACTGGTTGTCCTCGGCGATGCGGTACATGTCATCGAGCAGCGTGGCGATCACCTCGTCCAGCAAGTCACGTGACAGGTAGGGAACTGCGAGCTCGTAGAGCGTTCCCTCGGTGTTCAGGCGTTGCATGGCGAAACGCTCAAAGCAGGTCTGCTCGATCAGCCGGTGACCGCGAGCCAGGCCGCGCGACTGCTTGCTGAAGCGGGCCAGCACCAGCGTGACGCGCAGGACTGCCATGGGCGTCGTTCCTTCGGCCGGTGGGCGGGGCGCTTCGATTTGTTCGGTCAACAACAATGGCAGTAGCTGCGGAACTGCCGGTGCCAGGGCCGTCAGGCCCTGCTCGAACCGGGCCTGCAGGCTGGAATCCGACGCATCGAGGTAGCGCATGGCCGATTTGACATCCTTCCAGCCGACGTATTCCATCAGTTCCTTGATGTCCCAGCCGCTGGCGCGGGTCCAGCCGGCAAAGCCGCGGCGCAAGGAGTGGCTGCTGTATTCCTCGGGCGACTCGACACCGGCTTCGGCGAACAGGCTGCGCAACAACGGAATCAGGCTGTCGGCATGCAGACTTTCGTCGGCCACATTCCCCAGCGGTCGATCTTGCGGAACACCGGACCCTCGGTCAACCCGGCCAGGTCGATCCAGGCATTGAAGGCCGTCACGGGACATAAGCGGGACAAGGCTGGGCATTTGAAAACACGGCCCTGCAGCTGCCGGTCGCCTTTGGTGCGGCCCAGGTAGCACGCCATGCCCTGGCCCGGCGTCACCTCGATGTTCTCTACGCGCAGGTTGACCAACTCGTCGGAGCGAAAGCCGCGCCAGAACCCCAGCAACATCAGGCTGCGGTTGCGGGTTTGGCGCAGCAAGGCCGGCCGGTCGCCGGACCGCTGGGCGTTGCCAATCGCGACATCGAGCCACTGGTCGATCTGCTGGAGCACCGCCAGCTCCAGGGGGCGCGCGCGCTTTTCTGGCACGGCGTGAATTGAGCGAATGCCTTTAAGGACCTGGCGCACCAAGGGCGACTTGGTGGGGTCCGCAAAACCTTGGTCGGCATGCCATCGGGACAGTGCCGCCAGCCGCTGGCGAAGGGTGTTGATGGCCAAGGTAGGCGCGTAGTCGGCGAGGTAGCGGGCGATGGCGTCAGCCGTCGAGGGCAGGAGGCCTTTCCACTCTATTTCAAAATGTCGTATGGCCGAAGCGTAGCTCCGACGCGTGTTGTCGCGCTCAGCGGCTTCGATGTAGTCAACAACACGATTCATTTCAGTTTGTTTTTCGCCTGTCCATTAGCGTGGCTTGCCCCGCTCCGCCAGCAGGTAGCCAGCCATGATGGTGCCGAACAAATCGAAGCGCCCCGCCGGGCGCAGGGGTACAGCAATTGGCGCCAGTTCCATGCACGCACCAGTTGCTCGGCCAGGATGGACAAGGGCACCAAGACCAGCCAGCTTGGGTCCGCGCCTGTGAGAATACCGAGCCGTCGCGCCGTCGCGCCGTCGGTGTCCGGAGATGCCTATCTTCACGTGCACACGAGAGAGTGCCAACCCGCCACATGCAACGCTAAATGCCTCATATCGCACGTGCGCCGGCCAGCCGTGCACTCACGCTCTCCCACTGGATGTTCTGGAAGAAAGCATCAATGTATTTCGCCGCCGCAGCGCCGTAGTCCATCTGATAAGAGTGCTCGTACATGTCCATCACCAGGATCGGAACGGTGGCGGCCGGTCCATGCGCGTGATCGGCCATCCAGTAATTTTCCAGCTGCCTGGTGTGCAGGTTGAACCCAAGAACCACCCAGCCGGACCCCCACCGAGGCCGGCACCGATGCGGCGGAATTCCCTCTCCCAGTCTTCGAAGCTGCCGAAGGCTTGAGCGATCGCCTCTCGCTCGGTAGCTGCGGCCTCGCCACTGCCCCCGAGGTTCTCGAAATACAGTTCGTGCAGCACCACCGATCCAGTGCGAATTAGGTGCTCGCGCTTCAGGTCGTTGTAGATGTAGGGCGGCAGGTCCTTGTCGCCTGCGGCCTGCACCAGCCGGGCCTTGACAGCGGCCAGTGCCTTGACCGAGCCGCCGTAATTGTTTTCCCAATGGGAACGAATCATTCGTTCGGACAGACCCGTTAGTTTTGACGGATCGAACGGCAGCGGCTTGAGCGCGTCCTGACTTTGAAATGCTGGGGATGTAGTCATCATGAACTCCTTTTAAGAAAACCTTGATATACGAGTTGCTGCCCATCTAGGTACTGCAACTCGTTGCCTCGTCGATGCACCGAGAAGCACGCCGCCTGTGTGCTGCTGATCTCGGGCTTCAGCAGGCACAGCTGGTCGCCTTGAACCGACCATTGGCCCGCTTTGCTTGTCCCGCTCTCGGAGCGGATGAGTCGACCATCGGGGAGGTACTGATGCTCCCAATGTCTCCCGTCGCCGACTGAGCTGCCGCGCAACGCGGAGCGGATCTGCTGGCCATTCAAAGGAGCAAAAGCCGCCGATTCAGCGGCCACGTCCGGCAGCGTCCATGCACCAAGCACGAGCAGCAAGCAACCGCAAGCAACGTTTCGGCGCAGCCGTCCGTCTAGGCGGGTTGAGCCGAGGCCTCCGCTGGCGCGACTTTTCTTGATCGGAGCGACCTTTAACGCGACGCAGCGCGCTGAGCGAGGGCAAGCAACAGGCTGCATACCCTGCTGGCTCACGCGCCGCTCGGCATCAGCAGCCAACCCGCGACTCCGGCCCCGATGATCGCGACTGCGATGTTGAGCTTGTTCTTCCAGGCATACAGGAAGGCCAAGGCCGCGACAAAGATCGATACGGCCACCGCCAACGACGGCACACGCGCGGCGGTGACGAACGCCAGGTCAACCGTGGTCGCGGCGATTAGGCCGACCACCCGGCGGCGACGCCGTCGAGGAAGGCGTGCATCTCCTTGACCTCTAGCACTGCCTCGAGCCGGTCGTAGAAGATCAGCGAGAAGGCAAACGCGGGAAGAAAGACGCCGGCGGTCATGACCAGCGCACCGAGCGGCCCGCCGGCAACATAGCCAACGAAAGTGGCGAAGATGATGAGCGGCGCGGGCAGCACCCCAGACAAGGCCAGGCCGTCGAGGAACTGGCCGTCGGTGATCCAGCCGCGGCCGACCGCGTCATTGCGGATGAACGGGATCGCCGTGTAGGCACCGCCGAAGGTGAGCAGGCCCGCCTTCAACCCGGCGACGAAGATGAGCAGCAGCGAAGCCTCGCCCTGGACGACCGCCTCCACCAGCGGCTGTGCGCGCGGCGCCCAGAGCGCCATCGCGGCGGCCAGCGCCACCGCGCCGGCAGCGACCAGGAGGGCGAGCCTGCCACGCTTGAGCATCCACAAGGCATAGACGCCGCCGGCGGCTGGCAGGGTGATCCAGAAGGCCACGCCGGCGGCGGAGGCGAGTGCGGCCACGATGGCGATGGCCACAGCCAACGGTCCACCAGGATGTGCTCGCCGATCCGGTGCACCGCCCGTACGATCAGGGCGATCACTGCTGCCTGTACACCAAGGAACGCGGCGCCCAGTGCCGTGCCAGCGATGTCCATCCGGAAGTAAAGCCATGACAGCGCCAGCATCAACAGGAATCCCGGGAGCATGAATGCGAGACCGGCCAGCACCCCGCCCAGCCGCCCCTTCGCACGCATGCCCAGATGCACGCACAGCTCGTGCGCCTCGGGTCCGGGCAGCACCTGCATCACGGCCAGCAAGCGGTTGAAGCGTTCGCTGGAAATCCATCGTTCCTCGTTCACCAGTTCCCGGCGCAGCATGGCGACCTGCGCCACCGGGCCTCCCCAGGCAAGGAAGCCGAATTTGAGAAACCGCATGAAAAGCTGAAAGTACGTCAGCGTCGGAGGCACGGCCTCGGGGCCGGCAGCGCCGGTGGTCGTCTGCGCACTCATGCTGCCCCCGGTTCAGTGTTGAGGTTGGGACGGATGATCGAAGCGGCGCGCAAGCCGGTCAGGAAAAGTGTCATGGCGTTATCCGGTCATGGTTACAGAACAGGTGGTTGGTTGAATCAAAGTCGCTATCGGCAGTTGGGTGGGTTCCAGGTGTGGCTCGGGGTAACTTGGCGCGAAACTCACCAATGTGCGGGGGCTGGGCGGATCATCTGGGTCATCCTGGGCGACCGCCAGCTTGTTGAAAGTACGCGTACAGGGAGTCGAGCATTTTGCTCATCTCCGCCAGCAGCGCGTCGTCCTCGTCCAGGCGTTGATGCGCGCCTGCCAGCACGGCCTCGAAGCCTGCAGCCTCGGCGACCGGTTCGCCGCCCACGTCGAGCTGGTGTACAAGCGCGGCGACGCGCATGAGCGCAGCATCCTGCTCCAGGTCGAAGCTAGCCATTAGCGTCTCGAAGGTCACCCGCTCGCCCACGTGCGTAAACGCCGCGCCGTCGAAATCGAAACCGAGTGCGCCTTTCGGGCAATCTGACGGCTGGGACAGCCACTGAAAACGCGCATCGCGGTCGATGAAGCGCTGAATCAACCATGCGCTGGCAACGCGGTCCACCCAGGGCCGACGTCGCGTGGCCCACGTCCGGCCTTGGTAGCTGCTCGCATCCAGCCTGGCAATGCCGCCTGCCGTTTCGTGAGGCTCGTCTGGCGACAACACCCGCTCGATGCGTTGGGTGAACTCCGTCCAGGCCGCCTCTGCCTCCAGGCTCGCGTCGCCGGGGAAGAAGTCAATGGCCCGCACCATGTCGCGCTCGCGCTGCAGCCTGCGCTGCATGCGCGAGACCTCGGACCCCGCCAGCCCGCTGAGCGTGCGTCCCGCCTCCTTCCAGGACTTGCACAGCTCGGCGTAATCGTCGCTGCGGTCAAACAGCTGCCGGTAGGTTGCAGCTTCGTCGACGGACCGCGGCTGCACGTCCATCAGCCACGCGTGGCCTCCCTCGCGCCGGCATTCCTCAGCCAGTTCCTGCAGCGCCACTTCGCGTTCCTCACCAGCTGGTAGGAGATACGCCCCGTCCCGTAATGCCATGCAGCCAAGCGACTTCAACGCCCGCCAAATGCGGGTCCGCGCGGTGGCGCCGGATGTAGGCAGCGAAACAATCAGCAACAACCAGGGTGGCAAGAACAGCAAACTCATGTCATGATCATACTGTAATGTCTTGAACTCGACATTAAAAGAGTCAACAGACCAGAAACGCGAATACTTTGCTGGTCGAGGCTCTCTTCGGCCCAGTGGGGGTATCCATTGCTGAAGCTCTTATGAATGCCATGAGGACCTTATGAAATACGCTTCAATTGCTCTGGCAGCTTGCTGGCGTGTGAGCCGCTGAGGAGTTGCCCTTGCCTACATCAACCGTCGCATTACTTTATCCAGGCGATCGCCGCATGCGGGATCGCTCTGATCCGACCGAGAGCCGGTTTGCTGCGTTGTTTGATGCTTTCGCCCTCGCCGGCGTGACGGCGGTCCCTGCCGTGTACAACGACGACTTCGCCGAAGAAGTGGAGACGCAGCTGCGCAACTGCCGCCTCGTGCTGGTCTGGTGCAATCCCATCGAAGGCGGACGACGACGGGATGTCCTGGACGCCATGCTGCGGCGGGTTGCCGACTCGGGGATTGTGGTCAGCGCGCATCCGGAGGCCATCCTGAAGCTGGGAACCAAGGACGTCTTGTTCCACACGCGCGATCTCCCGTTTGGCAGCGACGTTTGCCGAGTCGACAGCCTCAAACAACTCGAGGAGGAATTGCCAGAACGACTCCGCCACGGCCCACGGGTACTCAAGCAATACCGGGGACAGAGCGGGAACGGTGTTTGGCGCGTGCAACTGGTGGGTCCCATGGCCACACCCGCGCGCCTGCGGGTGCGCCACGCCCAGCGTGGCAGCGACGAAGAGGTGATGGAAATTCCAGCGCTCTTGGCAAGACTGGCTCCGTACTTCGAGCCGGAGAACGGCGGACACATGATCGACCAGGCATGGCAACCGCGCTTGGTGGAAGGCATGGTGCGCGCCTATCTGGTGGAGGATCGGGTCGAGGGCTTCGGGCACCAGTCGGTGAACGCGCTCTACCCCGCCAAACCTGACGAGCCGGCACCGCCGTCCAGCCCGAGGCTGTACCACGCCGCAAATCTGCCGCAGTTCCAGTTCTTGAAGGAACGACTGGAGACTGAGTGGGTCGAGTTGCTCCGCACACGCGTCGGCCTTTCGCGCGAGCAACTTCCGTTCCTCTGGGACTGCGACTTCATGTTCGGAGAATCTATCGCCGATGCCTCTGAGCGCTATGTGCTTTGCGAAATCAACGTCAGCAGCGTAGCGCCGTTCCCGGACTCCGCCATCCAGCCGCTCGTTTCGGCTGTTCAACGTCGTCTAAAGCAGATTTGATCGCCTGTTGCGCACGTTGCCACAGCCAAGTAGCTGCGAACCTGACTTTTGGCCTAAGTGATTGACGCGTGTTCTATCAAGCTGGTGTATGTAGGCTAGCCACCGACTCTCGTCTATTGCAGGATGCATAAGAATACTGGCCATGGCCGGGGTTAGGCTGGCAACGTCAGCAGGGAGCTTGACCACTGACCGCACGAGAGTGCGGCCTAGTCAAAAGTCGAGTTCGTCGCGGATAGCAGCAATGCCCGCTTTGGCGCAGACGTCATCGGCATCCCCGCCCGGCGCGCCCGAAACCCAATGGCGCCCACGATGGAGCCAGCCGATTCAATGGGAATGCCACCGCCGATGGCCACGATGCGGGGAAGGTGTCGCACGCCAGATGCGGGTTCACCTCCTTGAGTGGAACGGGTGAAACTCGTGGTATCGAGTTTGAAGGTCACGGCCGTGTAGGCTTTGTTGATGGCCGTATCGACTGTGTGTGGACCGGCGAAACGGTCGCGAAGCATAACGAGCGCGTTGCCGGCACGGTCATTGACCGATACGGCAGCTTGATGGCCATTTTTTCGGCAAGTCTCTAGCGCAGCCCGTGCCGCCTTCAAAGCGGCATCTGGCGTCAAGGAGGCTGACGTGAAAGTGGCTGTTGTGCCAGTAGCAAAACCAACAGGCATTCCAAGCATAAGACGAAGGTCAGAGTTGATTTTTTTGCAGTGCGCATTGGTAGAAAATTCCTTTTCAGCGGTCATGTGATTTGAGTTCAGGTGCCTCGAGGCGCTTTTGCTGGCTAACTTCGATTCTCCCGCAATCTGCTCATTCTGGTGGGCATTTGCAAGCACTATCGAAGCACCCATTATTGGCGTTTTGCCTTGCGCAGAAGCGATATGCATCCGGAAACTCGAAAGCCTGGTGCTTGAGGGTTAAGAAGCCGTGCTTGAAAACGCCGCTGACACGCGGTTGCAATGCCGCCTTGCAGTCAAGCACGTTGAGATAAGCGAGATTCCCGCGCATCCGGCTCAACTGGGTTGAATCGGAATAATGGCATTCCTGGGTCTGCTTAAGAATGGGTACGAAATCACAGCGAACTGTGATGTTCGCCGTTCCTCTGCGCTCAGTTTGGCGCGGCAGTCGCGAAATGGCTCTTTGGCTAACTAATTCGAATAATCAACTTTCACGACAGCTCCTGGTCGGCCGCCCGCCTTTCAGTCATATTTGCCCTCGTAGATAGTCTGGCATCCGCCGAGACACATCAGCAAGGCAGGGAGAAACCATACTTGCGCGTGCGCATGCTTACGCTGTTCATGCAAATGCCGATGACTTGGGACCCGGCAGGCATGTCACGGAGGGAATGATCATGGTGCTCGTCATCGTGGCTAAGCGTGCCATTCCGGCACGGTTATGCTTCGCGGGACAGCAGGATGATGCAGGCAGTTATTTGTAAGGAGAATTCGATGCAACTCAAAACCATGGAGGCCGTGAGCGTGGTGCATCAGATCCGATGTGACCGGTGCGGCAAAGAGACCGAGCGTGGCGAGCTTGGCTTCGCCGAGATGACGTCGATCGGCTTCGACGCGGGCTATGACTCGATTTTTGGGGACGGAAATCGGGTTGAGGCGGATTTATGTGAGACCTGTCTGCGTGACACCTTGGGCGCATGGCTCAGGGTCAGGACACAGGCCGAAACGTCTTTGGCGACCAAGCTGGCAGCATTCAAGCCGGAGGTACATGGAGGGGAGTTCCCTCCACCCAAATCAGCAGGGCCCGGATAAAGGCCAATCAGTCAAACTGCAGTTCGATCTTGCCGGCGCGGCGCCGCACCGGGCCGACCACGATCTTCACGTCATGGCCCAGCCTGGCCACCAGCTCCAACAGTTTGGCCTCGCTGACGCCGCGAAACTGGCCGCGCGTGATGCGCGAAACCTTGGACTGGTCGATCCCCAGCAGCGCAGCCGCATCTTCCTGCGTCAAGCGGCGCGCCTTGATCGCTCGGGCGATCTCGCCGGCGAGCTGGGACTTGCGCTGCATCTCGGCCGCGTCGGTGTAGCCCAGGTCGGCATAGACATTGGTGCTGCCTTCTTCGGTGGTGATGCTTGCGGGTTCACTCATTTGCGTGCTCCTTGCTGTGCCTGCCAAGCTTCGAAGTCCTGCTTCGGCCTTCAGGCGGGTGGTGATCAATCCGGTTTCGGCGTGGCGATGCCGCTTTGGGACTTCTTCTGAAAGCAGTGCAGGACATAGACCCAGCCGGCGAACTTGACGGTGTAGACGCCCGGTGAGTGTCGCCCTGGGGGTCCTCGACCACCTCCAACACGCCGGCCGACCAAAACCCGTCATGACCTTGGCATCCTGATGCTTGCCACTGGCCTGCGCCAGGTCGATGGCATGGCCAAAAACGTCTTTGACATAGTCCGGCATCGCATCCAGATCGCGCTTGGCGGAACTGACCCATTTGACGGGTTTGCGGGTTTGCTTCGACATCGCTTAAATTATGTCTGTTTGGGCATAATCCCGTCAATTCGCCGGGGCGGACCTTTTTCGGGGACGCGAGTTTTGTTCCGCGCGGTCATAAGCGCATATGACGCCACATTAGGCCGACCCCAAACCGCTACCACGGCTGAAACCATCAAAAATTACCCTCACATTGGATAATCCACTATTACCCAGTGTGATATTTACTAAGATCTATGATTTATTGACCTCTTAAATAGTATGTAATATCATGGTACATACTACAGTACGAAATAACGAGGTGAACCATGGCCCGAGCCGGAATCTACAAGTCTGAAGTGCTGCGTGCCCGCGATAAATTGCTGGCCGCAGGGCGCAATCCGTCCATCGATGCGGTGCGCGAAGAGCTGGGCAGCGGCTCCAAAACCACGATCCATCGCTACCTGAAGGAGATCGAGGAAGAGGAAGGGCCAGCCACCGGCAGCCGCGTAGCCGTCAGCGAGGCAATCCAGGACCTGGTGGGTCGCCTAGCCGCCCGCGTCAATGAAGAAGCGGAAGAGCGGGTCACCACGGCGCAGGCCAAGCACGCCGAGCAGCTGAGCCAACAGCAGCAAGCCGTCGCGGCCCTGAAATCCGAGGCGCTGGCCACGCGCCAGCAGCTGGAGCAAACCCAGCGGGCCCTGGCCGACGAAAAAAACGCTCACGGCAAAACCAGCGAAGCTCTGAGCCGCAAGACCCTGGAAAACACTCAGCTCGTCCAGCAGGTGGCCGACCTGCAGGAGCGCCTCGCGGCCGAAGAGCGCCATCGCCAATCCCTGGAAGAAAAGCACAAGCACGCGCGCCAGGCGCTGGAGCATTTCCGGGAATCCACAAAGGAGCAGCGCGACCAGGACCAGCGCAAGCACGAACAGCAGGTGCAGTACCTGCAGGCCGAGTTGCGCACCGTGAACGAGACCTTGGCCACCAAGCAGCAGGAAGCCGTCCATACCCTTCAGGAAAACGCACGCCTCCTGGGCGATTTGTCGCGCGCCCAGGGCGATCTGCACCAGGCTCAGGAAGAGGTGCGAGGCCTGCGGCCGCTCAAGGATGAACTGGGGTTTGCGCAAAGGCGCTCCGAGGAATTGGGCCGGCGCCTGGTTGAGCAGGACGCGGCCGTCCAGCAGCTCAGCACTTCCAAAGAGCAGTTGCAGGCCAAGGTCGACGAGCTGCTTTCCGCCAAACAACAGCTGGAACTGGCGCTGGCGACGGCCAGGTCATCCGTCACGGCCCAGGAGCAGGTCGTGGCCAGCATGCTTGAGCGCTTCAGTACGCCGGCGACTGGCCCTAATTTGGTTGCGAACCCGGTTGAAGAGGCCGGTCGTCCAGGGAAGAGAGAGTCGAAAAAGTCAACGGGGACAGGCACTTAAGCCTGTTTCTGCTGGGTTTTACATGAATCCCTGCCGACCCTCAGCCAGGCTTCCATCGCCTCGGCGGCCATGCCGACCACGGGCTTCACATCCTCGGCCTTCACCTTGCCGGTGTGGTTCGTCTTGGAGTCGGCCAACGTGTAGAGGTAGCCGCCTTCGTCGGCGCGGCGCAGGTTCTCGAACACTGCCTCCGAGACCTCGGATCGACGGCGACCGCCAGACGACCAGGCGAACAGGAGGAGGGCGCGGTCACGCTTGCCCTTGAGCGAGTCGTCACAGGTGTCCAGCACCGCCTCGAGCGGCTCCTTGGTCAGCGCACGCTGCTTGTGAGGCGTGGCGTTGCGCTTGGCGTAGGCCTTGCGGGTCTTGCTCAGCAGCGCCTTCACCGCCGAGTCGATGCACGGGTTAGGCTCCTTGGCCAGGTAGTGGGCCATCGACAGCACCGAGATCCGGTGCATCAGCGTGTTCAGCGCCGGTGCGCCGAGCCTGCCCTTGAAGCCCCCCTTGACCAGCGCCGCATCGATCTCGGGCGGCAGTTGGCACACCAGGCCAGCCTTGGTGGAGCGCTCGGCATGGTCGACGATGAACTGGACGACCACCGGTACCGGCACGGGCAGATCCATCTGGCGGCCGTAGCGCGCGCCGAACCAGGCGGCCCAGTAGCGCATCGCTGTTCGGTACGACGCACGCGTATTGCTGGACTCGCCCTCGGCCATCAGGTCGTGTGCGGCTTCCTCGGCCATGTCGGAGAGCCGGGCCGGGTCTAGGAGGGCGTCGTTGCGCTCGAGCGGCGTCAACACCTGGCCTGATAACTTTTCAGGAAGATCCATGACCCGTCTCAGTGGATGCCATGCGCGACGTCGAATCGCTGCGCCAGCTCCAGCAGGCGCCGGTCCAGGGTCCATAGCCGTGCGCCAGGGGTGATGAGGGTCGATGCAAGTAGCGCCATGTCGACCAATCCGCACCCGAGTCCGTACAGCCTTTCCCGCTCGACTAATTCCTGCACCTCGTTCAACGTGGCCTGATTGCACGTCCTCAGCAGGCTCAGACCGCCAAGCGTGTGCTCCCGCGGAGTGGGCGGTGTCCCACAGGCCAGCTCGACGACCACCATCGGATGGGTCAAGGCGAGGTCCAAGCCGACCAGGTGCGCGAGGGCGGCGTTGCCGCTGCGGAAATGGTCGATCCAAACAGAGGTGTCGACGAGCACGCTCATGACGAGACCGGCTCGCCTCGACGACGCGGCACGTCCTGGATGTCGGGGGCCGCCCCTCCGAGCGCAATGAGGCGCTTGCCTGCTTGAACACGCACGAACGTGCGGATCGCTTCTCGAAAGATCTCCGCCTTGTCCATTTCGGGATCGGCCATTTCGAGGGCCTTCTCGAAAAGAGAGTCTTCGATGGTGACGGTGGTACGCATAGCCAAGACTTGAATCCGTAATGATGCCATTTTGCATCAGATTTCGCATCTTAGCCCGTCATCCCCTGCTGCGCGCAGCTCAGCCAACTAGGTTCATCGAACGATGCGATCGAGCTCGGCACATCTCTCCCAGACCAAGCCAAGGCCTTGGCAACACGCTATCTGGTAGGCATATCAATCGGCCGGCCGATGACCGCCGGCACGGCCCAAGACATCTTGTTTCGTACATATGACGTATGATATCGAACGCACATTATATGTCACTTTCGATAATCCTTTATTATCGAAAGTAAACGGGATGCAAGGACATAGGTCTGAGCCTGTCCGAGCGCCCATAGCCGCCCCGGAGCACCCATGGAAAGCACCAGTTCGAACGTCACCACCTTCGCGCCGCGCGGCGGCCGCGGAATCCAGGAGTCCCAGGTCTGGGAGGCCGCCGACGCGCTCGTGCACGAAGGTCTGCGCCCGACGATCGAGCGCGTGCGCCAGAAGATTGGCAGCGGCTCGCCCAATACAGTGAGCCCGATGCTGGAGCGCTGGTTCGCCACCCTCGGCAAGCGCCTGGACGGCCGGGGCGCCAACCTGGCCGACGGCGAGGCGCACCAGCTCCCTTTGGCCGTCATCCAGGCCACCAAGCTGTTCTGGGACGCCGCGCGCCGCGAGGCCGACCAGGTGCAGGTCCAGAAGAACGAAGCGGCCCGGCGCGAACTCGAGCTGCAGCGCGAGGTGCTTGACCGGAAGGAATCGGAGCTCACGCAGCGCGAAGCCTCGTTCGAGCAGGCCCGCGTCGCGCTCGATGAGGCGCTGGCCTCCTCGCGCCAAGCGGTCGCGGCGATCGAGGCCCAGATGCACACGCAGCAGCAGGAATCGGCTCGCCTTCTGAGCGACTCCGAAGCCGAGGTGCGGCGCCTGCGCAAGGCTCTCGAAGAGGCCGTGGCCAGCAAGGAAGCCCTGCGCGAGAAGGCAGCCATGGAACTTGGTGCGGTCCAGCGCGACGCGAAGGAAGCCGAGCAGCGCCACGTCGCGCACGAGCGCCGGCTCCTTGCAGACATCGACCGCGAGCGGGTGGCCGCGCGCCAAGCCGCCGCGGATCTCGCCAAGGAGCAGAAGGCCCGGGCGGCAGATCAAGAGGCTGCACGCACCGCGTTGGCGGCGGCAGAGCAGGCCCTCCAGGCCGAGAAGGCCGCGCACGGGGAGGCGGCTGCCGCCTGGTCGCGCGAGCAGCAGGAGATGCGGGTCGAGCTTGCGACCCTGCGCGAGCGCGCCGCCGGGGCAGAGCAGCGCGCAGCGGACTCGGGCGACCGGCTGCGGCGCCAGGAAGAACAGGCCGAGCGAGAGATCGCCCGGTTGCGCGCAGAGCAGGTGACGACAGTGGCCGCGCTGCGCCAGCTCGAGTCCAGTCGGCCAGAGGATGGCGAGAAGAAGTCGCAGAGCGGCCGCGCGGCGCGGAGCAGGAAGGCCTCTGAATGAACGCCGTCCTGAGTCGCATGTTTTCCCTACGGTGTGGTTTGGCATGCCATGCCCGAGCATGCGGAAAGCTGCCTGGGATGAAGTCCAGCGTCTTGAGGAGCGCAGCCCCGCCCTCAGATGCCCCTCTCCAGGCATTCTTCGAAGACCGAAGACCTATTGGATCAACCGAATGAAACGTCGCTCTGCGGCCGTGTACAAGCCGCCCTGAGCGAGTTCTGCTCCGCGGGCTTTGCGAGCACGGGGTTGCCGGCCGCGAGCGCTGCCGCCACCTGGCCCATAAGTATTGCCCGCGGGATTCCATGGACCGATGCAGAGCATCGGCCCCAAAGGGACGTGGGTGCTCGCAGTGAACTCGCTTCGTCGGGCGTCGACCTCGTCGTCGAGATGGTTCCAGCCCACGTGCTGCAGGGGCCCGGGCAATGGGCGCGGGTCGGCGTTCGTTCTCGGCAGCACGCCGGTCGGACATCGACAACGCAGTCGAAGCGCAGCATTCTCAGGCCGTCGAGCCACATCCGTGGCTACGCCGCCGGCCCTCAGGAAGACGACCTCGCCTCGAACCCGGTGGCGGAAGCTGCGAGAGGCGTGATGGAAGGCAACGTCATCGAAGGCCGCCCCAGTCGGCTCGGCCCGTCCTACCACGACCAGTTCGCCGGCGCATACGCGGTCATCGGCGTCCTGTCTTCACTGCTGCAGGCGAAGGCGGGGCGCCAAAGCGCGCCGGTGGAAGTGGGCCTGTACGAAACGGGGTTGCACGTGGCGTCTCGCGACTTGGTGGGCGTTCAGCTGAAAAACGCAGTTGCTCGGCCGTCCCGAGCGGGAGCCGCATGGTGAGTTCAGCATGCCCGGCTACGGCGCCTACCTCACGTTCGACGGCCGCTGAATGTACCTGCTGATGCTCACGGATGCGCATTGGCTGAAGTTTTGCCAGGCGATGAACCTGCCCCAGGCCGGCGACGAATCGTTGGCCCAGCTGCGCAACCGCAAGAAGGCGCGCGACCAGGTGGAGGGCATCGTGAAGGCCGCAATGGCCGCCCTCACCTTCGACCAGGCGGCGTCCCGGTTGCAGGCGGCGGGCGTGGGATTTACCGAGGTCCTGCCACTCGAGCGCGTGCTGCAGGCGCCCCAGGCTCGCCATCCGGGCAAGCTGCGCGACGTAACATACCGCGGCCTTAACTTCGAGATCCCCGAGTTCCCCCGCCTGGGTGCGGCCTGGGACGTGCCGACGAAGCCACCTGCCGAACTCGGCGAGCACACCTTGGAGGTCCTGTTGGCCGCGGGCGTGTCGGCGCTGCAATGCGATCAGCTCGTGTCCTCGGGCGCGGCGGCGGTCGCCGATCCGCGCAACTTCGCTTGGGCAGCGGTGCGTGAATCGAAGAGGTTGCGTGAATAAATTTCGATGGGGAACGCCAGCTGATCCACCACCGCCAAGCCTAGTTGGGTTTTATCGACGGCGGGCGCACTGTATGAAGTTGAAGGTTCCACTCTGACGCCAAGCTAGTTAACGTCAGATTTACCTTTGAATCCAGCCTTCGAAAGAAGAATTCCGACAGCTTGGTCTTAAGCACTCTTTGTCACGCTGCAGTTTTCATACGCGAGATGTGTGAAGCTCAGCCGTAGCATCCAACCTTCAACCAGGTGAACGCCGGCTTGTCACGACACTCCCGAGGCTCGCGTTTGTTGAGGCTGGTGGCGACTGAACAACTTGGTGTTCTGGAAAATCTGGCAGCCGGCGCGGGCTGCACGATGCCTTCGAGGGCGCCAAATGCTTCTCGCGCTTTGATGTGGGGATGCCGCATAGCTTCGCTCAGTGGCAGAACGGGAGCGAAGCAGCTGTCGCTTCCCCACAAGGAGCAACCGCAATCCGCCAACGTTCGTTGGCGAAAATGCCCCACCAAATAGTCCCGGAAGGCAGGCCACGAACCCTCCTCTTCTAGACCGCATGCCACCCCGATGAGATGCCGGCCATTTTTGTATGCGTCCGGGCAACTCGCCTTGACGACGAGCCCATCGTCAACTCTGCCGCCAGCGATGCGGCAGGAGCTCTTCGATGCGGCTGGCGGGCTGCGTCGGCAGCCGCGTCAGGACACCTCAGAACTTGAAATGGCAGGCTGGAAGTTCAGCGTCGAACTGCTTGAGTCGCAGAGGCCAGGGCATCGGCGGCAGGCGCTCGTACTCGAACTTGTCAGCTCGCACCTCGTGGCGCTGGGGACCGCGAGCACGCCCTTCTCTTTCAAAGCGCTTCTTCGACGGTGGCCTCGTCGGCGCGCGTGATCTCGGCGCTCCTGTTAGCCTGGGCGATCGCCAGGAGGACCGCTGCCGAACCCCTGGCTGCGGAACCAACAAGTACTCCGATCAGGCCGCACTCGCAGTTTCCTCGACCCTGCGCAGGGTGCCGAGCCCGACGTGCTGCCGAGCACTTAAAGGAGCTTCCCCATGTCAGTTGAGGAGGTGCCGTGCTATTTCTTCGATTCGTAGCCGATCTCTCGCTGGGTTGAAGTGAGCCTCCTGATCGGATGCCCATCGATCCAGGCACGGATGTTCTCCACCGATTCGCCGTAGTAGATCTCGTACGATCCATCGGTCACGTAGCCCACGTGCGACGTTGCGAGGAGATTGTCGAGGCTGCGGAACGGATGATCCGGCGGCAGCGGCTCCCTCTCGTAGACGTCGATCGCAGCCCCCGCGATCGCACGACTGCGCAACGCATCGATCAGCGCTTCTTCCGAGACGATGGGCCCCCGTGCGGTGTTGATGAGATAGGCGCTTGGTTTCATGAGCGCCAGCTCGCGCGCTGCGACCAGATCACGCGTTCGATCCGACAGCCGCACATGAATGGAGACGATGTCGCTCGACGCGAGCAGTTCGTCCTTGGGGACGTACTGCACGCCGAGCTTGGCAGCGGATTCGGCCGTCATGTTCTGGCTCCAAGCAAGCGTCTTCATGCCGAAGGCGTGCGCGATCCGCGCGGTGGCAGCGCCCGTATATCCCAGGCCGATCAATCCGAGCGTCTTGCCATGCAGGTCGGCGCCCACTGACACCTGCCAGCCGCCCTTGCGGAAGGAGTCGAACTCCCGCGGAAGATTGCGCGCCGCGGCGAGGATCAGCGCCCAGGTCAACTCAGAAGCCGCGGTCAGCGAGGTGCCGGTGCCACAGACCACGACGCCCAGATCGTCTGTAGCGTCCATGTCGATGGCGGCATTCCAGGGCCCGGTGCTGGCAATCATCTTGAGATTGGGCAGCCGCTCGAGCAAGCTGCGCCGGAACCAGGTCCGCTCGCGCATGACACAGAGCACGTCATAAGGCAGAAGCCTCTCGACCAGTTCGTCTTCATCATCGATGTGATCGCGGTACACGGTGATCTCAGCGTGCTCGCGCAGAGCGGCCCAGTTCCCAAAGTTCATCGACACGTTCTGAAAGTCGTCCAGTACGGCAATCTTGTGCATGCGGGTCATTCGATCTTGATGCCGGCGGCCTTGATGACGGCGCCCCAGCGGTTGTTCTCGGAGAGCACGAAGCCGGCAAAGCCTCGCGGGTCGCTCAGGTCAGGCTGCAGGCCCAGCTCGATCATGCGCGCCTGGGTTGCGGGCTCGTGCACGACACGCGTCATTTCGGCCTGGATGACGTCGATGGCCGGCTGTGGCGTCTTCGGCGGCGCGAGCACGCCGAACCAGATGTTGGCATCCACGGGATAGCCGAGTTCCGCCAGCGTGGGCACGTCCTTCAGCCCCGCAAAGCGCTCCGGCGAGGCGATGCCGTAGATCACAAGGCGGCTTCGATTGGCGATGACCAGCGGCGTGGGTACGAGCATCAGGTCGACCTGTCCAGAAAGCAGCGCCACCAGGGCCGGTGCGGTGCCCAGATAGGACACGCCCAGCATCTTCTTCGAGCCGGCGTGCGACTGGAAGATCTCCATGCCGATGCGCCCGTTGCTGCCTGGGCCCCAATGAGCATAGGAGTACTCCTTGGTCTTGGACTTGGCCACGAGCTCCGGAAGTGTCTTGGCGTCGATGTCTGCACGCGCCGCGAGGACAACTCCGATCTTGGCGATCGGCGCCACCGGGCTGAAACCATTCGGCTGGAACTGGATCTTGGGGTAGGTGAACGGACTGATGGAGATCACGTCGGCCGACCCGAACAGCAACGTCGTGGCGTCGGGCACCGCGGCATAGACGTAGTCGGCGGATATTACCCCGTTGGCACCCGGCTTGTTGTCCACCACCACCGCCTGGCCGAGACTGGTGCCCATTCCGGCAGCGACCAGTCGCGCTGCAATGTCGGTGCCTCCGCCCGCGGGATACGGAACGACCAGCCTCACTGGTTTCGAGGGCGCCCATGCCTGCTGCGCAGCGACGTGCGAGCTCACGGCGAGCACAAGGAGCGCGACGAGCGCGACGAGCGCGATTCTGGTTCTCCACGAACCCAGCGGCGTTGATCTGTTCATGATGTTTCCTTGCGTGAATGTTCTGTGCCGCCCATGACAGGACTCATCCCTGCGGCCTGACCTGCGCAGTACGCATGATCTCCCCCCAGCGCGCCGCGTCGGGCGCAATGGACCGGGCGAAGTCCTCCTGGCTCCCTGCCAGCGGAACGACGCCCAGTTCCTCGATCTTCTTGCGGATCGCGGGGTCGGCGCTCACCTCGGCAAGCGCCTTCGCAAATCGTTCGATCACCGGCCCGGGTGTCCCTGGCGGTGCGAACAGTCCCTGCCAGACCTCCAGGTCCACCGGGACGCCGAACTCGGCCATCGTGGGCACATGCTTGAAGCGGTCGTAACGCTTCTTGCCGGCCGCCGCGAAGGTCGTGACCCTCGACTCCATCGCGAGAAAGAGCGGCGACGGCAAGTACATCATGTCGACCTGCCCGGCCAATAGGGCCTGCGCCGCGGGCGCGGTGCCCTGGTACGGTACCGTCAGCGTGGCGGGAACCTTGCCGAGCGTCTTGAACATCTCCGAGCCGACATGGCCGGGGCTACCGTTGCCCCAGGACGCGAAGGTCAGCTCCTTCCTGCGGGCAAGCTCCAGCAGCTCCGGAAAGGTCCTGGCCTCGAGGCTGTTGCGCCCCACCAGCACGAACGCCACCGCCGCGGTCGGCCCGATCGGGACGAACTCCATCGGCTTGTAGGCAAGCTTGTTGAAGAGGTGCGGCGCGATGGTCATGATGTCGGCATTGCCCCAGAGGAGGGTATAGCCGTCCGGCGCGGCGCGGTACACCACCTCGGCACCGATGGCACCGCCGGCACCGCCACGGTTGTCCACGACGACCGGCTGCCCGAGCTTCTGGCCCAGCTGCTCCACGAAGGCTCTCGCAGTGACGTCGGCACCACCGCCTGGCGGATAGGTGACCACCAGCTTGATGGGGTGCGTGGGGCTCCAGGCCTCGGCGCAGGCCAGTCCCGCCGCACACAGGCCGGCGCCGGCCAGAAGCACCTGCCTGCGCCCGAGTGAATGTGCCGAGTTCGTCATGTCGTCTCCTTCTGTTCGAGTGAAATTCAGCGCGCCCAGCGCAGGACCAGCGGGTCCAGTCTGCGCGCGACTTCGATCAAGCCCGCGCGGGTATCCGGATGCAGCGGTGCGAGCGGGTGGCGCGGCGCCTCGCACGCGATCACTCCGCCTTCCTTCATCAGGGCCTTGCAGGCCGAGAGGCCGCACTGGCGGTTCTCGTAGTTGATGAGAGGCAGCCAGCGTTCGTACTGCGCCATGGCCTCGTCCCGCCGCCCGGCCAGGTAGGCATGAACGATCGGGCGCAGTCCGTCGGGGTAGCCGCCGCCTGTCATGGCGCCGGTCGCACCGGCATCGAGGTCCGCCATCAACGTGATCGCCTCCTCGCCGTCCCACGGGCCCACGACGGCATCGCCGCCCAGCCGCACCAGCTCGCGCAGCTTGGACGCGGCGCCCGGGGTCTCGATCTTGAAGTACGCAACATGCTCGATGTCGCTTGCCAGGCGCGCGAGCCAGGCGGCACTCAGCGTCGTGCCACTCACCGGTGCATCCTGGACCATGATGGGAATGGATATCGCATCCGAGAGCCGGGCGAAGAACTCGAAGCTCTTCTCTTGCGGAGGACGCAGCGTCGCCCCGTGGTACGGGGGCATGACCATCACCATCGCGGCGCCGGCGTCCTGCGCCCGTCGAGCGCGCGCGGCGCAGACCTTCGTGCTGAAATGGGAGGTCGTGACGATCACGGGCACCCGCCCCCGGACATGTTCGAGGCTCAGGGCGGTCAGCTGCTCCCGCTCCTCGTCCGACAGCACGAACTGCTCGGAAAAGTTCGCAAGGATGCACAAGCCGTCAGAGCCGGCATCGATCATGAAGTCAAGGCAGCGCTTCTGACCCTCGAGATCGAGGTCTCCCGCTTCCGTGAAGATGGTTGGAACCACCGGGAACACCCCGCGGTAGACCGGGCAGCGCGGCGGCGCGGCGCTCATGCAGCGCGCCCTTCTTCACGGTCGGCCAGCGCGAGCTCGCGCACCAGCTGCGGATCGTCGCACCGGTAGTGCCACTTGCGGCCGACCTTCAGCCCCGTGCGCGCCCGCAGCCCCGCCAGCATCGCAGCGTAGGCCCAGGTCACACCGAACACGTCGAGCACCGGCGCGGATTCGATCTCCCTGACGCCATTCACGTAAAGCAGCTCGGCAAGCATGCCCTCGCCAGGAATCACCACATCGGCACCGTCGCCGATTGCCTCCAGCGCGGCCCGGCGGAAGGACTCGATCACCGGCGCGGGGTCGCGAAAGCCTGCTGCGAGCGCAGGCTCCTCCAGCGGCGGGTCGATGGACTGCACCCGCAACACGCGGCTGCCCAACCCGTGCGAGTCGACCGACATGCGCCCCATCCACGCGGTGGTCGGAGCGTTCGACACGATCGCGCTGTAGCGGCCGAGCGAACATGCGATTAAGAGGCTCGACTCGGTGAGCGAGACCACCGGAATGTCGACCGCGGCGCGCAACTCGCGCAGGAACGGCTCGCTGAACGAGCCGACAACGAAAGCGTCGTAGCCCTTCTGCTCGGCATGCACAGCGTTCGTGAGCACCGGTTCGAGGATGCGATGGTGTGCGTAGGCATTTCCCAAGGCGGCCGAGGGCGCACGGCCTCGATAGCGGCCCGGCGGCATACCGTGGACCTCGATGGCCGCATCGGCGGGCAATGTCTTCCCGGCGTGTTCGATCAGTGAGGTCCTGTAGACACCGAGCTCGTCGATCTCGGTGCTGGATTGGTGCCAGATTCGCATGTTCGCTTCCGTGTTCAGTAGGCCCTCGGCAGGCCGTGCTCGCCGATAAAGGAAAAGGATGGATCGGGCGGACACAGGTGCACCCTGGTCGCGTTCATGGGACGTGTCGCTCACGGGCATCCCTTCTAGTTCTCGATCCTGATGCCCGAGGCACGGATCGTCTTGCCCCAGAAGGCATAGTCCTCGGCGAGATAGGCGGCGAACTGCTCGCGGCTCGCGATGAATGGAACCAGCCCGACGGCGATGAGCCTGCGCGAGACCTCGGGGTCGGCCATCGTCTCGCTAAAGGCCCTGGCCAGCGTGGCCGCGATCGCCGGCGGGGTCTTTGGGGGCGCAACCACTCCGACCCACGCATCCGCCAGTACCGGCGTGCCTTGCTCGGTAAGGGTCGGGATGTCCTTCACCGACTCGATTCGATGGCTCGCCGCAACCCCGAAGGCCGTGAGCTTGCCGCGGAAACTCGCTGCCAGGTGCATCGGCATCATCGCCAGGTCCACCTGCCCCGCAATAGCGGCCTGGGCGGCAGGCGCGGCGCCCTGGTACGGCACATGGATCATCTCGACGTTCGCAACCGAGCTGAACAGGCTCATCGCGATGTGGGCGCCGCTGCCGTTGCCCCATGTGCCATAGGTGAGCCGGGACTTCTTCGCCAGCGCGATCAGTTCCGGAAGGGTTCTGGCCGGGAGATCGGGGCGCCCCATGATCACGAAGTTGACCTTCGCGGACGGCGAGATCGCGACGAACTCCTGAGAGGTGAAACGTGCCTTTGGGTACAGCGGCGGATACATCGAGTACGTGTCGGCGCTCGACATCAGCAAGGTATGGCCATCGGGCGCCGCAGCAAAGGCGAGCTCGGTTCCGATGGCGCCGTTCGCGCCGCCGCGGTTCTCGATGACGATGGGCTGCCCCAGGCGGTTGCCGAAGGCCTGCACGACAATGCGCGCCACCGTGTCAGAGCCGCCACCGGGCGGATACGGAACGATCATCTTGATCGGCTTTGTCGGCATCCAGTCGGCTTGTGCATGGACGGCGCAAGGCAGCGCCCCCATCCCGGAGGCCATAGCCAGCACCGGGACCGAGGCGCACAGCATGCGCCGCTGCGAGGCCCAGCCCGCCGGCGGTTTCTGGTTCGGCTTTTTCACTGCTGTCTCCTTCTTTTGATGGCGCCGGCCCCTCGGACGTTGTTGTTGAAACGTTTCCAAAAGCGCTAGTTATTGGTCGCCTGGACCTGCTCCGACCTGCGGCGCGTCCTACCTGCCCCCTTTAGATCATGCGTCGGCGACGGCGAAGCCGATGGGCAGCCCCGCCTTCGCGATCGCGCCAAGCAGTTCCACCTCGTGCAGTTCCTTCTTCAGGATGTCGCGCACTTGCACCAGCTTGCGGATGTCGATGCCGCTGTTCCAGCCCATCGACTCCAGCAGGAACGCGAGGTCTTCCGAGACGATGTTCCCGCTGGCACCCGGCGCATGTGGGCAGCCGCCCATTCCGCCCAGCGCGGAGTCGAAATCTCGAATGCCCGCCTGCAGCCCCGCCACTACATTGGCCAGGCCGAGGCCGCGGGTGTCGTGCAGATGCAGGGCCACGGGGAGGCCGGCGGCGGCGCCCAGCACACGATCAACCAGTTCCCGGATGGCGCTCGGATTGGCATACCCGACGGTGTCGCCCAGCACGATCTCCCTCGCGCCCGCGTCAATGTAGCGCTGCACGAGGTCCATGACCTGGCGATGCGCGACGGGACCCTCGATCGTGCATCCGAAGGCGGTGGACACGCCGCCCACCAGGGTCGTCGTGGTGCCTTCGGCCAGGCGCGCCACTTGGCGGAATCCTTCGAGCGACTCTTCGCGGCTGCGGCGCACATTCGCCCTGTTGTGGCGCTCGCTCGCCGAGGTCACGTAGTTGAGCTTGTGCACACCGAGCTCCAGCGCCGACTCCGCGCCGCGCACATTGGGCACCAGGACCGCCACCGTCAGGCCCTCGACGGCGAGTGCGTGTCGCACGACGTCTGCAGCATCGGCGAACTGCGGCATCAGCTTGGCAGGCACGAAGGAGCAGACTTCGATCTCGCGCACGCCGGCAGCGAATTCCGCATCGATCCACGCGAGCTTCGCGGCCGTGGGCAGAATCTGCGGGATGCCCTGGAGCCCATCGCGCAGGCCGACCTCACGCAACCGCACCTGCTTGTGACCTTCATCCGGCATCGCTCACCTCCCGGCGAAGCGCGGCGAGCGCTTCTCGTTGAATGCACGGATTCCTTCATTCCGGTCCTCGGTCGAGATGAGCCGGTTGTAGGCCTCGATCTCGAAGAAGAGCCCGGTACGCAAGTCCATCTGCATGCCGTGCGCCACGGCCTTCTTGGCCTGGCGCACGGCGATGGGCGCGTTGGCCAGGATTCGCTTGACCAGCTTCATCGTTTCCGCGCGCAGGCTCGCCTGGGGATAGATGTGATTGACGAGCCCGCAGGCCAGCGCGTCCTGGGCGCTGAAGGCTTCGCCCGTAAAGATGGCCTCCTTCGCGCGGCGCACGCCGATCGCCCTCGGCAACTGCTGCGTGCCGCCGCCACCCGGCATGATACCGCGCATGACTTCCGAAAATCCGAAGCTCGCGTTGTCCGATGCCACGATGAAGTCGCAGGCGAGCGCGAGTTCCAGTCCTCCCGCAATGGCCGCGCCGTTCACGCAAGCGATCATCGGCACCGGGCAGTCGTAGAGCGCCCGTACCATGCGCTCGAACAGGTAGTGCTGGGTGTTGAACTGTGCGTCCGTCATGTGGTCGCGTTCCTTGAGATCCGCGCCTGCGCAGAACACCTTGTCCCCGGCGCCGGTGAGCACCACGCAGCGATATTCCTCCGGCGACTCCTCCAGCGAACTGAACACGGCGATCAGCTCGCGCCCCATCTGCGTGTTGATGGCGTTGGCCACGGAGGGTCGGTCGAGTTGAACGACCAGCAACCCTTCGAAGGGCGAGGACAAGGCGATGGCTTCCAAGGGGGCGGAGAGGTCCGTTCCAAGTATCGACATTCAGCGTTTCTCCAGGACAGGTGTGGAATGCAGGGCGCCAAGCAGCTGGTTGTGCTGACCCAGCTCCGGCGTGTTGCCGGGCAGTGGCGGGCGGCGGCGGTCGAACGAGATCGGCAGTGCCACTGTCGTCGTGCGTCCGTCGGGGGTCTTGCGCAGGATGTCCAGCGCTGCGGTCTGCTCGTTCGCCACCACGCGGTCCACCGGCTGCAGCGGTCCGCACGGGATCGACTCGGCCTCGAGCAGCGACAGCCAGTGCCCGGCAGGATGCTCGCCGAAACGGGCACCGAGCAACAGGATCAGTTCCTCCCGATTCGAGACGCGGGCCCCGTTGGTGGCGAACCGGGTGTCATGCGCCAGTTCGGGCAGGTCCATGGTCGTGCAAAGACGCCGGTACAGGGTGTCGTTGCCTGCCGCGACCAGGATCGCTTCGTCCGAGCAATCGAAGACCTGGTACGGCACGATGTTGGGACTTCCCGAGCCCATGCGCGCCGGCTGCTTGCCGCCGGCCAGGCAGTCCGACAGGGGCACTGTCATCCAGGCGAGCGCCGTCTCGTAGAGCGACACGTCGATGATGCGGCCGCGCGGCGCTGCGCGCCCGGGGCCGCGGAGCGCCGCGAGCACGCCGATGACGGCCCACATGCCAGTGCCCATGTCGTTGATGGACACC
The DNA here is from genome assembly GCF_901827175.1 of Variovorax sp. RA8. Lineage (NCBI taxonomy): Bacteria > Pseudomonadati > Pseudomonadota > Betaproteobacteria > Burkholderiales > Comamonadaceae > Variovorax > Variovorax sp. RA8. The sequence goes on along the minus strand of NZ_LR594663.1, from coordinate 126,121 downwards.
GGCACACGGCTGGGGGCGTCCGCATCGTGGCCGACGATGCTCATCATGCCGCTGTAGGCCTGCACCAGGGGGTCGTAGCCAGGCTTGTCGCGCAGCGGGCCCGTCGCGCCGAAGGCGCCCATGTTGCAGTAGATGAGCGAGGGACTGAGCTGCGTGAGGTCCTGCGCGCCCAGGCGATGCCGCTCGAGGTTGCCCGGCTTGAGGTTCTGGATGACGACGTGCGCATTGGCGACGATGAACTCCCGGATGCGGTCGATACATTCGCTGTCATTGAAGTCCGCGCTGATGCTTTCCTTGCCGTGGTTGATGGCGTGGAAAAGCGCCGAAGCGCCGTCGATGAAGGGCGGGCCCCAGCCACGCGCATAGTCGCCGCCCGAGGCGTTCTCGATCTTCACGACGCGGGCACCCAGGTGCGCGAAGATCAGGCCCGCATAGGGCGCGGCAAGGCTGTGGCCGATCTCCACGACGCAGATTCCCTCGAGTGGAAGCGCCTTCTCATGCATGCTTGAGCTCCACGGGCTGCGGCAGGTCGGCGCCATAGAGCTCTCGCGCCGCGCGCGGCGTCACGTAGCCGTCGAGCACGTCACTGAACACGTCTTCCGCCGGCCGGGACCTGGGTTCCCCGTAGCCGCCGCTTCCGGCCGGCTGAATCACTACCCGGTCGCCGCGATGGACGATGGCCGTGGCGCCCTTGGGCGGCAGCGTGCGCGCGCCGCCGTCCGGACTCAGGATGCGACAGTCGAACAGTGCGCCGGGGCCCCCACCGAAATAGCCTTCGGGCGCGGCCTTGCCGCGCTCGCCCGCGACAGTGAACGTGGCCTCCTCGAACTCCACCCGATAGGTGCGCCTCGCCGTGAGGCCCCCGCGGTACCGCCCTGCCCCGCCGCTGTCGGGTATCAGCGCCCAGTCCTCCACCACCAGCGGCATCGTCTGCTCGATGAACTCCACCGGCAGCGAACCGGCGTTGCCCACGTAGACGCGGATGCCGCTGATGCCGTCGCGGGTGGCGCGCGCGCCCATGCCGCCGCCGTGCGGCTCGACCATGCTGACGAACTCCCTGCCGGTGCGTCGCACGCGCTGCTCCACCGGATCGCGCCCGCCGAAGACGCCGGAGCATGCGGCGCAGTTGCTCTGCCCGATCACCCGTTCAGGCACGGCTTTCGACAGGGCCTTGAGGCACAGATCGATCACGCGCGGGGACGTCTCCGTGTTGCCGCTGACCACCGAAGCGGGGAACTGGCAGTTGACGATGCTCCCGAGCGGCGCCTCGATGGTCACCGGGCGGTAGCAGCCCTGGTTGATGGGAATCGAGACGTCCGTCAGCGCCTTGACGGTGAACCACGTGCTGTTGCAGGTGACCGCCAGCGGGCAGTTGATGCCGCCGCGCGCCTGGGCACCCGTGCCGGTGTAGTCGAAATGGATCCGGTCGCCGGAGACAGTGACCTTCACCTTCAGCGCAACCGGTGCGCCGGACCAGCCCGGCGCCTCGACGCCTTCGGCGAAATCCTGCGCCTCGTACACGCCGTCGGGGATGCCCCGGATGGCTTCGCGCATCAGCGCCTCAGAATGATCGAGCGAGCGGCGCATGGCGTCGCGCAGTGCCGCCTTCCCGTACTTGGCCGCGAGCGACTGCATGCGCTGGTCGCCGACGAAGGTGCCTGCGTACTGCGCCTGGATGTCCAGCAGCCGGCCTTCGGGGTCGCGCGTGTTCTGCACGATCATCGTTTGCACGTCCTGCACGATCTCGTCGTTCCTGTAGAGCAGCACCGGCGGGATGCGGATGCCCTCGCCGTAGATGTCCCAGGTGTTCAGCGTGTAGCTGCCCGGGGCCTGTCCGCCGATGTCGGTCCAGTGGCCCCTCGTCATCACGAAGGCAACGAGCTCCTCGCCGACGAACACGGGCCGGGTCACCTGGACATCGGGCTGGTGGTTGCCGCCGCCGAGGTAGGCATCGTTGCTGATGATCACGTCGCCCGGGCGCAGCTTGTCGCGGCCGATGGCTTCGACGGAGACCTTCGTAGAGATGACCGCCGAGCCGAGCATCGTGGGGATGTCGTTGCCCTGCGCCACCAGCTGCATGTCGGCATCGAAGACCGCTGCGGACGCGTCGGCGCCCAGATGCATGATCGGGCTGGCAGCGGTGCGCATCATGGCGATCTTCATCTCGCGCGCCGTTGCATAGAGTGAGTTGCGAAGGATTTCGTAGACGATCGTTTCCATGGGAGCCTCAGAGCGCAATGCGCAGGTTGCCGACCTCGTCGATCCTCGCGGTCTGCCCGACCTTGAAGACGATGCAGCTGCTTTGTTCCTCGATGATTGCCGGCCCTGCGACAGGAACGTCCACTGCCAGGTGGGTCCGATGGTGAACCGGCAGCGACTGCATGCGCCCGGCGACATACACATTGCGCTCGCGACGGCCGCGAGTGGCTGCCGGGGCGGGAGTGCCCTGGCTGACGATCCCGCGCCAGCCGGTCTGCACCGTGGCCTGTACCCGCAGGTTCACCAGGACGATCGGCTGGTCCGACTTGATGAAGTTCCACATACGCTTGTGATTGCGCTCGAAGCCCTGGCGGATGTGCGCCACCAGCTCGGCCGGGGCATCGGGGTGCAGCAGCTCGGGCGGGATATCGACAGCGATCGCGGCGGGCTGGCCTGCGTAGCGGCAGTCCGCGCGGTAGATCGTCTTCATGCCCGAGGCGGCGTGCTCCTGCCCGAAGGCGGCGCGCGCCTGCTGCTCGAGCTGGGCGCAGATGGCGTGGATCCGCGCCGGCGCAACCGCTTCCAGCTCGGTCTCGACGGCCGTCTGCCCGTCGAACTGGCGGTCGGCCACGATCATCCCGAATGCGCTGAAGAGGCCCGGCAGCGGCGGCACGATCACTTCCTTGATGTCCAGCTCCTGCGCCAAGTCAACCGCATGCACGGGGCCGGCGCCGCCATAGCACATGTAGGCCAGCTCGCGCGGGTCGTAGCCGCGCTCCACCGTCATGAGGCGCATTGCCTGCGCCATCAGTGCGTTCGCCACCACACGCACCGTCCAGGCCGCCTCCAGGACGGAAACGCCCAGCGGCTTGGCCAGGTGCGTCTCCACGGCAGCGAGTGCCGCGGCGGTGTCGAGCTTGAATTCGCCGCCAAGAAACGAGTCCGGGTCCACGTAGCCCAGCAGCAGATTGCAGTCAGTGACGGTAGGCCTGGTGCCGCCCCTACCGTAGCAGGCCGGCCCGGGGTCGGCTGCCGCGCTTTCCGGCCCGATGTGCACGCCGCCGCCGCTGTCGATCCAGGCGATCGAGCCCCCGCCGGCGCCTATGGAGTCGATGTCGATCGTGGGCGCGCGAACCGCATGTGTGTGCAGCAGGCCGTGCGTGCGGATCTCTGGGCGTGATTCACGCACCAGCGACACATCGAAGGTCGTGCCTCCCATGTCGCCCAGCAACACGCCGCGCAGCAGTGCCTGCTCGCTGCTGCGCACTGCAGCGCTGACGCCCCCTGCGGGCCCCGACTCGAGCAGCACGATGGGTTTGGCCGCGACCACCTTGGTGGAAGCCAGCCCCCCGTTGGATTGCATGAAGAGCAGCTCGCCGGCGAAGCCCGCGGCGCGCAGCTGCGCCTCGAAGCTGTGGATGTAGCGTCCGCAGACAGGACCGAGCAGCGCGTTCATGACGGTGGAGCTGGTGCGCTCGTACTCCTGCATCTCCGGGTTGACCTCGTGCGACGCGGTGATGAAGCAGCGCGGCAGCAGCCGCCTGAGCTCTTGCAGCGCCGCGCGCTCGTGCTCCGGATTCACGTAGGAATGGAGAAAGCAGATCGCCACCGCCTCGATGTCGGAATCGGCGAGCCGCTCGGCCAGGCCGCGCAGCTGCGCCAGGTCGAGGGGCACTTCAACCGTCCCGTCGTGACGCATGCGCTCGTTGACTTCAAGCCGCCAACGCCGCTCCACCAGGGGCTTGGGATTTTCGAACTGGAGATCGTAGAGGTCCGCACGGTCGTGGCGCGAGAGCCTGCGCAGTTCCAGTACGTCGCGGAACCCGGCAGTGGTGACCAAGGCCGTCTTGGCGCCCTTGCCTTCGACGATCATGTTGGTGGCCATGGTGGTCCCATGGCCGATGAAGCCGACCTCGGAGCTGTCGCGCGCGCTGAGCTCGAGTATCTTGCGGAAGCCGTTCATGGCCCCCATGACACGATCCGCAGGAGTGGTTGCGACCTTGGTCGACCAGATCTGGCCGGATGCGTCGTCCACCAGCACCACATCCGTGAAGGTGCCCCCGACATCAATTCCTATTCGATTCATGAACTCATCCCGCAGGTAGCTTGATTGGAAACGTTTCCATCAACAAGGGCGGACAACGTTTTCTCTCGGCCGCACTTCTTGGTAACGTTTCCAATGTAGGCGGCAGAAAGGGCCTTGTCAAGCAGTTCTGGCAAGCACCCGCGGCGCGGCGCACGAGTCCCTCACCACCAGTTCCGCCTGCACAACCAACCGCCGGCGTGGCAGCAGCGGATCGGCAAGGCGGTCCATCAGGAAGCGTCCGGCGGCCTTGCCGAGCTGATCGTGATTCCATCTCACCACGGTGAACGCGGGCGTGGACAGCTGCGCGACGTCACTGTCCGCCCCCGCAATCACGGAAAGGTCGCGCGGAATGACAAGGCCGCGCTCGCGCACTGCCTGCATCACGCCGGGCAGCAACGACGTTCCGCCGGCGATGATGGCCGTGGGCGCAGAAGGCTGGTCCAGCAGCCAGCCGGCCTCTGCATAGCCCACGTCGCGACCGAACGAAGCCGCCCGGATCAACTCCCTGTCGACGGGGAGCTTTCTTGCCCTGTGGCCCTCGATGAAGCCCTCCAGCCGGCTTTGAGTCGGATGCACACCCGCCTCGCCCGAGATGATGGCAATGCGCCGATGGCCCAGATCGGCCAGGTGCAGCACCGCCTGGCGAATCCCAGCGGCATGATTGACGCTGACGGCGTCGAGCTCGCCGGGCAGCTCGCGATCGAGCAGGACGATGGGAAACTGCGCCTCCTCCAGTATCGCCAGCACGGCCGCGTCGTGTTCCGAAGAAGTCGCGATGACCAGTCCGTCGATGCGCCGCTGCTGCAGGCCGCGCAAGAGGCTCAATTCCCGCTTGGAATCATGATAGCTGGAGGCGACCATCAGCGAGAAGCCGAACGGATCGATCTCCTTTTGCATGGAGTCCACGAACATACTGAGGACCGGGACCGTGAAGTCGCGCATCACGCAGGCGAAGGTCATCGAGCGGTGATTGCGCATGCTCTGCGCGACGATGTCGGGCACGTAGCCCAGCTGAGCGATGGCGGCCTGGACGCGCCGGCGTGTTTCCTGCCGAACGCTGGGGTGCCCGTTGATCACGCGGGAGGCAGTCCCCAGGCCGACGCCGGCCAGCAACGCCACTTCGCGAATGGAGGGCTTGCCTTCCTCGGCGGAAACCGAGTCTTCTGCCGGGCTGTCCTTCTGCCGCAGCCTTTTTGCACCAGGATCAGTGGCCATACTGTGTGGAACCTTTGATCCGATTAGAGCACGCCCGATTCCCTCGGCCTGCCCCGCCGGGCATCAGTAAACTTCATCGCATGTCGCGTCGCCTGCCGCCCCTGAACGCCCTGCGCGCCTTCGAGGCCGCCGCGCGCTGCGGCAACTTCACGCGGGCCTCGCAGGAGCTGTTCGTGACCCAGGGTGCCGTCAGCCGGCACATCGCGACGCTTGAGCAATGGCTTGACGTCAAGCTTTTCGAGCGCGGCCGGCAGGGCATGTGCCTCACGCCGGCCGGCAAGACCTACTTCGCCAGCATGCGGGTAGCGCTCGACCACATCGAGCACGGCACCCGGCAGCTGGTGCAGAGCTCCGACGATTGGCTGCTGCGCATCAAGCTGCCGCCCACCTTCGCCATACGCTGGCTGATTCCGCGCCTGTCGCGCTTTCACGCGCAGCATCCGAAGATCGACGTGCAGATCACGACATCGCACAAGCTCACCGACTTTCATCGCGATGACGTGGACGTGAGCATCCATTCGGAGCCTCATCCGCCGGCGGGGCCGGGCTATCGCCTGCTGTTTCGCGAGACACTGGTGGCCGTCTGCTCGCCCGCGCTGCTGAAGCGAGATCCGCCGATGAAGGAACCTGCGGACTTGGCAGGGCACGCGCTGCTTTGTTCGCTCAACCGCACACAAGACTGGCCGACCTGGCTTGCGGCCGCAGGCACCAACGGCATCGACGGCAATCGCGGCCTGAAGTTCGACAACGCCGGCATGGCCTACCAGGCTGCCACCGAACAACTCGGCGTGGTGGTCGCCGTTCTCCCCTTCGTGCAGGACGATCTTGCAAGCGGCCGACTGGTCGCTCCCTTCGACTTGCGGGTTCCAACAGAAGGCGGCTACTTCATGGCGTGGCGAACGGACCGGCCCGTGCCACAGCGCGTACTTGCGTTCGAAACGTGGATCGCGTCTGAGATCGCGTCCACTGGCTAGTCGCCTGGACGGCGACCGCTGATGGCAGCGCGGCCGCTGCTGTGCGCAGATGTGCGTTTTACTCATCTTCCACATGAGTAAATTGTAATTGAAGCCCCCTAGGCAATCTCCTATCTTCGGGTTGCCAACCAATCGGAGACATTGCATTTCCGCCATTCCGCACAGGCGAGAAGCATCGAATCGCATGAGAGTTCTCGCCGAGGATCTGCAGTTTCCCGAGGGGCCGGTGGCCATGAGTGACGGATCGGTCATCGTTGTGGAGATGCGCGCCGGCAAGATCGTGCGCGTTGCGTCCGACGGCCGCGTGGAAATGCTGTTTGAATGCGCAAGCGGTCCCAATGGAGCTGCTGTCGGACCGGACGGCGCGCTCTACATCTGCGACAACGGCGGCAACGCATACGTCCCCGGGCAATTCACGGCCGCCGGTCCTTCGCCAGGCTACATGGGGGGCAGCATCCTGAAGGTCGACATGGCGCTTGGCAAGGCCACCACGCTCTACACGCATTGCGATGACCACCGTCTCTCCTCGCCCAACGACCTGGTGTTCGACGAGTACGGGGGCTTCTACTTCACCGACTTCGGCAAGAAGCACGCGCGCATGCGTGACAACGGCGGCCTCTACTACGCACTGCCTGATGGTTCGCGCATCGTCGAGGTGGCGTACCCGCTGCTGGCGGCCAACGGTGTCGGACTCGCGCCGGACGGCGCGACGGTCTATGTGGCAGAGACCGAAACCGCACGCCTTTGGGCTTTCGACCTGATCGAGCCCGGGCGCGCCAGGAAGCAACCCTTTCCATCGCCTCATGGTGGCCGCCTGGTGTGCGGGCTGCCGGGCTTCCAGCGTTTCGACAGCCTCGCACTGGATGCCCGGGGGAACATCTGCGTCGCCACGCTGGTCACCGGTGCGATCTCGGTCATCTCGCCGGATGGGGTTGTGCTGCGCCAAGTCTGCTTTCCGGATAGCTACGTGACGAACATCTGCTTCGGCGGCCCTGACCTGGAAACGGCCTTCGTGACCTTGTCCGGGACCGGCCGGCTCGTATCCGTGCCCTGGCCCGAGCGCGGCCAGCGGCTTCACTTCAACCTCTAATCAAATGCAAGGCGCTGGCTTGTTTCAGGCCCGCGCATTCGAAGGAAACCGCATGAACCGCCGCGAACTCGTGACCCTCTTGGCGAGCACCTGCATGGCCGGCGCTGCCGCACCCTTGCATGCCGCCTCGACCTACCCCAGCCGTGCAGTGAAGGTCGTCGTGCCGTTCACCGCCGGCGGAGGCACCGATGCCGTTGCGCGCTCGATCGCTGCCGGTCTCACGGAGTCGCTCGGGCAGACATTTTTCGTGGAGAACAAGCCAGGTGCCAGCACGTTGATAGGAAGCGACTACGTCTCGAAGTCCACGCCGGACGGATACACACTGCTGGTGGCGAGCGTTCCGCATGTCACGAACCCATCGATGATGAAGACGCTCCCCTTCGATACCGAAAAAGCCTTCGCTCCCATCAGCCTCGCGGTGCAGTCGCCCTTCATCATGGTGGCGGCGCCGGGCTCGACGTTGCGCTCGCTCGCAGAGGTGCTGGCTCAGGCCAAGACCAAGCCGCTCTCCTTCGCCTCCACCGGCAGCGGCACTGCCGACCATCTCGCAATGGAATTGTTGGCCCTTCAATCCGGCGTCTCGATGACCCACGCGCCGTACAAGGGTACAGGGCCGGCCCTCGCCGACGTGATGGGGGGACATGTCGAGCTCATGTTTGCCAATGTGGTAGCGGCCGCGCCCTTGGTGAAATCCGGCAAGCTGCGTGCGCTTGCAGCCTCGACCAAGTCGCGCTCGGCGTCCTTGCCAGACATCGCCACGGTCGCCGAGATCACCGGCAAGCCGTTCGACGTCAGTGCCTGGGCCGGAATCCTGGCGCCTGCGGGCACCGACGCGGCGATCGTGCAACGCCTGGGCGAGCAGGTGCGCCATGCATTGAACACGCCGGCCACGCGCGAGACGCTCCTGGTCAACGGCGCCAATCCCGTAGGCAGCACGCCGGCAGAGTTCCGGTCGTTCATCGCGCGCGAGATGAGCACCTGGCGCACCATCATCCAGAAGGCCGGCATTCAACCCAGCTGAGGCTCTTCCAGCGCGACGCACGCCAAAACAGCGCGACCGCGCGTTGCGCCGCTTCGGCGAATGACCCCAGCTTTATCGATTCCCGCCATGCCATTCGCCATCCTCGCCCTCGACAACCCCGAATGCGAGACGCTGCGTACTGCGCTGAGGCCACAGCACCTCGCCTACCTCGATGCGCATCATGGGGAAATACTCGCCGGCGGTGCGCTGCTGAACGACCTCGGCCAGGCGATCGGAGGATTGTTGATCGTGGACACCCAAGATCGCGCGTCGGCAGAGGCCTTCGTTGCCGGCGACCCATACACCAAAGGGGGCGTATTTGGCTCCATCCGGGTCATGGGCTGGCGCAAGTCCTTCTTCGACCGCCGGCGCACAGGCTCGATCTCGGGGTAGTGCATGCGCGCTGGTGCTGCAGTTCCCCGCGGCAGAAGGCAGCGTCGCCGCGGGCGTCGTGTTGGTGGCCTTCGATGACTTGGCGATGAACGTTTACCTCAGCCACGGGGATGGCGTCGCGATACGAAGACGGCGCGCCTGTTCGGTCAAATGCTGATCCGTCCGGCTCCCAAGCAGCGCATCACTCGCTCGCTGAAGGCGCATGAACAAGGGATGGGTGGCCATTCGTGTGCTGTTGCCCGTTTGCTTCGCGTTGCGAAGCGGAGGACGCGGCCGTACGGCCTACTCATCCCCAGGGCAGCCGCTCCATGCCAGGGCCCGCAAAGGCGAGTGGCCGTTTCGTGCGGCCGTTGACCGCCGAGAAGCCGTCACCGGAGACGCGATGAACGACGGCAACCCCTGAGAACCACCGAAGCCCGGCGTCCTCCAGCATGGGCGGGATGTCCGCCTCCACAAGTTGCGCAGCGCTCAAGACCGACAACTTCTCGATGTCGTCCTCGTCCGAGACATAGCATGGCATCGTGGCCTTGCAGAGCCGGCTCAGCAGTTCCATCGGCATGGCCCGCCTCCTTTCACCAAGATGGCGACATCAGATCTCCATGAAGGCGAACGTAGCGCGCCCGGCCCAGGGAATCCATTGGGAGAGTGCATGATGTCGGCGGAAAGCAACACGGGCATGTGCCCTGCGCAAGCGGGCTCGATCGCTGCCAAGCTTGAACCGCGTCCGCTCCCTGTTTCCGGAACATCCGCATCACGAATGATCGAAAGGGCGCCTTCCTACTCATTCGAGCAGGCGTGGCGTTGGTCGTCAGAAGCCGCCGTCCTTCACCGCACACGAGGTGCTGAAATCGCCTGCATTGACGCAGACTCGCTCGATCATCACATTCGTCACAAGTTGGAAAGGGCAAATGAATGTTCAATCACGTCATGGTTGGCAGTAACGACATCGAACGCTCCAAACGCTTCTACGATGCAATTCTTCGCGTGATCGGCGCGCAAGGCGAGCCTGTCCGCAACATTACCGCGACGGGTCATGTTCGCCTGTTCTACCGGCACGGTGGAAACACCCTGGGGATCAGCCAGCCCATCGACAATAGACCTGCCACGTGTGCAAACGGAGGAACGATCGCATTCAAATGCGAGACCCCGGAGCTGGTAAAGGAGTTTCATGACACGGCGGTGGCACATGGCGGCGTATCCATCGAAGACCCGCCAGGACTGCGCAACGATGCCTTGGGCAAGTATTACCTTGCCTACGTGCGCGACCCCGATGGAAACAAGCTTTGCGCCATTCATCGCGTGCGTTCCTAGTCTTCGTCACCATGGGTCGTGACCAAGCACAATCCGGTAAGGTCCCTGCCCTCGCGCCCGGAGATCGGACCACGAATGTCGTTCAGCACAGTACGCTGAGATTCAGCCAGCTCGCGCTCGACAACCGGCGCTCATACTCCTGAAGCACGGAAAAATGACGTTGGCCAGCGCCGCTGGAGTCTGCAAGGCGGCGAAGCCATTGTGGTCGCGGGCGGGCAAAGCTTCGACGTGTTCAACCAGCTGTCTGCACAAGGTCTTTTCGAAGCGCGTTGGCTCCTTTGGGACAAGGCGATCATGTTCGAGCTCGGCAGCCGCGGATCGCGCCCCCCGCTGCAGGCAACCGTGATCCGGGATCTCGGGCGGGAGTTCTACGACTGTGTCGACCGCGCCACCGAAGCCATCTCAAACGCTTGCCAGGTTCCCGCCGAGGTCGCAAGGCACAGGCTGACGGAGGTCTTGGTGTGGCTGTCCCTGCGCAACATCACACTCGCGGCGCCACAGGGCGTGACGGTGGCGGCACGACTGCGGAGCTTGTTGGCCGGCTCGCTTTCGGAGCCTTGGACGATGTCTTCGGTGGCTGCACGGCTTGCCATGAGCGAAGCAACCCTGCGACGAAGACTGAGCGCGGAAGGAGTGACTTTCGGGTCGGTCTTGACAGATACGCGCATGTCGTTCGCGATGACTTTGCTTCAGTCGACAAACCATGCGGTCACCCGAGTCGCATCGAGCGTTGGCTACGAATCGGCCTCGCGCTTCTCGGTCAGGTTCTAGGCACGGTTTGGGTTTGTCCCTACCGCTGTTCGTTGCCATCGCAGAACTTGACTTGACCATTCGTTCGGGCCGAGTTGAGCGATGCCAACACTCGCTGGGTCGCCCGTGCCTTCGCGACGCTCGAAGCCGGCCGCGGAGTCGCCCGCACGCTGCCGACTTGCCGGCGACGCGACCCTCCATCCGCCACGTCCTGCGGCATGAACCAAAATCGAAGGATGCAAGAGCGCCACTACCTCAACGTTCCCTACAAGGAGAAGGACGCCGCCAAAGCGTTAGGCGCGCGGTATGACCCCGAGAGTAGGCGCTGGTGGGTGCATCCCGCGACAGATCTCTCCGCCTTTGCCAAGTGGGCCATCGTGCCGGGCGGGTCTGCTCCGGCGCCGGTAACCACGGGCCCCGGGTCAGCTCCGAGTGCCACCGGGGCTGACCGCTTCGCCTCTCGGGAGCTCGCGGCCGGCACCGAGAGCGGTGAGCTGAGCGCGCCCGCCAAGGGCATTTCCTTGTCTCGCCTGCTCGGCGGCGTCGCCACGGCAATCTCGCAGGCCTTCAGGGGCGGCGTCTGGACAATGGTGGAGGTCATGCAGGTGACGCTGCGCAATGGGCATGTCTATCTCGAGCTGTCGGAGCGCGATCGCGCGGGGCAGGTGCTGGCCAAGGCGCATGCCATGATCTGGGCAAACACGGCCGCCCGCATCCTCCCAGAATTCGAGCGCGCCACCGGCGCGACCATCGGCGCCGGGATCAAGCTGCTCGTACGCGCCAAGCCTGGCTTCAAGCCCCAGTTCGGCTTCAGCCTGGAAATCGACGCCATCGACTTCGGCTACACCCTGGGCGACCTGGCAGCCCGCATGAAGGAAATCCGGGGGCGACTGCAGCGCGAGGGCGTCTTCGAGCAGAACAAGAACGTGCCGCCACCCTGGAACTTCACCTCGGTACTGGTCGTGGCACCACACGAGGCCGCGGGCCTCGGCGATTTCCGGAAGGAGTCCGATCGCCTCGCGCAGTTCGGGCTGTGCCGTTTCACCTACGCGCACAGCAGGTTTCAGGGCGAAGGCGCCGCCCGCGAGATCGTCGCGGCGCTTACCAACGCGCTGGACCAATGCGCAGCGGCAGGCGACTTTCCGGATGCCGTCGTCATCATCCGAGGCGGCGGCGCAGTCAACAACCTGGCCTGGCTCAACGACTACGAGTTGGCCCGCTTCATCTGCGACCAGCGGCTGCCGGTGCTGACTGGAATTGGACACGAGCGGGACAGCACCATCGTGGATGAGGGTGCGCACGCGAAGTTCGACACCCCGAGCAAGGTCATCGCCGCGATCGAGAAGCTGATTGCCCGGCGAGCCCGAGAGGCCCAGGCCGCCTGCGAAAGCATCACGACCAAGGCCGAGCGCATGACGCGCGAGCTCAGCGCAGCGATCGATCAGGCGCACAGCCAGGTCGCAGCAGATGCTCGCGCCCACGTGGCCCGTGCGCGCCAGGAAAGCCGCGACGCGATGAACGCGATCGGCGTTGCCGCCCTGCAAGACGTGCACCAGGCGGCAAAGGGAGGGCTGCACCTTGTGCATCAGGTGCGCCAGGCAGCCGCCGAGCAGGTCACCGCTGCCCGCCAGCTCGTGCCGCGCCACCTGGCAGACGTGCAGGCGCGTGCAAGCACCAGCCTGGCCGGTGACTCGCGCTCAACACCGTCATGGACCAGGCAAGCGCCGGCGCGCGGCACGCGCGGCGCCAGGCGCAGACCGACATGGCCGCCGTCGGCGAGCGCGCCGCAGCCACGCTCGATCGCGCGAGATCGGGCGCCGAAGCGCTGATTCGGGAGATCTCGGGCCAGGGCCCCGGCAGCCCGCGGCTTCGCGATCGTCCGCGACGCTACGGGCAAGCCGATCACCGCCCAAGCACAAGTCCTGGCCAGCCCCGAGCTGGCCATCGAAATCCAGTTCCGGGACGGCGTGATCGCCGCGCGTGCCGGCAAACCCTAGTGAAGGAAGTAGCAATGCCAACCCCACAGACCTTTCGGGAGGCGTACGGCGTCCTCCAGCGCCATGCCGAGACTCTGCGTGAGCAGGACGAGCCAAATATCGACGACCTGCTGACGATCGTCACCGAGTCGGTCGCGGCCTACCAGGTCTGCAAGAAGCGGATCGACGCAGTCGACGCCGCGCTGAAGGCAGCGCTCGAGAGCGCGGACGTCGAGGGCGAAGCAAGCGCGCAAGCGTGACGCTGAAGTTGCCTTCAGCCAACGGCCCCGTGTGGGATCGCGTGCACGCGACCGCCGCAGGTGAAGACCTGGCGACCCGTTTGACATGGAAGGAGCTGAATGCGTCGCTGTGGCTGGAGGGCGAGGTGTACAGGGATCTCCCCGTTTGGGACAGGGCCTCAGCCAATCTTCGACTGGATCTCTCGCCCGAGGGGCCAGCGGTTCGCGTGCGACGAGGTGAGTGCAGTCGCTTTCCGACAGCAGCCTTCAAACGGCCTCAGGGTCGGCCGCATCCAGTTACCGGCGTTCGACAGCTAGTCTTCTTGCCAAAGGCAGGAGAAAAAAGAGCGAACCATCAGAGCTTCAGGTGTGCTAGGTCAATACCGGCCGATCCAAACGCGCTTGGTCTGCGGTCATAAGACGGTTCCAATACCAACGGCGCGCCTGGCGTTGCCGTAAGGCCGAACTCGGCCGGTCGCTTGGTCCGAGATGTCGTAGTCGGCAGACAACTGCATGCCGACAGAATGCTGCGTGTGCGCAACTCCTCACGATGAGCGGTCCAAGTCGCTACTGACACAACCCAACAAAGCTCGTCAGGCGGCCAAGGTGCGCCTGAATCGAATCCATTGGCAGGGTTGGGGCGCCGGCGTTCTCAGTTGCATCCCTACGCGTGCGTATCTACAATCTTAAAAGTAGATACAGGAGCCAGTCATGCAAGTCGCAAAGTGGGGCAACAGTCTGGCCATTCGCCTGCCCCTCGCGCTGGTCAAGAAATTGAACCTGTCAGAAGGAGACGAGGTGCGCCTGAGCGTGCACAGCCCGCGCGACCTTGGTCTGACCAAGAAGCCCGGGAAGGAGGAGATCGTCGCCGCCCTGCGTGAGTTCGAAGGCCGGCTGCCAGAAGCGTTCAAGTTCGATCGAGACGACGCCAATGAAAGATAGAGCGTTCGCGGACACCAATGTAGTGCTCTACATGATGTCCAAGGACGCAGCAAAGGCCGAGCGCGCACGCGCGGTGGTTGCGGGGCGCCCGATCATCAGCGTTCAGGTCCTCAACGAGATTGCCAACGTTGCGCGGCGCAAGCTGACTCTTCCATGGAAGGAAATCGACGAGTTTCTGCAGTTGGTGCGGGGGCTGTGCCCAGTCGAACCCTTGACCGTTGAATCTCACGATCTGGGGCGCGCGCTCAGCGAAAAGTATCAGCTATCGGTGTACGACTCGATGATCTTGTCCTCGGCTCTCCTGTCTGGCTGCGACACGCTGTATTCCGAGGATATGCAAGACAGTCTGCGCATCGAGAAGACGCTGACCATCGTGAATCCATTTAGCCTGTACGGGCCCAACTTCGCCCTGTGAGACGTATTGCGACCACGAGCATCGGTGCTCGGGCGTACCTGTGCTCCGTTGTGTTGTCCTTCTAGACTCGAAATCCCTTGACGAGGGAGAGCTCGAATGACGTACTTCACCGGAATCGATGTGTCGCTGCGATCTGGCAGTCGGACTTCGTAGCCCTGGTTCCAAAACGGCTGGTGAGCGACCGTGCCGACAAACTCCGATTCCTCGATCCCCCGTTCCCGGTTGAAGGATTCGCAGTGGGAATGGTGTGGCACGAACGCACTCACGCCCACAGTGCTCAACGGTGGATAAGGGAGGCTTTCGTGTCGATCATCGACGGCTGGCAAGCGAAGGCGGAATTGCCTTGCCACTAGCACGTGTGCGCGCTGCCCGCGCGGCCATCCTGCGCCGGACTTCTCACTTCGAATGGCCGCTTCCGGCCCATGACCAACATGCCCTCCTATGGTGGTCGCTGCCGCGCGCCTTGCCGGAACACACCCGCGAACCCGAACGCATGTTTTAGGTAGTCATGGCCTCGTGCCGGAGCTGATGCAGAAAGCCTTCGTGCGGCTGCGGCAGATAGCGCGTGAAAAGCGTCTTTCTCACTTCCATGAAGAGGCCGGCGCGCGTGTAGGGCTCGGCAGCGAGGAATGCGTCGGCCTGCGACAGGTCGTCGGTGGCGAGAAGAAGGAACATGCCGACCAGTTGCCCATCACGCATGGATGGCCCTCCGATCACCACCTGTTCCTTGTTGGCGATCATGTAATCCAGGTGCGTGACGCGAATCCGCAAACGGTCCTGCACGCCCCCCGGCCGATACAGGCATTCCAAGGCGACGGGCATGGTGCGGCCTTCTCTCTTTCAGGCGGATCTCAGTTCGGGGAGCCTGGCCGGACCAGCCGTGGACTCGTGCCGCGCGAGCAGTACGCCCAAAGCACTGCGGTACTCGCCAATGGTGCGCGCCTTGACGTGACCATAGCCTCGAACCTTCTCGGCCAATGAGGCGATGGCCACGGCGCTGCCGATCCGCTCCCGCGTCAGCCCACCGAGCAAACGACCCACCAACGCCTCGTACTCCACGACCAGGCGGCGCTCTTCGCGCCGTTCCGCGAGGTAGCCGAACGGGTCGAGGACAGTTCCCCTGAGACCGCGCATCGAGGCGAGCCCCTTGAACAACGGCAGCATCCACGCGCCGAAGCTGCGCTTGAGCGCCTGGCCATCGGCGCCGCGCTTCTCGAAGATCGGCGGGGCCAAGTGAAACTGCAGCCGGAAGTCGCCCTCGAACTGGCTGCGCAGGCCCTCCAGGAACTCGGGCCGCGCATGCAGCCGCGCGACTTCGTACTCGTCCTTGTACGCCATCAGCTTGAAGAGCGAACGCGCCACCGCCTCCGCGAGCCGCGGGCGCCGGGCGTCGGGCGCGCATCGGCGCTCGGCGGCCTCCACGCGGCGCACGGTGTCGAGGTAGCGCTGCGCGTAGGCGGCATCCTGGTAGTCGGTGAGAAAGCGGGCGCGCTCCTCGACCAGCTTCTCGAACGACAGCGGCAGGTTCAGGCTGACGACCGTGCGGGTGTCGCCCGTCAGCGTCTGCCGCCATTGCGGATCGGCGGCGATGAGGCGGCCCGCGGCGAACGCCTGCTTGTTGGCGGTCGCTGCCACCCCGTTGAGCTCGATCGCGCGCATCAGCGCTGCCAGGCTCACCGGCACGCCGCCCTGCTGCCAGGCGTGGCCCAGCATGAGCATGTTGGCGCCGATGGCATCGCCGAGCAGGGCCTTGGCAGCGGCATGCGCATCGATGCGATCGACCTGCGCGGCGCCCGCGGCGGCCTCGATCTTCTCAAGCAGTGCGTCCTCCCGATAGGGCAGGTCGGGCTGCCGCGTGAACTCGGCCAGCGTCTGCAGATGCGTGTTGGCGACCACCCGCGTGCGGCCCTCGCCGATGACGCCCAGCACGTCGGGCAGCACGCCCACCACCAGGTCGGCAACGATCAAGGTCCGCGCGGTGCCGGGCAGCAGGCGAACGGCATGCAGCTGCTCCGGCGCGTCGGCCAGGCGCACATGGCTCACCACGGAGCCGCCCTTCTGCGCGAGCGCGGTGAAGTCGAGCACCGACACGCCCTTGCTCTCGAGATGCGCTGCCATCGCGATCAGCGCACCGAGCGTGATGACGCCGGTGCCGCCGACGCCCGCGATCATCAGGTCGAAGGGCTGCGCCAGCGACGGCACGGCCGGCAGCGGCAGCGCCGCGGCCAGCGCCTCGAGGTCCTTCGCGGACGCCGCCGCGGCGCCCTTGCGCAGGCTGCCGCCGAGCACGCTCACGAAACTGGGGCAGAAGCCCTCGACGCAGGAATAGTCCTTGTTGCAGCTCGACTGGTCGATCTGCCGCTTGCGGCCGAAGGAAGTCTCGAGCGGCGCGACCGACAGGCAGTTCGACTTCGTCCCGCAATCGCCACAGCCCTCGCAGACCGCCGCGTTGATGAACACTCGCCGGGGCGGGTCGGGATAGCTCTTGCGCTTGCGCCGGCGACGCTTCTCGGCGGCGCAGGTCTGGTCGTAGACCAGCACAGTGACACCCGCGATCTCGCGCAGCTCGCGCTGCACCGTGTCGAGCTCGCGCCGGTGGCGCACCTGCACACCGGCGTCGAGTGCGACGCCGCGGTAGCGCTGCGGCTCGTCGGTCACCACCACCACCTTCTTCGCGCCTTCGCTCGCGACCTGGGTGCAGATCTGCGGCACGCTGGTCTGCCCATCGACCGGCTGGCCGCCGGTCATGGCCACCGCGTCGTTGAAGAGGATCTTGTAGGTGATGTTGGCGCCGCCCGCGATCGACTGCCGGATCGCGAGGTAGCCCGAATGGAAGTAGGTGCCTTCGCCCATGTTCTGGAACACGTGCGGGACACTGGTGAAGGCGCTGCGGCCGAGCCAGTCGGCGCCCTCGCCGCCCATCTGCGTGAGGCCCGCCGTGCCGCGGTCCATCCAGCTGGCCATGTAATGGCAGCCGACGCCGGCTAGCGCCTGGCTGCCCTCCGGCACCTGCGTCGAGCTGTTGTGCGGGCAGCCAGAGCAAAAGTAGGGAAGCCGGCGCATGCCGTCGGCTTCATTGGACAAGACAGGCCGGGCGACGAAGCGTGCCGCATCGATGCGCGCAGCCAGGGGATGGCCGATCGACTGCAGCCACGCATGCAGCGCCGCTGCCACGCCGCCGGGCGACAACTGCCCGGTCCACGCCAGCAACGGACGGCCATCGAGGTCATGCTTGCCGCAGACGCTGGGACGCGCCGGCCGGTTGAACACCAGGTCCTTGAGTTGCTGCTCGACGACCGAGGCCTTTTCCTCGATCACGAGCGCGTGGTCCAGTCCCTCGCAGAAACGATCTGCGCCCTCGGCATCGAGCGGAAAGACCAGGCCGGGCTTGTACAGGCGCAGGCCGAGCCGGGGCAAATCGGTTTCGCCGATGCCGCAGCGCTGCAGCACCTCCATCAGGTCATGGAAGGACTTGCCCACGGCAGCGATGCCGGCCTTCGCACCGGGGGCCGCCACCACCATCCGGTCGAGCGGGTTGCCGCGCGCGAAAGCCTTGAAAGCCTCGAGCTTCGCGGCGAGCCGCAATTCGACGGCCGGCGTGAGGAAGTCGCTGGTGCGGTATTCGAGCGACGAGGTGTCGGGCAGGCCGGGGCGATCCAGCACCGCGGGCGGCGCGACATCGACCGAGCGTGCGCTCTCGACCGTCTCCGAGATCGCCTTGAACGCGACCCAGGTACCGGCATGGCGAGACGCGGCCCAGCCCCACAGGCCGAAGGACTCGTACTCATCGACCGATGCCGGATGGACGATGGGAATGCCCCAGCCCATGAGCGACAGGTCGCTGGCGTTCGGGATCGACGACGAAGTGGCCGCATGGTCGTCGCCCACCACCATCAGCACGCCGCCGCGGCGCGAGGTGCCGGCCGCGTTGCCATGGCGGATCGCATCGCCGGCGCGGTCCACGCCGGGTCCTTTTCCGTACCACATGGCGAACACGCCATCGACCTTGCGCTCGGGGTCGAGGCCGACCTGCTGCGTCCCCATCACCGCGGTCGCCGCGAGGTCCTCGTTGATCCCCGGCAGGAAGTGGATGCCGTGCTCGGCGAGCCCGGACTTGGCACGCCACAGCTCAGTATCGACACCCGCGAGCGGCGAGCCGCGGTAGCCACTCACGTAGCCGGCCGTCTTCCAGCCGCGGGCCTGGTCCTCCTGGCGCTGGCGAAACAGCAGCCGCACCAGGGCCTGGGTACCGGTGAGGAACACGCGGCCCTGGCGCGCGGTGCGGTTGTCCGAGAGCCGGTAGCCTGTCTCCAGCGCGGGCGCTGCTTCTTGTGTCTGCATGGTTTCGATCCATCCATCGAGGGGAAAACAATATTAATCCGTCCGGACAGCATATATAATTGCGATTCGTGCGGCGTTGGCGACAACCCGGCATGTTTCATTCCGGAGGCCGCCCCTTTGGCAAAGACTGATTCGAGCCCCCTGTCCGACCTGCCCACGCGCCGGATGCTCGACCTGCTGCAGGCCGACGGCCGCATGACGGTCCAGGCCCTCGCCGAGGACGTGGGCCTGTCGTCGGCACCCTGCTGGCGACGGCTGCGCGACCTGGAAGACAGCGGCATCATCCGCCGCTACGTGGCGCTGGTCGACCGCAACAAGGTCGGCCTGCACGGCTGCATGTTCACGCAGATCAGCCTGGAGCGGCATTCGGAATCGGTGGTCGAGGCCTTCGAGCGCGCGGTGCAGGCCACGCCGGAGATCCTCGAATGCTGGGTCACCACCGGCGACAGCGACTACATCCTCAAGATCGTGGTGCCCGACTCGCTGGCCTTCGACCGGTTCCTGCACCGCTTCATGCTCAAGCTCGAAGGCATCCGCCAGATGAAGACCTCGGTCGCGCTGCGCGAGGTGAAGAACGACACCCGCCTGGACCTGAGCCGCGTGCCGCTGTAGCAGGCCGTGCCGCATCGGAGACTCAAGCCGAACCGGTGCGCAGCACCTTGCCCGGATTCATGATGCCGCGCGGATCCAGCGCCTGCTTGATCGCGTTCATCACCCGCATCGAGGCACCGCGCTCCAGTTCGAGGAAATCGAGCTTGCCGTAGCCGATGCCGTGCTCGCCGGTGCAGGTGCCCTGCATCTCGATGGCACGGCGCATCAGCCGCGCGTTGAGCGCCTCGGCGCGCGCCATCTCGTCGGCATCCTGCGGATCGACCACCACGCAGAGGTGGAAGTTGCCGTCGCCCACATGCCCGCACATCGGCGCGGTGAGCCCCAGTTCCTCGACGTCGGCACGCGCCGCCATCACTGCCTCGCCGAGCCGCGAGATCGGCACGCAGGCATCGGTCGGCATGCCCTGGCAGCCGGGCCGCAACGCGAGCGCGGCCCACCACACGTCGTGGCGCGCCTGCCAGAGCCGGGTGCGCTCCTCGGGCGTGTTCGCCCACGCAAAGCCCACGCCGCCATGGTCGAGCGAGATCTCCTCGGCCACCCGCACCTGCTGCGCCACGCTCTCGGGCGCGCCGTGGAATTCGAGGAACAGCGTGGGCACGGCCGGCAGGTCGAGCCTGGCGTAGCGGTTGCATGCATCGACCTGTTGCGCATCGAGGAACTCGATGCGGCCCACCGGCATGCCGGTCTGCATGATCCCGGTGACCGCATCGATCGCCGAGCGCAGGTCGGCGAAGCCGCAGCGCGCGGCCGCGATGTGCTCGGGCAGCGGATGCAGCCTGAGGCCCACCTCGGTGACGATGCCCAGCGTGCCTTCGGCGCCGGTGAACAGGTGCGTGAGGTCGTAGCCCGCGGCCGACTTGCGGGCCCGCCCGCCGGTGCGGACGATCTCGCCGTCGGGCAGCACCACTTCGAGCGACATCACGTTCTCGCGCATCGTGCCGTAGCGCACGGCGTTGGTGCCGGAAGCGCGCGTCGACACCATGCCGCCGAGCGAGGCATCGGCCCCGGGGTCGATGGGAAAGTGCAGCCCGGTGCCGTGCAGCGCCGCGTTGAGCTGCTTGCGCGTCACGCCCGCCTGCACGCGGCAGTCGAAGTCGGCCTCGTGGATCTCGAGCACCGCATTCA
Organism: Variovorax sp. RA8; assembly: GCF_901827175.1. Taxonomy (NCBI): domain Bacteria; kingdom Pseudomonadati; phylum Pseudomonadota; class Betaproteobacteria; order Burkholderiales; family Comamonadaceae; genus Variovorax; species Variovorax sp. RA8. The sequence continues at coordinate 105,432 of NZ_LR594663.1, read as the reverse complement.
TGCGCGACAGGTCGATGCAGACGCCGCCATGCAGCGCGGCGATGCCGCCTTCGCACGACGTGCCGGTGCCGAAGGGGATCATCGGCACCGAGGCCGCATGGCACAGCCGCGCGACGGCGGCCACCTCCCCGGTCGATTCGGCGAACACCACCGCATCGGGCGCATGGAGCGGATGGAAGGACACGTCCTTGCCGTGCTGCTCGCGTACCGCCCTGCCGGTCGCGCAGCGCTCGCCGAAGCGTTCGCGCAGTTCCCGCACGACGGCCGCCACCGCGGCCTCGCGGGCAACAAAAGGTTGTTCTTGCATGGGGTGGCTCCTTCAGGCGGCCCGCTTGGCGGGCATCGCCGTCGCGAGCAGGGACGGCGGGGACGCGATGGCTTGGCCGGCTTGCCCGGTCCTGGCTGACGGCCCAGCCGGCCGCCCCAGATAGCTGTCCTCGACCCGTGCGTCACGCGCCACCTCGCAGGCCGGGCCATGCAGGCTGACGCGCCCCATTTCCAGGACATAGGCATGGTCGGCCACCTCGAAGGCGGCGCGCGCATTCTGCTCGACCAGCAGGATGGCCACGCCCTGCTGCTGCAACCGGCGCACGATGCCGAAGATGTCGCGCACCACCAGAGGCGCCAGCCCCAGGCTGGGCTCGTCGAGCAGCAGGATGCGCGGACGGGCCATGAGCGCGCGGCCAAGGGCGAGCATCTGCCGCTCGCCGCCCGAGAGGGTGTGCGCCTGCTGCGCGCGGCGTTCGCCGAGCCGCGGGAAAAGGCCGATCACGCGGTCCATCTCGGCCGCGATGGCGCGGCGGCCGGCGCGGCGCCAGCAGAAGGCGCCGAGCTCAAGGTTGTCGGCCACGCTCATGGTGCCGAACAGGTCGCGCTGCTCCGGCACCAGCGCCAGGCCCATGGCCACGCGGCGCTCGGGCGAGACGAAGCGCAGGTCGGTGCCGTCGAGCGTGACCTCGCCGGTCATCGGCAGGCGGCCCATCAGCGCGGCCAGCAAGGTCGACTTGCCGGCCCCGTTGGGGCCGACCACGGTGACGATGCCGGAGGACGGCACCGCGATGTCCACTTCGTGCAGCGCGGGAACGCGGCCGTGGAAGGCGCACAACGCGCGGGCCTGCAGCGTCATGCGGCACCTCCGAGGTAGGCCTGCTGCACCCGCGGGTCGTCGCGCACCGCCTGCGCCTCGCCCTCGGCGATCTTCTGGCCGAACTGCATCACGACCAGGCGGTCGGCGATGTCCATGATGAACTCCATGTCGTGGTCCACGATGAGCACGGTGACGCCCTCGCCGCGCAGTTGCTTCAGCAGCGCCGCCAGGGTCTGCTTTTCCTTGTGCCGCAGGCCGGCCGCCGGTTCGTCGAGCAGCAGCATTTGCGGGCGGGCGCACAGGGCGCGCGCGATCTCCAGGACGCGCTGCTTGCCCAGCGGCAGGCTCGCGGCCGGCGAGCCCGCCAGTTCCGCCAGGCCGCAGCGGCGCAGCTGCGCCATGGCCATCGCCTCGATCGCGGCCTCCTCGCGCCGGTCGAGCCGAAGCATGGCGCGCAGCCAGCCATGGCGCCCGAGCAGGTGGCAGCCGAGCGCCGCGTTGTCCAGCACGTTCATGTCGCCCACCAGCTTCACGTGCTGGAAGGTGCGCGCCACGCCGCGCGCAGCGACCTGCCGCGCGCCCAGCGCGTCGATGCGCTGCCCTCGCAGCGAGATCGCACCGCTGCTGGCGGGAAGCAGGCCGGTGATCAGGTTGAAGAGCGTGCTCTTGCCCGCGCCGTTGGGCCCGAGCAGCGCGACGATCTCGCCGGCACGCACCTCGAACGACACGCGGTCCACCGCCACGAGCCCGCCGAAGCGCTTCTCGGCGGCGTCCACGCGCAGCAGCACCTCCCCTGCGGCGTCGCGAACACGCGCCTGCGGTGCGACGAGCGCAAGCGGGTCGCCCTCCTTGCCGGCGGGCTTCGCGGCCGCACCGGCGCCCGCGCCGCGCGTGCCTCTCGCGAAGCGCGCCAGCAGCGGCCACAGCCCCGCGTTCGCACGCGCCAGGATCACCAGCATCAGCACGCCGAACACCGCCATCTCGAAGTTGCCCGAGCGCCCGAGCAGTGCCGGCAGCACGTCCTGCAGCAGCTGCTTGAGCACCACCACCACACCCGCGCCCGCCAGCGCGCCCCACAGCGCACCCACGCCGCCCATCACCGCCATGAAGAGGTATTCGATGCTCATCTGCAGCCCGAATGGCGTCGGATTCAGGAAGCGCTGCATGTAGACATAGAGCCAGCCCGCCATGCCGGCCAGGCCCGCGGCGGTGCAGAACACCGCGACCTTGAGGCGGAAGGCATGCGCGCCGAAGGCCTCGGGCAGGTCGGCGCCCGCGCGCAACGCCCGCACCGCGCGGCCCACGCGCGAATCGAGCAGGTTGCGCACCAGCCAGAAGGCCAGCGCAAAGCCCGCGGCGATGAGGCAGAACATCGATCGCTCGGAGGCGAAATCCAAACCGAGCAGCGTCAGCGCGGGAATGCCGGGCAGCCCGTTGAAGCCGCCCAGCGGCTCGATGATGCCGAGGCCGTAGTAGACGACCACGCCCCAGGCCAGCGTGGCCAGCGAGAGGTAGTGGCCACCCATAGAGAGCGTGAGCGCCCCAATACCCGCGGCCGCGAGCGTGGCGAGCGACACGCCCGCCAGCAGCGTGAGCCAGCCGGGCACGCCATGCGCCACCGCGAGGTAGCCGGCCGCATAGGCGCCGATGCCGACGAAGGCCGCCTGCCCGAAGGAGATCAGGCCCGCGAAGCCGGTCATCAGCGTCAGTCCCAGCGCCACGGTGGCATAGAGCAGCACGAAGCTCGCGAGCGTGACGTAGTAACTCGACGCGAACAGCGCCACCGCGGCCGCCGTCGCCACGGCTGCCGCGGGGAGCATCCAGGCCCGGCGTCTCATTGCGCCTCCTTCGAATGCGGATCGGACAGCGAGCGCCACAGCAACAGCGGCACGATCAAGGCAAACACGATGATCTCCTTGGCGGCGCTGGCGCCGTAGGACGAGAAGGCTTCGAGCAGCCCGACCACGAGCGAGCCGGCCGCCGCGAGGAAATAGCCCGAGAGGCCGCCCACGATCGCGCCGACGAAGCCCTTGAGCGCGAGCAGGAAGCCGGAGTCGTAGTAGATGGTGGTGAAGGGCCCGATCAGCACGCCCGAGACGGCACCGATGAAGGCGGCGATGGTCAGTGCCAGCTCGCCGGAATGGTCCGGCGAGATGCCGACCAGCCGCGCGCCGTCGCGGCACACCGCGGTGGCGCGCAGCGCCTTGCCGCTCAGCGTGTGGCCGAAAAAGGCGAAGAAGACGCAGACCAGCCCCGCGCTCGCCGCCACCACCGCCAGCGTCTGCGGCGCGATAGGCAGGCCCCCGAGCAGGCCGGCCGGCAGCTCGAAGCCCGGCAGGCGCGAGCCCTCCGGCCCGAACACGTAGAGCCCGAGCGCGACCAGCACGAAGTGCAACGCGATCGCCGCCACCAGCAGCACCAGCGGGGCTGCGTTGCCCATCGGGCGGAACACCGTGCGGTAGATCAGCGGCCCCATCGCCGTGACCAGGACCACGGCCGCGGCGGTCTGCATCCAGGCCGGCGACTGCACGCCGACGCCGAACCAGGCGAAAGCACAGGCCGCCAGCGGCGCCGCGCCGAGCAGCAGCAGCCGCGCGCCGAGCCCGGCGAGGCTGCGCTGGCGCACCCGCTCGGCGATTTCCATGCCGCAGGCCAGCAGCGCGGCCGCCGCGACCGCTGCCGCCAGCCCGGGCGCATGCCCCTGCTGGAAGGCCGCGATGGTCAGCACGCTGCAGCTGACGAATTCGCCCTGCGGGACGAACACGATGCGCGTGACGGTGAAGACCATCACGAGCGCCAGGGCCAGCAGCACGTAAACCGCGCCGCTCGCCAGGCCGTCCTGCAGCAGCAGGCCGAAGATCTGCATGTCCATGATCTGCCTCGGTCCGCGCGGCGCGTCAGGGAATGTATTTCCAGCTGCCCTTCTCGATGCGCACCATCACCCGGCTGCGCTGGTCCAGGCCAATGTGGTCCTTGGGCCCGAGGCTGTAGACGCCGTTGGTGGCGTGCAGGTCCTGCGTCGATTCGATCGCATCGCGCAGCGCCTTGCGGAACTCGGGCGTGCCGGGCTTCGCGCCCTTGAGCGCGCGCGGCGCGGCATCCTGCAGGATCAGCGCGGCATCCCAGAGGTAGGCCGCGAAGGTCGAACGGTTGCCCGCATTGGGCAGCGCCTCGTACTTCCGGATGAATTCGAGCGAAGGCTTCTTCGCGGGATGGCCGTCGGGCAGCTGCTCGGCCACCAGCACCGGCCCGGCAGGCACGAAGGTGCCCTCGAGCTTGGCGCCGCCGACGCGCAGGAAGTCATTGTTGGCCACGCCGTGCGTCTGGTAGACCTTGCCGCGGTAGCCGCGATCGAAGAGCGTGGCCTGCGGCAGCACGGCCGGCGTACCGGAGGCCGCGATGAACACCGCGTCGGGCTGCGACGCCAGCAGCTTGAGCACCTGCCCGGTGACCGAGGCGTCGGTGCGCGTGTAGCGCTCGTTGGCGACGAGCTGGATCTTCCGCAGCTCCGCGAGCTTGCTGAACTCGCGCCACCAGCCTTCGCCGTAGGCGTCGTTGAAGCCGATGAAGGCGACCTTCCTCACGCCGTTGTCCGACATGTGCTTCACGATGGCGGTGGCCATGTGGGTGTCGCTCTGCGGCGTCTTGAAGGCCCACCTGCGGCGGTCGTCCACGGGGTCGACGACGGCGCCCGAACCGGCGAGGCTGATCATCGGCGTGCCGCTTTCCACCAGCACGTCGAGCACCGCGAGCGAGTTCGGCGTCAGGCTCGGGCCGATCAGCAGGTCGATCGCCGATTCGGAGATCAGCTTGCGCACGTTCTTGACGGTGGTCGAGGTGTCGGACGCGTCGTCGAGCAGGATGTAGTTGACCTTCTCGCCGCCCACGGTGGTGGGCAGCACCGCCACCGTTCGCTGCTGGGTCACGCCCACCGAGGCGGCCGGGCCGGTGGCCGACACGACCACGCCCACGTTGATGTCGGCCAATGCCGGCCGAAGCGCGGCGAGCCACAGCGCCGCACCGAGGGCGGCGGCCCGAAGAAAGGTCTTTCCGGTCTGAGTCATGCTTGTCTCCATTTGTGGTTTCGTTCGTTCGTGCCAGGAAAAATCGAGATCGCCCTTATGTCTGCGCCACCGGCGTGAAGCTATCTGCCGAGATGGCGGACTGCGCCATGCCCAGCGAGACGCAGACGTCCGAGCAGGCGGCGACGAAGCCGGGCGAGCCCCCGATCACCGCGCGGGCGCCGGCCAGGGACGCATGGTTCTCGCGCAGCCACGAGGGCGCGTACTGCTGCTTCGGGCAGAAGCGGCTGCGCGACTCGGTCACCAGCAGGTCGTAGCGGAAGTTCGGGTACGTGCGGGCCAAGCCGGCGAGGCGGTCCATCAGCATCAGTTCGCCGTCGTCGCGCACCGAGAACAGCAGGTGCATCGCGCTGGCGTCGCCGCGGGCCAGCGCGTCTTCCATGATCGAGAGCACCGGCGCCAGGCCGGTGCCGCCCGCGAGGCCGAGCACCGGACCTTCGCCTTCGGGCAGGCGGCAGGTGCCGTAGGGGCCCGACACGCCCACCATGTCGCCCGGCTGCAGCAGGTCGTGGACGTGGCCGCTGGCCGCGCCGCCCGGATGGCGCGCCACCAGCAGCTCGATCAGGCCGCTGCGCGCCGGCATCGTCGCCAGGCTGTAGCGGCGGTGCGGCGAAAGCCCGGGCAGCGCGAGCTCCACGTAGGCACCCGCCTGTGCAACGAAGCCGACCGCATCGGGTGCCTGCACCACCACGCGCCGCACCCGTGGCGTGAGCGGCGTGTTGCACAGCACGCGCGCCTCGAAGCTGCAGACCGCGGAGCCTTCGCCGCCCGGGATGGGCTGCACGGTGGACAGGCGCACCTCGGCGCTCATCGGTCGCGCCTGGCACATCAGGCAATAGCCCTCGGCCATCTCCTGGTCGGAGATGGCGAGGCCCAGCGACCACCCGTTGTCCACCGCTCCCTGCATGACCCGTGCCTTGCACATGCCGCAAGAGGCGCCGCGGCACTGGTGCGGCAGCACCACGCCTTGCGACAGCGCGGCGTCGAGGATGATCTCGCCCTCCGGCACCACGAAGGTGACCGCGTCGTTGACCACGATCGTCCGGCTGTTGTTCATGGAGCTCATGCAGCTAGAAGATCGGGATGACCTTCTCGGGGTCGAACACCACCTCCTTGCCCTCGATGCCGACCTCGGGAAGCGCGGGAAACTCGATGCCGTAGGGATCGAGGTTGGCCTTCATGCGTAGCACGGCGGTCTTCCAGTTGGCCTTGCGCTCGTCGAGCGTGAGGATGCCGAGGCCGGCGCTGCGCGCGACCTCGTCGATGTGGCGCTGCGCGGGAATGAAGGTGGAGGGCAGCTTCCAGAACTGCTCGGGCGGCTCGTACAGGATGCCCGAGAGGAACACGAAGCCCGCGCGCAGCTGGATGCTGATCATCTGCTTGTCGTCCTCGGTCAGCACCGGCAGCAGCTTCTGCAGCACCGCCAGGCAGATGCCGAGGTGGCGGCCCTCGTCCTGGCCGATGCGCTTGAAGGCCTCCTTGAAGACTGGGATCGTGGTGCGCTGGTACATGCCGTGGAACAGCGTGCTCGAGGCGACCTCGCCGAACAGGAAGGAGGTGAAGAGGATCGCGAGCGGGTACTTGTCGACGCCGTTTTTGAAGCCGTTCCAGTAGCGCGCGCCGTTGTAGTAGAGCCACTCGATGTTGTTGCGCGCGAGCCGGCCGAGCGGCGTCTCGGGCTCGTAGCCCAGCGGGCCGCCGGGGGTGAGGCGCTTGATGGCTCGGCCGCAGACCTCCTCGTGGTTCATCTCGTCGCGCACGACCGAGAAGAAGCACTTGCGCACCGGGTCTTCCTCCTTGCTCTCGTAGGTGTGGATCATGGCCCGCGCGAACACCGAGGGGCCCGAGCCGTCGAAGACCGCGAGCAGCGAGAACCAGTAGGCCATGGCATAGCGCTGGTCGAGGCTGTAGTCCTCCACGCGCAGGGTGTCCCAGGCCAGGGTGTGCGGCGACCAGCCCGGGTCGCGCGCGGCATCGTAGATGTCGTAGAGCTTGGGCGTCTCCACGTGCCACTCGAGCGGGAAGATGTTCTGCGCGTCGATGCCGGGGGCCGACTCGATCTCGCTCAGCAGGGTCTGCGGATCGGGCATGGCCAGCACCCGCTCGGGCGGCGAGGACAGCTGGCGCGCGAGCGCGGCCGTGACGTCCGCCGTTGCGGCCCCATCCTTGGAAGCGCGGAATTTGTTCATCGGGCATCTCTCCTTTTCAGGGTGTTGGGTTGAGTGTTTCTTTGGATCGCCGCAGCACCCGCGTGGCCTTGGCTTCGTAGCGTGGCAGGGTGCCGTCCTCGTGGCAGCGGACCTCGCACGACAGGCCCAGCCGGGCCTTGAGACGCGAGCGGACTTCGCGCGCCAGGTCGTCGCTCGCGCAGGCCGAACCCGCGACGCGCTCGATCGCCACCTCCATGTGGTCGAGCCCGCTGCGCTCGTTGTCGATGTAGATCTGCCAGGCGTCCTTGGCCAGCCCTTCCACGCCGGCGATCACGTCCTCGATCTGCGAGGGATAGACCAGCACGCCGCGCACCTTGAGCATGTCGTCGGAGCGGCCGATGATGCGGCCGATGCGCGCGAAGGCATGGCGTCCGCAGGCGCAGCGATATGGATGGGCGGAGCGGCGCACCAGGTCGCGGGTGCGCCAGCGCAGCACCGGCGAGGCCTCCTTGTCGAGCGTGGTGATGACGATCTCGCCCACTTCGCCCGGCGCCACCGGCCGCAGGGTCTGCGGCTCGAGAACCTCGGTGAGCACGCTGTCGTCGTTGACCAGGTGCATCTCGTCCTCGCCATGCGAATGCGGGCACGAGATGCCGAGCACCGGTCCGCCGGCCTCGGTGGTGCCGTAGATGTTGTGCGCCATGAAGCCCTCGGGCATCAGCGCCTCCATCTCGTTGCGGAAGGTGGCCGACACCGACTGGCCGCCGAAGATGCCCAGGCGCAGCGCCCAGTCGCGGCGCGGATCGATGCCCGCCTTGCGCGCCTGCTGGATCAGCGTCATGAGCCATAGCGGCGACATCGTCGTGACCGTGTGGCGATGGTCCTTGAGCCACTGGACCATGAGCTCGCCGCGCCCCGGACCGACGGGGAAGTTCACTGCGCCGTAGGCCTTGAGCGCCTCGTCCATCGAGCTGCCGCCGACCCAAAGCCCGTAGCCGTAGCCTTGGTAGACCCGGTCGCCCGGGCGCACGCCGACCGTGCGATAGATGCGCGCGAGCTGCCGAACCAGCGTGTGCTCCCAGTCCTTCAGCGTGAAGCCGAACAGCACCGGAAGACCCGTGGTCCCCGAGGTCGCGCAGAAGCGCACGACCTGCTCCAGCGGCACCGTCAGCAGCGGGTAGGGATAGAGGTTGCGCAGGTGGCTCTTCTCCAGGAGCGGAAGGGCGGCGAGCGACGCACGATCCTTCAGGTCGAGCGGCGACGCGCCGGCGGCGGCAAAGTGCGCCTGCCATTGCGGCGAATGGGCGAGCCGGCGGCCGAGCGCCGCGAGCTTGGCGTCCTGGCGCGCCTGGAGTTCGTCGAGCGAGAGGAAGTCGTCGCGGTCGTCGGCCGCGGGCCGGGGATTACGGGACTCGGTCATGGGGTGTCTCCCTGTTGTCGCTGTCGCACAGGCGCCGGACAGGTATGTCGAGCGTGAGGTGCACGCCGGTCCTGGAGCGGCTGAAAGCTCGTGGGCGTGCTGCTCATAGCGTGCTGGCGGTGCCGAATATCGCGGTGCATTGGCTCGACATGTAGCCGCCCGGTGCGTGGGCGAGCGCGAGCTCGGCGCCCGGCACCTGGCGCGCGCCGCCCTCGCCGCGCAGCTGCACCACCGACTCGATGACGGTGTAGATGCCGAACATGCCGGGGTGGCCGAGCGACAGGCCACCGCCGCTGGTGTTCATCGGGAAGGCGCCGCCCGGCGAGGCGCGGCCACCGTCAAGGAAAGCCCCGCCCTCGCCCTTGGCGCAGAAGCCGGTGTCTTCCGCGAAGACGATCGGCATGATGGTGAAGGCGTCGTAGAACTGCACCACGTCGATATCGTTCGGCCCGATGCCGGCCTGTCCATAGGCGGTGGCCGACGACACGGCGGCCGCGGTGCGGACCAGGTCGGGCATCTGCGCAATGCTGCGGTGCGTGACGGCCTCGCCCACCCCGAGCACGTAGACCGGCGCTCGCTTCAGCCAGGCGGCACGTTCGGCCGATACGACCACCAGCGCGCCCCCGCCGTCGGTCACCAGGCAGCAGTCGCGCACGGTGAAGGGGCTGGCCATGGGGCGCGCCGCGATCACGTCGGCCACGCTCAATGCGCGGCGGTCGGGTGCTTCGGTGCCCAGCCGCGCCCAGTCGCGCGCGCTCACCGCCACCTGCGCGAGCTGCTCCCGCTTGGTGCCGAACTCGTGCATGTGACGTTGCGCGACCAACGCGTAGGCGGCGAGCGGGCCGGGATAGCCGTAGGGCGTCTCGTAGGGGTTGGCTTCGGCGTGCGTGGCGAACTGGCCGCCCGAGGACTTCTGCGTACTGCCGTAGGCGATGAGAGCGACCGAGCAAAGACCGGCGGCGATGGCTGCGCGCGCATGGTTCAGGTGGGCGAGGAAGGCACCGCCGCCGATCTGGGTGGAATCGGTGTAGCGCGGCTGCAGGCCCAGGTACTCGCACAGGCTCAGCGTGGGCATGAACAGCTGCAGGCCGGCCGCGAACACTCCATCGACATCGGCCAGCGAGAGGCCCGCATCGTCGAGCGCGCGCACCGAGGCCAGGGCCATTGCGTCGAGCGGCGACGACAGCGCGGGCATCGGCGTGAATCCGGTGCTGCCGATGCCGGCGATGGCGGCGGCGCCGCGCAGCCGGGCCGTCATGCCACGGCTCCGAAGACCACGCGGTGCGCATCGCCCCAGGGCTCGATGCGCGCGAGCACGCGCAGCCCCGTGCGCAGCGCGCCGGGCGGCGCATCGACCACGGTGGACATCATGCGAAAGCCCTCGTCGAGGTCGACCAACGCGATGTTGAAGCGCGCATCCCGGCGCTGCACCTCGGTGCAGGCGTAGACGGTGCCTGCGCCGCGGCTGGTGCGCCATTCGAGAGCATGGGGGTCGCCGCCCGGCCCCACGCCCTGCGGCGGAAACACGGCGCGGCCGGCGGCCCGGTCGAACTGGTAGGCCAGCCGGCCTTGCGCCAGCGATGCGAGGAAGATGCCGCGCGGCGACTCCCCGGTGCCGGCGTTGGCGTTTGTCGTGTCCGCGATGTCCATCATCATGTCCGCCACTAGCGCCCGATGAAGCGCGGCTTGCGCTTCTCCTGGAAGGCACGGACGCCTTCGATGCCATCGGGCCCGGCCAAGACCTCGGCCTGCGCGAGCGCCTCGAGGTCGAGCGTCTCCTCGAAGGAGCGTGCGCGCGACAGGATGCGCTTCGACGCGGCGAAGGCTGCCGTCGGGCCGTTCGCGATGTCGCGCGCCGTCTGCAGCGCGATCGCATCGAGCGCCTCGGCGGCCACGCTGCGGTTGACGAGCCCCATCGCTGCAGCTTCGCGGCCCGACAGCAGCCGGCCGAAGAAGATCAGCTCCGCCGCGTGGTGGGGTCCGATCCGCTCGCGCAGATGATGGTGGCCGCCCGAGTCGAGCACCGCGCCGATGTTGCGGAACGGGCTGCCGAGCAGCGCGTTGTCCGCCACGATCGCGAGGTCGCAGGCCAGGGCGAGTCCGAAGCCGAAGCCCAGCGCCGGGCCGTGCACCGCCGCGATCGTCGGCACAGGGCAGTCCCGCACGGCGCACAGCACCGGGTTGATCCGCTCGCGCAGGATCGCCAGGGTGTCGTCAGTGTCGGGTCGCGTGTCCTTCAGGTCACGGCCGGCGCAGAAGGCATCGCGCGTGCCGCGGACCAGCACCGCGCGAGCGCCCGCCGAGACGGCATTGCCGATGGCGGGGGCGATGGCCGCCATCTCGTCCAGGCGCAGGCTGTTCTTCGCGGCCGGACGATCGAGCGTGACGATCGCGAGCGGCAGTTCCAGTGCCAGGCGCACCACGTCGGTGGAAGCGGTGGCGGCATTCATCGCGCGGCTCCGCGGAAGGCCATCAGGATGCGCAGCTCGCTCGACATGAGCAGCAGCCCGCTCTGGTTGTGGATGTTCCACTGCAGCCGCGCCACGCCGTCGGTGCCGGGGCGCTTGACGGTCTTGTCGAGCACGGCCGCTTCGAGGTGGATGGTGTCGCCGATGAAGGCCGGGGCCGTGAAACGCAGCGCGTCCGTGCCGTAGTTGGCCACGACCGCCGGCGCCGCGGGCGGAATGCCCAGCCCGGCTGCATAGGCCAGCAGCATCAGGCCGGGCGCAATGCGCTGGCCGAAGCGCGTCTGCGCCGCGTAGTGCGCGTCGGTGTGCAGCACGTACCAGTCGCCGGTCAGCGAGCACCACTGGACGATGTCCGTTTCGGTGATCGTGCGTCCGCGCGAACGGAAGCGCGCGCCCTCCTCGATCTCGTCGAAGTGACGCTCGAGAAAGCCGCAGGTGCTGGTTGCTTCGATCATCATCGCTCTTTAATAAACCTTCCAGACGGAATATTAAAAGAAGATCGAGGCCGGGCGACAGCTAGGGCTTACCCGGACACCCGGACCAGCCCGGGCGAAGAAGCTCGCCGCGGCGCTACACGATGCCGTGCAGGCACATGTCGGTCGCCTGGTCCGCCAGCGTCTCCAGGCTCAGGCGGCCGGTGGGCTGGTACCAGGTGTAGGTCCAGTTCAGCATGCCGTACATCAGCATCGCGTGGGTGGTGGCGGCCTGGCGGTCCTTGAACTTCTGCGCGTTGATCTCGCGCAGCAGCGCGCACAGAAAACCCACCAGCTTCTGCTCGTTGGCCTTCACCTGGGCACGGACGTCGTCGGGCAGGTGGTAGACGTCCTCGATCAGCACCGTGTGCCGATCGCGCTGCTCGTAGTAGTACTTGAGGTGCGCGAGGAAAAAGTTGCGCAACCGCGCGCGCGGATCGAGGGGGGCGGACACCAGGTCCGATGCGATCGCCACCAGCGCGCCGACATGCTCGCTCAGCATCTCCGCGAGCATCGCTTCCTTCGAGGGGAAGTAGTGGTACATGCGGGACTTCGACGCGTTGCAGGCGGCCCCGATGTCGATGATGTTCGTGTTGCGAAAGCCGTTCTTGGCAAAAAGAGAAGCGGCCACGTCAAGGATCGTGGCCCGGATGTCTTCGAAGTTCTCGGATTTGGTTCTGGCCATTCGGCGTTACCCGCAAGAGAAAAAATGGTTCGTTCGCAATGCAGGCGCGCTACGGACGTTTCGTGCGACCGCCCCGTCAGCGCCGTGCGAAACAGCGAAATTTATTCCGTCCGGACGGGCTACTCTAATCCAGGCGTCGAAGCGCAGCCGCCTCCCTCGCCCGAAAAGCCATCCCATCCCCTCTCACTCGCCTCGTCCACGGAGCCGCGCATGAAACCTCAGGTCCGCCACGTCCTTGCATCGCTCGTCCTCGCCGCCACCGCGGTCCAGGCCCCAGTCCGGGCACAGACCCAGGAGACCGCGGTGCGCATCGGCATCGCCGCCCCGCTGACCGGGGCGATCGCCCACCTCGGCAAGGACATGGAAAACGGCGCGCGTCTGGCCATCGAAGATTTGAATACGCAGGGCCTCGGGATCGGCGGTCGCCGGGTGCGCTTCGAGGCCGTGGTCGAAGACGACCGGGCCGATCCTGCCACCGCGACCACGGTCGCGCAAAAGCTGGCCGACATGAAGGTCAACGGCATCGTGGGCCACCTGAACTCGGGCACGACCATCCCCGCCGCCCGGGTGTACGACGACGCCGGCATTCCTCAGGTCGCCCCGGCGGCGACGAACCCCCAGTACACCCGCGCCGGCTATCGGTTCGCGGCGCGGCTCATGGCCACCGACGTGCAGCAGGCCGACGGCATCGCCGGCTACATCGCGCGCACGCTGAAGGCGCAAACCGTCGCCGTCATCGACGACCGCACCGCCTACGGCCAGGGCCTGGCCGACCAGGTGGTGACGGACCTCGGCAAGGCGCAGGTGAAGGTGCTCAAGCGCGAGTTCGGCACCGACCGCTCGACGGACTTCACGGCCCTCCTCACCACCCTGCGCGGCCTCAAGCCGGACGTGATCGTCTATGCAGGCGCCGACGCGCAGGCCGCGCTGATCAACCGCCAGATGAAGCAGTTGGGGCTGGCGTCGATCTTCATCGCGGGCGACGGCGTATGCACCGGCGAATGGAGCAAGCTGGCGGCCGGCGCGAACGAAGGCGCCTATTGCTCGCAGGCCGGCGCGCCGCGCGAGGCGATGGCGGCATTCGCGACCTTCAACCAGCGCTACAAGGCTCGCTTCGGCACCGACGTCATCGTCTTCGCGCCCTACGCCTACGACGCGGTGATGGTGCTTGCCGAGGCGATGAAGAAAGCGGGGTCGACCGATCCGGCCGTCTATGGGCCCAGGCTCGCGGGCGTCACCCTCACCGGGTTGATCGGACCCATCGCATTCGACCAGCGGGGCGACAACCTGCGCGGCACAGTTACGATGTACGTGGTACGTGGCGGGAAGCTGACTGTTGCGCCGTAGCCCGTTGCCATCGAGATGCGGAACCTCGGAGATCAGTGCGTTGAAGTTGCTGTTCGTCGCACCCTCGGTACGCAGGCGCTTGTGATCGAGCTCCGGGCAGGCCTGCCACCAGCCGAACTCCGCCGATGACCTCGTCCGCCAGCAGCGGTGGGAAAGAAGGCGCAACCGGCCGCAAGGGCGGCTCAATCGCGCCGCCAACGGGCGCGTACATCATGGGAACCATGCCGCCACTCCGTAGGCCCCCCTCGCTCGTCGGCCATGAGCGAAAGGTTTTTCAAAGTACCGGTCGCCTTTGCCGATCAGCTCCGAAAAAGCGCTTAGCACAAGGACCCGCCGGACGGAGTCGGGCCCGCTCATTCCTGCTTCCTCCCAGCGCTGGTCGAACACCGGCCAGTTGTCCCTTATCCCGACCAGCTCGTCGTCGTTGGCTCCTGCGGAGCCCCGGGCGCCCGAAGCGTCCGACGCGGTGTCGAATCGCTCCACTTCGAGGAAGCCATACCCTTCGCTCTCGAAGTAGCGCGCCGGCGCCGCCGGCATTCCAGACTCGCCCGAGGAGCGCAGCGCAAGTCCCTCACGCGGAGCTGGTAAGAGCCCGAGGCCGCGCCGGTACGATCGGCGCATGACAAACTCCCTCGACCTCTTCGCCCGCTCCCCTGCCCTGCTACGCATGCCCTCATGGCTGGGCCCGGATGTGCATGAGGAGATGGACCTCACGTTCGAACCGGGGGACTACAAGATCACCCCTGGCGATCGGTGGACCGTCGTGCTGCTCAAGACAGGCGAGACGGTGTACTCGGGGATCGGGCCTGTTGAGATCCTGCGATCGCCGCACTGATGCCTGAGGCCGCTCGCCACCGAAGGAACATGCCCATGGGTGATCACATCACCGTTTGACGCGCTTTCGGACCGTACAGGCGAACGAAACGCGTGAGAGACAGACGGCGCTCGAGGCGGCTCCCACTCGCTACGAACGCGCCAGGTTCAGGGAGATGCCAATCCCTTCGTTCTTCAGGGCCGCAAGCACCATTTCATCGGGAGCCGTCGACGGCTTGCGCGGCAGCCGCACGACAAGCTCATCGCCCTTGAGCTCGGCCTCGAGAAGGCACTGCCCGACGGCGGTATAGGAGCCGCCCGCGCGCACTGCTTCGGCGCGCGCCACCAGGCGTTGGCCTGGCTGCTCCAGATGGGCGTCGATCTTCTTCAGCATTTCCCGATTCATCGGATGCGGCGGCCATCGCGCGAGGTAGTCCCGTACCTGCGCTAAGAACGCGAGCGTTTCTGCGTGTCGTTCGTCACTGGAGAACTCCATCATGCGGCCCTTTCCTCCCAGGGGTGCATCAATGGCATCCCGTTGCCGCCGAAGGTTTTCGCGCTGCGCTTCACGACCGCTTCGCGAAGAGCCGCGCCGCGTTGTGCGTGTCCCATGGCACGTCCTTTGGACGCCGTGAAGAGGCGGCGCAGCGCCGCGGCGCCCCGCGTCTCGATGATGTCCCTGTCCACGGCAGCTCCTCTTTCGATCAGATCCGCGGATGTTAGTAGTGCATTGTCATCGTGAGAATCGGTGAGGGCGTGGCGCATCTCTAACGCATTGCCTTGAGGCGGCCGACCACTTCCGCCACTTTGAGCGGCGGCCGCTCGCGCGGCAAGCGGGCGAACGACCTGGAAGCTCCAGACGAGCGGCTCGGTATCTGCCTCTGACGCGGTGCTGTAGGCGAGGCCCTCGTCGTCGATGACGATCTCCGCATCGTGGATGTACAGCGTCGCTCCGTCGTCGAGGTCCACGTAGGGCTTCAGCAGCGCTTCCGGTGTGTGGTCCAGCATCTTGCTCACGACCCGGTGCCCGTTGCAGTGAGTCGTGCCGGCGGCCTCCAGCGCCTTGAAAAGGGT
This sequence comes from Variovorax sp. RA8, assembly GCF_901827175.1. Taxonomy (NCBI): domain Bacteria; kingdom Pseudomonadati; phylum Pseudomonadota; class Betaproteobacteria; order Burkholderiales; family Comamonadaceae; genus Variovorax; species Variovorax sp. RA8. Next base: position 89,833 of record NZ_LR594663.1, on the reverse strand, counting down.
GGTCCTGAAACTCATGACGAGATTGTCCGCTCCGGCCGGGACTGAATTGCCTCCGGGTAAAATAGCGCCGATGTCCAACACACAGCTCACCCCAGGATGGCCTTCGCTACGTCAAGAAGGCGCAAGGCTCCATCATCACGACGCCGCGCGCCGAAGCCATGATGTCGTGCTTCAAGTGCGGGAAGTTCGCGCTCCGTATGGAGATGGCCACCCGGCGTTTTCTCGGAAAGAACCATCTCGTCTGCGCGCCGAAGTGCGGATCAACGGCGCCGTGACCCGGCGTCCTCCGTCTCTATAGCCACTGAGTGTGGGAGGCGTGCCACAGACGCACGCTTTGTGGCTCAGTGTGCGAAAGTTCGCAGCGATTCTGCGCCGCAGATCCCACAATTTCTGCCCATGAACTACCGCCGTTTGCCGCTCTGGTATCGCCACGCCTGGTGGCTACCTGGCACCGTCACCGCCCTGGCGGTGCGCTTGGCAGCTGCGACGCAAAAGCCAGCCGAACACGGCGTTATGCTGTTCGTGGCGATCTTGTGCGCGCTGCCCTGGTCTCTGGCACTTCTTCTCCTGGACTTGGGACAAGGTTTCGCCGAGCGCGGCGCAGTGATCGTGTCCCTCGGGTTGGCCGCGAACACGGCGCTGGTATGGGGCACGACCGCCCTCCTTCGGGCTCGTTTGCGCCGCCGGCTGGGACTCGGTCTAGTCGGCGCATAGCATCGGACGCGGCCCATTCTTGCAGGCTGCGGCGGCATGCGGCCAGGAGCGGTCCTCCGCGGAGGTTTGCTGCGGCAGCGTTCGTTTGGAACCGAGCGAAATTTTCGGCACACTGGCGCTCTTCCTTCAAACGGGGGTAGGTGTCATGGCAAAGCTGGCCGTCATCGGAACAATCGAGGTTCAACCAGGTGCTAGGGCAGATGTACTGCGCGCTGTCCTTGCTCACCGGGACCGCTGCTTGAAGGACGAACCGGGAACCCTCCAGTTTGAAGTTCTAGTGCCGTCTGAGTACTCTGCGAAGCTCATGCTCTACGAGCTCTACGCTGACAATGCCGCCTTTTCAGCCCACATGCACGGCGCGAGCATGGCCAAGGTGCGTGAGGAGGTCGGAGCCAAAGTCGTAGGTCTTACGGGCATCCGTTGCACGCCGGGGACGGAGTTTTCTGGGTGAAGGCGCGGTGTCCAGAACTAAGGCAGCATGCGGCCGAGGTCGTGTGCAAACGGCTCTTGACTCGCGAGTATGCCGGCCATGCGGCGCTGTGGTCGTCATCGGCGCCACGGAGTCATCGAGTGGTCCCGTCGCACAGACAGCGGTTTGCCTCGGGGCAGAGTCGCTGCGCAAACTGCGAAGGGCACTTGAAGAGGCTCACGCCCCCACCAGCCTGACCGCCTTCATCGTTCTGGCAATACCCAGGATCGCGATCACCCGCTTCAGGTTGTATGCCAGCACGTGCAGACTCATCTCAGTGTTCACGTGCTCCAGCTTCTTCGTCAGGAAGTGCGTCCAGCCCATCCAGTGCTTGAGTGTTCCGAACACGTGCTCCACGGTGCACCTTCTCAGCGTCATCGCGACAGGCTTGCGGTCCAGGCGTTGCTGGACGCGCTCAAGCACCTCTTCGTGCTCCCAGCGACGGATGCGGCGATAGTCGCCGGTCGTACACTGCTTTTTCAATGGGCATGAGGGACAGGCACTGGTCCAATAGAGACGCGCTTGGAGGCCATTTCGCTCGAGCGTGCTGAACCTGTAGATGGCCCGTTCGCCCGCAGGGCACTGATACTCGTCGGCCTTCGCGATGTAGATGAAGTCGCTCTTGTCGAAGCGGCCTTCGGCCTTGGCGCCCGAGGTCATCGGCTTTGGCACGTAGGTCGTGATGCCTGCGTCCTCGCAGGCCTTGAGCTCCGTGCCGTTGAAGTAGCCGCGGTCGGCAAGGGCCTGTAGCCTGGTCTTGCCCATCGCCTCGCGTGCAGCCTTGGCCATGTTGCTGAGCTGCGCGCGGTCGTTGCCCTCGTTGGTGACCTCGTGCGCCACTATCAGGTGGTGCCTGGCGTCGACCGCCGCCTGAACGTTGTAGCCCACCAGGCCGGAGCCCTTGGCTTGCGAGTTCATCGAACGCGCATCAGGATCGGTGAGCGAGCGTTGCCCATCAGGCTCCTTCTTCAATTCTTCCTTGGTGCGATCGAGCTGCTTCATCTGCTCGCGCAGCTTCTTGATCTTCTCCGTCAACCGCTCGGTCTTGGCCTCTACCTCCGCCGGCTGCGTGCGGTCGGCTGTCTCCAGTGCATCGAGGTAGCGCTGGATGCTCTGCTCGATCTGCCGCTGACGCGCGTCGATCTTGCCCGCGGTGAAGTTGCGATCGCGGCTGTTGACCGCTTTGAACTTGCTGCCGTCGATGGCCACGATGGCATGAGAGAACAACTTGAGGTCGCGGCACAGACCGACGAAGCGGCGGCAAACGTTGCGAATACCGGTTCCGTTATCGTGGCGGAAGTCGGCGATGGTCTTGAAGTCCGGGGCGAGCCGGCCGGTGAGCCACATCAGCTCGACGTTGCGCTGCGCCTCGCGCTCCAGGCGCCGGCTCGATTGGATACGGTTCAGGTAGCCGTAGATGTAGAGCTTCAGCAGGACCGAGGGGTGGTACGAAGGTCGGCCGGTGGCTGCCGGATCGACGCCTTCAAAACCCAGTGCATGCAGATCCAGTTCCTCGACGAAGGCATCGACAACCCGCACCGGGTTGTCTTCGCCTATATAGTCGTCAAGGCACTCTGGCAGCAGAGTGACCTGCTGTCGATCCTCGCCTTCGATGAATCGCTTCATGTGGCTGCCCTTCAGTAGCGTTGCCACAATCTAGGCGAGCACCGTCACCTATTCAACCCGTTTTCACACAGGCTCGGCCATGAGCAGACCTTCGGCATGAGGACACGAAGAAGATGAATGCGAGCACAACGAAGAGCTTCAGAATAAAGAGCGAAGACCTCAAGCCGCTCGTCGAGTCGGTCGGCTGGTGCTTGGCGACGGACCGAATCATGGTCGATGGACTCCCCATCGGATACATGCACAGGGAGGCACCCGTTGCAGGCGGGGACAGCGGCTGGCGCTTCTTTGCTGGCGACGAAGATGATGCTTACATGGCGAGGGATGGCAACCACGGGGTCTATGACCTGAACACGGTCGCCAACTATGACCCCGCCGTCATCCCCTACCTAGCGGCCGCGCCGGGCAGCCGCTTTGACAAGGCTGACGATGGCGCCTACGTCCGACTCGAGTAGCGCCGCATTCGGCCGAGGTCGTGTGCAAACGGCTCTTGACTCGCGAGTATGCCGGCCATGCGGCGCTGTGGTCGTCATCGGCGCCACGGAGTCATCGAGTGGTCCCGTCGCACAGACAGCGGTTTGCCTCGGGGCAGAGTCGCTGCGCAAACTGCGAAGGGCACTTGAAGAGGCTCACGCCCCCACCAGCCTGACCGCCTTCATCGTTCTGGCAATACCCAGGATCGCGATCACCCGCTTCAGGTTGTATGCCAGCACGTGCAGACTCATCTCAGTGTTCACGTGCTCCAGCTTCTTCGTCAGGAAGTGCGTCCAGCCCATCCAGTGCTTGAGTGTTCCGAACACGTGCTCCACGGTGCACCTTCTCAGCGTCATCGCGACAGGCTTGCGGTCCAGGCGTTGCTGGACGCGCTCAAGCACCTCTTCGTGCTCCCAGCGACGGATGCGGCGATAGTCGCCGGTCGTACACTGCTTTTTCAATGGGCATGAGGGACAGGCACTGGTCCAATAGAGACGCGCTTGGAGGCCATTTCGCTCGAGCGTGCTGAACCTGTAGATGGCCCGTTCGCCCGCAGGGCACTGATACTCGTCGGCCTTCGCGATGTAGATGAAGTCGCTCTTGTCGAAGCGGCCTTCGGCCTTGGCGCCCGAGGTCATCGGCTTTGGCACGTAGGTCGTGATGCCTGCGTCCTCGCAGGCCTTGAGCTCCGTGCCGTTGAAGTAGCCGCGGTCGGCAAGGGCCTGTAGCCTGGTCTTGCCCATCGCCTCGCGTGCAGCCTTGGCCATGTTGCTGAGCTGCGCGCGGTCGTTGCCCTCGTTGGTGACCTCGTGCGCCACTATCAGGTGGTGCCTGGCGTCGACCGCCGCCTGAACGTTGTAGCCCACCAGGCCGGAGCCCTTGGCTTGCGAGTTCATCGAACGCGCATCAGGATCGGTGAGCGAGCGTTGCCCATCAGGCTCCTTCTTCAATTCTTCCTTGGTGCGATCGAGCTGCTTCATCTGCTCGCGCAGCTTCTTGATCTTCTCCGTCAACCGCTCGGTCTTGGCCTCTACCTCCGCCGGCTGCGTGCGGTCGGCTGTCTCCAGTGCATCGAGGTAGCGCTGGATGCTCTGCTCGATCTGCCGCTGACGCGCGTCGATCTTGCCCGCGGTGAAGTTGCGATCGCGGCTGTTGACCGCTTTGAACTTGCTGCCGTCGATGGCCACGATGGCATGAGAGAACAACTTGAGGTCGCGGCACAGACCGACGAAGCGGCGGCAAACGTTGCGAATACCGGTTCCGTTATCGTGGCGGAAGTCGGCGATGGTCTTGAAGTCCGGGGCGAGCCGGCCGGTGAGCCACATCAGCTCGACGTTGCGCTGCGCCTCGCGCTCCAGGCGCCGGCTCGATTGGATACGGTTCAGGTAGCCGTAGATGTAGAGCTTCAGCAGGACCGAGGGGTGGTACGAAGGTCGGCCGGTGGCTGCCGGATCGACGCCTTCAAAACCCAGTGCATGCAGATCCAGTTCCTCGACGAAGGCATCGACAACCCGCACCGGGTTGTCTTCGCCTATATAGTCGTCAAGGCACTCTGGCAGCAGAGTGACCTGCTGTCGATCCTCGCCTTCGATGAATCGCTTCATGTGGCTGCCCTTCAGTAGCGTTGCCACAATCTAGGCGAGCACCGTCACCTATTCAACCCGTTTTCACACAGGCTCGGCCAGAAGCCGACCTTTGACCCGGGCTCTCAATGCAAGGAATTTGATGCCGTTCAATTTGGGTGAGCGCTACGTGCAGGCTCCATTCGCGAGATTGCGCCGTCTTCCCTTTGGCTGGCGTTCAGGCATCACCGGAACCAGATCACCGTGGCCGGAACGGCCGCCACCACCGCGCACATCGCGATCAGGGCGACGAATGCAGGCACGGCTCTCCACCCGACACGCATGAAAGGCTCGCCCGTCACGGCGGCGGCCGCGAACAGGTTCATGCCGATCGGAGGATGGATGAGGCCCGCAGACAGGACGCAGACCACGAACACGCCGAAATGCACGTCGTCGAAGCCGAGCTGCTTGGACACCGGCAGCAGCACGGGCATGATGACCAGCACCGCTGCGATCGGCTCAAGAATGCAACCGACGATCACGAGGAGCGCGAGGATGAGCGCGACCGAGCCGGCGAAACCGGCATTGAAGCTGGAGAACCATTGCACCATCGCCTCGGGCACGTGCAGCACCGCCAGCGCCTCGCCGAACAGGACCGAGAAGGCGATGACAGGAATCAGTGCGCCGGAAATCTTGGAAGAAACCGCCAGGATGTTCGAGAGGTCCCGCACGCGAATGGAGCGCTGCAGCACGACTTCGACGAACAACACGTAGGCTACCGCAACCGCGGCGGCTTCGGTGGGCGTGAAGAGGCCGCCATAGATCCCTCCGATGATGAGCACCGGTGCGCCGATGCCGTACTTCGCCCGCCACGTCGCCTCGACCGCCTTGCGCAAAGAGAACGGTGCGCGATCCGCCGGCGCCCAGGTCGTGCCGACGCAGATGAGATAGTGCGTGAGGCAGAGCGCGGCGGCGAACATGACGCCGGGCACCACCCCGCCGATGAACAGGTCACCGACCGAGGTGGACGTCGCGATGCCGTAGACGATGAAGATGATGCTCGGTGGAACGATGGGGCCGAGCACGCCGCCGGAAGCGGCCAGCGACGCGGCATAGCTGGGGTCGTAGCCGCGGCGCTTCAGCGCGGGCGTCATGATCTTGCCGATCGTCGCGGTATCCGCGGTGGCCGAGCCGCTGGTTCCGGAAATCAGGAAGCAGCTGAAGATGGTGGTCATGCCCAGGCCGCCCGGAATCCATCCGACCAGGGACTCGCCCAGGTTGACGAGATCTTCCGCCATCCGTCCGCGGGTCATCAGCTCGCCCACGAGAATGAACAGGGGAAGGGAAAGCAATGCCCAACTGTCCACCGCGCCGAACAGGGTGGAACCCAGCGTGTCCAGGGTATAGACCCCTCCAGCCAGGATGAATGCCATGGCGCCGAGCGCCAGCACTGCGAACAGCGGAAGGCCGATCGCGAAGTGCGCCAGCATGGCACCGCCTATGAGCCACATTTGAATCGACGACATCATTCGCCCTCCCGGATTCCTACCTGCATGCCGCCGCGCCTGTATCGACGCGCCATTCGCTGTGCGAGCCGGATGATCATCAGGCCCCAGCCGATGGGAATCGCCGCGGTAGCAAAGGCCATGTTCAGCGGCAGCGCCTGCATCTTGAAGCCCGCGGAAACTTGCGTCGCGACGACTTCGAACGAGTAGTAGCAGACCGCCGCCGCCACGATGACGCACAGCGCATCGATATACGTCTCGAGGGCCAGCCTGGCCCGACCCCGCAGGCGCGTCGGAAAGTAGTCGACCCGGATATGGCTGTCGTGGCGGATGGCCTCCGCCGCGGCCAGGTAGGCGAAGTAGACGTGCGTGTAGCGCGCAGTCATCTCTCCCCAAGTGGTCGAGTAGCTGACCAAGTACCGCATGACGACTTCCAAGAAGATGATCAGGAAGAAGTAGGCGTAGCTTCCGACGATGATCCATTCGACGAGCGACGCGTCGGACCGCGGCAGGATCTTCGGCCCTGTCGAATCAGTTGCCCGGGGCATTGCGGCGCCGCCGATGCCTGTTTGAGGTGTGGTGTTCATCGCGAGTGCTACGCCGCGGCCGGCTTGAGGCGGAGAAGTTGCTCGAGCGCTGCCTGACCGAGGGCCTGTTTGAGACCGGCGTAATCCTTGCGTTCATGTCCGACGCCGGCCTTCCACGCCGCCCTTTCGTCCGGCGTCAGCATCACGACGTCGATGCCGCGCTCCTTCCACAGCCGCATCATCGCGTCGTCGGCCTTGCGCTGCTCCTGCTTCTGGAGCTCCCAGCTTTCGCGTCCCGCCCGGAAGATCGCGTCCTTGACATCCGTCGGCAGTGCGTCGAACCACTTCTTGTTCAGGACCGTGATGTGCGCATTGAAGTTCAAGTCATAGAAGGTCGCTGCGCCAAGTGCTTCGTGGATCTTCGTTGCCGTGATCGGCCCCACGCCGACGCTCAGCGCATCGACAGCACCCTGCGCCAGCGCCTGGTATGCCTCGCCCCAGGCGACGGATACGGGATTGGCCGTCGTCAATCGAAACATCACCTCTTCGGCGCGCGTGCCGTTGGTTCGCACCTTCATGCCCTTGAGGTCACCGGGGAGCCGCACGGTGCGGCCCAGCTTCCTGCTGACACCGAAGACGCGGAAACCGGTGTTCGCCCACATTCCTGGCACGACCTGGAATCCCTGCTTTGCCGGCCGCGTGACGAACTCCGTGTTCATGAACTCATCCTTCTCGATCGTCCGCTCGAACTGATCGTTCGAGTCGAACAGGCACGGAAGATCGAGGATCTCGAAGACTTCCGAGAACCGCGCGAAGTTCTGGGTCGAGACCTGGCAACCCTGGATGGAGCCGCCGACGACTTTCTGCGGAAGGACGGTCTGCGGGCCCAGGCTTCCTGCCTCGTGAATGTCGACCAGCAGCTTGCCGCCCGAGTACTTCTCCGCGAGCTCCTTGAAGGAGTCCAGGCCGGTCGCGACGTAGCCCTTCGTCGAGGAACCGAAGGTATGGCCGAAGACGAGGCGGTGGGCCGGCGCTGCCGCCCTGGCCGGCATCGTGAGCATCGGGCAGGCGACGAATGCCGCTCCGATCGAAACCGTCCGCCGGAGAAAGGTCCCTCGGGACATGGATCCAGCAATCATTCTTGACTCCTTCAAACGTGATGAACCTGTGGGCACGGCGCGGCTAGTGGAGCAGCCCCAGCGTCTCGAGAATCGTGCGCAGCCGTGTCTTCTGCGCCGGCAACAGGGCAGCGTATGGCGCGCGGGGCGGGCCCAGGTCGATATCGCTCCATTCTGAGAGCGCCTTGATCGCCTGCGGCACGCCGTACGCCTTGAAAAAAAGGAACAGGGGCAGCAGAGTTTCGTACTCGGCGGATGCCTCCGCGGACCAAGGGTCGGTTTCAAGCAGATCAACCAGGCTGACCAATCGTGGCGCGATGAGCGGATGCGTCATCACTTCCCAGCCATCCGCGCCCATCCGATAGCCATCCAAGACCTGGAAGTGAAAACCGCAGAACAGCCGGAAACGATCACCGCAGAGCGCCCGGATGTCCCGCAGCCGCGTGACATCGCCCGAGGCTTCTTTCACCGAGGTGATGGCGGCGATGTCCTCCATGGCGGCGATTGTCCCGGGCATGAAATCAAATCGCGTAGGCAGCGGCAGGTTGTACAGGCGGATGGGCACAGGCACTGCCGCCGCGACAGCCTCGTAGTGCTTCCTCGCAGCCTCGAAGCTCACCGGGTAGTACTGCTGCATCTCCAGCATGAGGCTTGTTGCGCCGGCGTCCTGTGCGCGCTTGGCGTGGTCGATTGCCTGGCGCGTCGACAAGGCGCCGATGCCGATGTTCAGGCCAATGCGCCCTGCCACTGTCTTGCCCACCACGTCCATCACCCTGAACCGCTCCGCATCGCTGAGGTAAGGACCTTCGCAGGTACTGGCGACGCAGGTGACGCCAGCCACTCCCGTTCGCATGACGGCTGCCGTGTAGTCCGCAAGCACGTCGACGCACAGATTGCCCGCGGCATCGAAGGGTGTGGCCAGGTAGCTGTAGAGGCCGCCCTCGCGACGTTGCCGCGAGTGACTGCGCGAGCGAGATTCTTCGCTGCGATTCATGGCAGATCTTCAGCCCAGCCGTGCTGGGTCAGGCGGGAACTTGTCCGCATCTGAGCCGAGAACGACCGTCTCGCCTGTTTCGGCGAAGGTCCGGTTCACGTTCGCACTTCCGTAGATCACCATGGCGACCGCCGGTTCTTCGCCAATGGCGCTGAACTCGTGCACCACGCCGGCCGAGATGAAGGTGGAGTCGTAAGGACCGCAATCGTGCGGAACGCCGTTCAGCACGATTCTCAGGCGGCCCTCCAGGACTGTCACCTGCTCCTCTGCATTGTGGGAGTGCGCAGGCACGACGCCGCCGGCCGGCAAGCGGGTGATGCCCGAGTGGATGTTCACCGCGCCCTGCTTCTTGGTGGCGATCGGATAGTTGACGATGCCCTGTCCACGCGAAACAGGAGGAAGGTTGTCAAAGAGAAGGTGGTGGATCTCGACAGTCATGCGCATTGAACGAATGGATGGTGGGTGGGATGCCGCCGGTAGCAGCAGCGCTCTGGCCAATTCAATGTAGTTGTCGACAACGAAGATGAATGCTAGGGTTTCTCGGTAATCTCGATATAGAGGTCTCAAAAATGAGAACTTCGGGTCCTTCCCATACGCTTGCGGTCGATGCCACTTATCGGAAGGCCGTCTCATGAGCGGCGGCAGCCTGCGTGCGCTGGACGTGATCGAAGCGATAGCGAAGTCGCCGCTCCCCCTGGGGTTGAACACGATCATCGCGTCGACCGGCATGTCGAAAGCGACGGCTTACCGGCTGCTCGACGAGTTGTGCGAGGCCGGCGTTCTGCTCAGAGAGCCCAAAGGCGCCGGCTTCTCGACCGGCCCGCGCCTCAATGCGATATCGCTGAACCTGATGTCCAACGGTTCGTTCCGGGCGACGCGTCACGCAATCTTGCGCACGCTTGTCTCGCAGATCGGCGAGACCTGCAACTTCACGACCTTTCACAACGGCGCCGTGCTTTACGTCGACCGGGTAGAGTCGGAATGGCCGCTGAGGCTTCATCTGCAGCCGGGTTCCGTGACGCCCCTGTTCTGCACCTCCAGCGGCAAGCTGTACCTCAGCCAGATGCCCGCCCTGCAGCGCAGGCGCCTGTTGACTGCTGCGCCCATTCCGCGCTTCACACCAAAGACGATTACGGACCCGACGAAGCTGGAGGCCGAACTCCAGAAGATCCGCAGGTCGCGGGTGTCGACCGACGATGAAGGCTATCTGGCAGGCCTCATCTCGCTCGCCGTGCCAGTCTATGGCTTGAACGGCAGCGTCATGGGAGCGGTGGCCGTCCACGCTCCCATGGCGCGACTCAGCCTTGATCGATGTTTGGCCTATCTCCCGCAGGTCCGGCGCGCGGCAGCCGATCTCGGCGAAGCCTATCGGCGCATTGCGGCGCGGGTTACGTGATGTTCGCCGCGAGGAGGCCTTCGCTTACGCCAGAGCCAGTAGGGCTCAGATGGCTCGTCAACGGCCACTACAGAAGAAGGGTGTCTCAGGCATGAAGTAGCGCGCTCATGTTGAAGCAGCTTGGAGTCGAGGGGTTGACCAGGGGTCGCTTTCCGCACATTCGCACCTCCAGCCTGAACGGCCGCTTTGGAGCGGTCGCGTACAGCCGCTATGGGCCGAGGCTGTGTGAAAACGTCGATCCGTCGTCTATATTGAGTCAACCCGTTTTGAGCGAGGTGGCCCATGAAGCGATTCATCGAAGGCGCGGACCGACAGCAGGTCACGCTGATGCCAGAGTGTCTCGATGACTATGTTGGTGAAGACAACCCGGTGCGCATCGTCGATGCCTTCGTGAACGAATTGGATCTGCAAACACTCGGCTTCGACGGTGCAGATCCCGCAACGACCGGACGCCCGTCCTACCACCCGGCGGTGCTTCTCAAGCTCTACATCTACGGATACCTCAACCGCATCCAGTCCAGCCGACGCCTGGAGCGTGAAGCGCAACGCAACGTCGAACTGATGTGGCTTACAGGCCGGCTCGCACCGGACTTCAAGACCATTGCCGACTTCAGGCGCAGCAATGGCGCTGGGATCCGCAACGTTTGCCGACGCTTCATCGTTCTGTGCCGCCAGCTCAAGCTCTTCTCCCAAGGCGTCGTGGCCATCGACGGTAGCAAGTTCAAGGCGGTGAACAGTCGAGACCGAAACTTCTCGCCTGGGAAGATCGACGCGCGCAAGGAACAGATCGAGCAAAGCATTCAGCGCTACCTGGATGCCTTGGAGACGGCGGACCGGACGCAACCTGCCGAGTTGGGAGCAAAGGCAGAACGGCTGCAGGAGAAGATCAGCAAACTGCGCGAGCAAATGCGGCAACTGGACGAGACCAAGGAGCAGCTGAAGAGCGAACCGGGCCAACAGCGCTCGCTGACGGATCCCGACGCCCGCTCGATGCTCCAGCAAGGCAAGAGCACAGGCTTAGTGGGCTACAACGTCCAGACAGCTGTGGACCGCAAGCACCACCTGATCGTTGCGCACGAAGTGACGAACGTCGGCAATGACCGAGCCCAGCTAAGCAAGATGGCGCTGGCCGCGCGCGAAGCGATGGGCAGGAGCAAGGTGCAGGCGTTCGCCGACCGTGGCTACTTCAGCGGCACGGAACTCAAGGCCTGCGAGGACGCCGGCATCACGACCTTCGTGCCCAAGCCGATGACATCGAATGCCAAGGCTGAGGGGCGCTTCGACAAGACCGACTTCATCTATATCGCCAGCGCTGACGAGTACCAGTGCCCAGCAGGGGAGCGGGCAATCTATCGGTACAGCACGCTTGAGAAGAGCGGTCTCAAGGCTGGCGTTTACTGGACCAGTGCGTGCCCACGCTGCGCGATGAAAATGCACAACTGGCGACTACCGCCGCATTCGTCGCTGGGAACATGAGGAAGTGCTGGAACGCGTTCAACGACGGCTGGATCGCAAGCTCGATGCGATGACACTTCGACGATCCACCATCGAACATGTGTTCGGAACGCTGAAGTACTGGATGGGTTCGACGCATTTCTTGATGAAGACCATGGAGCACGTCGGCACCGAGATGAGTCTTCACGTGTTGGCTTACAACCTGAAGCGGGTGATGAGTGTGCTGGGTATTGCCAGAACGATGAAGGCGATGCGGCTGGCGGGGGCATGAGCCCCGGTGTGTCTTCGTGCGCGTACACAACGGACGTCACGAGGCCTGGAATACGGGTTCTGACGCACCAGAACACTGGGTGAACTCGGTAGACGAACCGCCCGGCGTGACAACGCTGCGCGTTTCTACACAGCCTCGGCCCTAACCGGCTGTACAGATTTCTCCGGAGCGGCTGTTCGTTCGTGCTCCCGGGAGACGTGAAATGTGGTCGACTAGACAGAGCACGGCTCTACGGACCTCCCGTGCCCTCCTTTTCGCCCTGAATCGCCGGAGGACAGAGCTTTCTTGTCCTCGGGGCAACTCCCCAGGAGATCTCCCGCTCGAACCGGGACTTGCCTCGCCCAACGACTGGATCAGCTGCATCTGCGACATCGCCATGGGCGGCTCCTATTCCATTGCTAAAGGTTGTGAAGGCTGGCGGCGCAACGGTGTCCGGTACGTGTCGTCTTCGGCGCGCTAAGCCGCCCTCGACCCGAACTCACGGCTCAGCAGCAAGCCGGCAGATCACTTGGTCGCCGACGCGCAACGTTCCGCCTTGTAGCACCCGCGCCGTAAACCCTCCATGCCCTCGCATCAGGTTGTAGCCGCCCGGCCCGAGCACCTCCTCCATCCGAGAACACGGCTCGCAAGGTCCAGTGATCTCCAGGCGGATCTCGTCCCCAATCGCCACTTCGAGAGGCTGATCCCGAAAGAGGGAACGTGCTGCCGTCAAGTTCAGACCCGAAATCACCAAGTTGCGTCGAAGCAAGGCCGGGTCCAGCTGAGGCAGTTCCGCAAGCGCGGCCACGACCGGCAGATGCTCGGCTTGGATCAGAGTGATCTGCCGGCGGCCACCAGCGCGGCCGCTGGAGCTGTGGTCTCCTTCGAGCCCTTGATCGACGAGGGCCATGACTTGGCCCACCGAAATTGTCGGAGCGCGCCGGGAGGGACGGAGATGAATGGAATCGACGCGGCCCGCCCGGGGGAAGCGGCGGGTCAGAGCGCGGAGATCCTCCATGCTAGAAGCCGCCCGCGGCGAGGTGACGCAGGGCGGGCGCCAACTGCACCCCCCGTGCCTGTCTCACAGCCGCATTGATGATGGTGCCATCCGAGGCGACATCCATCTCGACCATAGTCCCCACGTACTCGACCAGCATCTCGCGTTCGAGCATGCCGGGGACCGGGTCATCGATGTGGCCAAACCCAGCGAGCACCTCGCCGTCGATCAGACGGTACAGCAGCAGGATCCAATGGTGGTTGTCGAGCTCCGGTGACTGCTCGGCCGCGGCGATCGCGCGCAGGCCTGCAGCGAACGCCTGCAACGTCTCCGGCAACGCCATCGATCCCGCCTTCGGCTGAGCCGCCTGGCTGGCTCGGGCCATGGCCGCTGCAGCGAGGGCGCGCAAAGCGGTGCTGCGGGCTTCATCGACCTCGTCCCTCAGTGACGCCAGCTGCGCCGGCAAGATCGCCGCGGCCGCGACCCAAAGATTGCCCGTGTCGACCAGGTAGACGAATGCATCGGTCGCCAAAGGCTGCCGTCCCGAATGGAGATCAAGGCCCCAGTTTGCTCTGGGCTCCTGCGCCAGCGCGCCGACGGCCTTCCAGAACGAACGCTCCGGGCCTGACGTGGCGGCGACGCGCCGTAGCAGCGCCTGGGTCTTGAACGATGACAACTGTAGGCTTCGAAGGACGGGATCACCCGAATGCTACCCCTCCCCTTCCCAAGGCTCCGGGCGCCGCTGCCCTAGCGCGATCACGGGCGGCTCCCGTAAGCTGGTAGCGAAATGAAGCTCCTCGTCCTCTCAGACCTGCACCTCGAGTTCGGCACCTTCCGCGTGCCAGAGGTCGAGGTCGACGCCGTGATCCTGGCCGGGGACATCGCGGCGACGGCGGCCAAAGCGCTTCGCTGGGCACAGCGGCCCAGCAACTTCGGTGAGCAGACGCCCATCGTCTTCGTGCCCGGCAACCATGAGTTCTACGGCGGCGTGATGGAAACGACGCTCGGGGACATGCACCGTGCCGCCTCTGGCAACGTCCATGCGCTGAACTCCCGCGAAGTCGTGCTGCAGGGTGTCCGGTTCCTCGGATCTACGCTCTGGACCGACTTTGCGCTGGCCATCGAGACCGACGAGGGCACCGTGAGCGACGTTCCTCGTGCGATGGAGGCCGCACGGTCGAGCATGAATGACTACAGGCGCATCCGATTGGGTGAGCCCGTAAGCCGTCGTGGCGCCGTCAAGCGAGAGAAGCGCCGCCTGGCTCCGGAGGACACGGCCACTCTTCACCTCAGTGAGCGAAAGTGGCTCGCCGACAAGCTGGCCGAACCTTTCGACGGGCCAACGGTCGTCGTCACGCACCACGCTCCTCAGCCCCTTGGCATCGTCCAGGCTGCCAAGCTCTTCTGGGAGACCGCCCGCCGCGAGGCCAACCAGGTGCAGGTCCAAAAGACCGAGGCAGCTAGACGCGAGAACGAGTGCAGCGAGAGGCGCTCGCCCGGAATGAATCGGATCTCGCCCAGCGCGAGGCATCCTTCGAGCAGGCCCGCGTGGCGGTCGACGAGGCACTGGCGTCCTCCCGGCAGGCAGTCGCTGCGATCGAAGCCCAGATGCACACGCAGCAGCAAGAATCGGCTCGCCTTCTCAGCGACTCCGAAGCCGAGGTGCGGCGCCTGCGCAAGGCGTTCGACGAGACCGTGGCCAGCAAGGAAGCCCTGCGCGAGAAGGCAGCCATAGAACTGGCCGCTGCGCAGCGTGATGCGAAGGAAGCCGAGCAGCGCCACGTGGCGCACGAGCGCCGGCTGCTGGCCGACGTCGACCGTGAGCGGGTGGCCGCGCGCCAAGCCGCCGCGGATCTCACAAAGGAGCAGAAAGCCCGGGCGGCCGATCACGAGGCAGCACGTTCCGCCCATGCGGCGGCAAAGCAGGCCCTCCAGGCAGAGAAGGCCGCGCACCGCGAGGCGGCGGCCGCCTGGTCGAAAGAGCAGCAGGAGATGCGAGTAGAGCTTGCGACCCTTCGCGAGCGGGCCGCCGGGGCAGAGCAGCGCGCAAAGGTCTTGGCGATCGGCTGCGGCGCCAGGAAGAGCAGGCCGAGCGCGAAATTGCCCGATTGCGCGACGAGCGGGCGACGACAGTGGCCGAGTTGCGCCGACTCGAGGCGGGACAGGCTGAGAGACGGGCAGAGCCTGAGACTGCCGGGGAAGCTCCAGCCGGCCGGGCGGCGCGAGGCAAGAAGCCCTCGGAATGACCAATGGTCGAGCCGGCGTTGGACCTGTGTTTGATCGCCTCCGCGGGGCCACCCCGCATTGATGGGCTAAAGCCGATCGCGGGCTTGAAACGAAGCGCGCCATCCTTCAGGCTTCTATCCCAAGCAAGGCGACCGGCGCCCTCTCCTCGATGCACACGCAGCAGCAGGCATCCGCTCACCTTCTAAGCGACTTCGAAGCCGAGGTGCGGCGCCTGCGCAAGGCGTTCGACGAAGCAGTGGGCAGCAAGGAAGCCCTGCGCTAGAAGGCGGCAATGGAACTGGGCGCGGCGCAGCGTGACGCGAGGGAAGCCGAGCAGCGCCATGTTGCCCACGAGCGCCGGCTACTGGCTGACGTCGACCGTGAGCGGGTGGCCGCGCGCTAAGCTGCTGCGAATCTCGCCAAAGAGCAGAAGGCCCGCGCGGCGGAGATCGCCAAGCCACCTCTCCGGCGCGTCCCAAGAGATCAACGAAATGAGCGCGCTCTCACGATCCTGCGTGTATCCAGCCCTATAAACTGAAAGCGAATGACCACGGTTATCTCCCCTCGGGCCTTGCGAACATAGACGTCTTCCGTGACGAGGAGTTGCAGGAGCTGAGTCGCTGTGCTCAAGCCAACCCCCTCCGTTCGCTGCTGAGAAATCCAAGGCGGAAGGAAGAATCGGCGATCGACTTCGCCTACACGTCGGCTCAGATCGAAGGGAACACCTATTCCCGAGCAGACACGATCACTCTCCTGAAGATGGGTCGGACTGCCGGTGGCAAGAGCTTCCTGGATGCGCAAATGCTTGTGAATCTTCGGGACGCCCCCACGATCATCCTCACGGACGCGCAGAACATCGTCGAATCCGGGCTGGACGGCCTGCGAGAGGTTCATGCATCGCTGATGCGTGGCATCTTGCCCGACGATCAATTGAGTGCCACACGTAAGACGACACGCGTCCGCATCGCCGGCACGCAATACATCCCTTCGGACGGCGTGGCGGCTTCGTGTTGGAGGCTACAGGTCCGCCTATCCGGAACCGGCCCCTACCACCGATCCAACAGATGACGACGGCTCGTCGGGCACGAACGAAGGCGCCCCCCGTAGGATGGGAACTGACGAGGACGCCGCGCTCCGCCATCATCTCCTCCAAGTGCCGCAGGCTCAGCGGATAGGCCGCGTACCAGCGCACGCACGATTTCCAGCGGGAAATGCAAACGCCTGATGTCGCGATTGCCCGGTCCGCCTGCACCCTGACGGGGCGTCTGCGCGGGTGGCACAGATCGGTGATGTCGGAGGGGTCCGCGACCACGCGCGTGGCGCGGACTTGGTGCGGCCGCCATGGCGTGTCGCCGCTATCGCTGCAGAGACCTAGATGTCATGCGGGATTGGAAAGTGATGGTGTAGTTCGACCGTTGCCTGTACATCCCTTGCCGCCGGTGCGGCCGCAAGGGCCTGAGTTGCGATCTCTGAGGAAGCGGTCGGGGGCTGCTGAACCCGCTATCCACGCCGCCGCTTCGGCGCGCTCCGCAGTACCCGTACTGGACAGCAACATGCGAGCGGCGGAGTATCAAAGAAAAAGGGGCCGACGTTTCATTCCTTGCGGGTGTAGCCGGTCTCGCCTCCGAACAGGCTCTTGCGCTGCGACCAGTCGTGGGTCCTGCTCCACAGGGCCAGCACGGCCGGCGCCTCCTGCTCGAACGTCATCAGGCGCTCGGGCCCGCAGGTGCGCACGGTGAGCTCCAGCCGGTGGCCGGACGGGTCGTGGAAATAGATCGACGTGATGAAATCGTCGTGGTTGGTCGGGCCAATCACGTCGATCCCATTGGCCTGCAACTCGTCCCTGGACCGCAGCAGGACGTCCATGCTCTCCACCTCGAAGGCGAAGTGCTGGATCCAGGCGGGCGACTCCAGGTCGCGCATGTTGCCCGGATCTCGCGGGCATTCGAAGAACGCGATTGAACTGCCGTCCTCCATCTCGAAGAAGATGTGCAGATGCGGGCTGTACTGGCCGGTGGACGGCACGTGGTCCTCACCCATGGCGTGGCTGAACTTCAGCCCCAGCATCTGCGTGTAGAAGCGGACCGTTTCCTCGGCGTCGACGCAGCGGAAGGCCGCGTGGTGGAGTTTCTTGCAAAGCATTGGTTTGTCCTGGTGGGTCATGGGGCCGGCGCGCGCTCGATGCGCTGGTCGATGGCGCCGAAGATGCTCGCGCCGGCGGCGTCGAAGGCTTCGATCCGGACGCTGTCGCCGAAGCGCAGCCACGGCGTGCGGGCCTTGCCGTGCGCGATCTCTTCGTGGATGCGGGCTTCGGCGATGCAGCCGAAGCCCGCATCCTCGTCCTGGTTGGAGATCGAGCCGGCGCCGATGATGGTGCCGGCCGCCAGGTCCCGTGTCGCCGCGGCATGTGCAATGAGCTGCGGGTAGGTGAAGAACATGTCCTTGCCGGCATCGGGCCGGCCCATTGGCCGGTCGTTGACGCTGGAGGTCACGGTGAGGTGGAACTTCGCGCCGTCCCACGCGCTTCCCAGTTCATCGGGCGTGACCGCCACCGGTGAGAACGCGCTGGTCGGCTTGGCCTGAAGGAAGCCGAAGCCCTTGGGCAGCTCGCTCTTGGTCAGCGCGCGCAGCGTGTAGTCGTTCAGCAGCATCACCAGCTTGACGTGGCCCGAGGCGCCATCGACCGGCGTGCCCATCGGGACGTCGTCGGTCACGACGGCGATCTCGGCCTCGTAGTCGATGTCCAGGCCCTCGTCGGGAAAGCACATCGGCTCGCGCGGCCCTCGGAACGCATCTGACAGCCCCTGGTACATCACCGGATCGGTCGTGTGGTTGGGTGGCATGGCCGCGCCGCGAGCCTTGCGGGCCTTTTCCATGTGGTGCAGGTAGACCGAGCCGTCGAGGAACTGGAAGGCCCGCGGCAGCGGACTCGCCAGCTGCGCGACGTCAAGATCGAATGCCTCTTCGCAGCGTCCGGCCTGCAGTCGATCGAACACGGCGGCGAGCAGCGCAGCGCTGCGGCCCCAGTCTTCGATCGCCTGCTGCAGCGTGGTTGCGATGTGCGGCACGCGGACGGCGCGGGCGAGGTCGCGGGAGACGACCACCAGCGTGCCGTCGCGGCCGCCGGTCTTCAGGCTGGAAAGCTTCATGCGTGGGTTCCTAGGAAGGTTTCGATCGCGGTGACGAGCCGGAGTGGCACTTCGATCATCGGGTAATGGCCGGCGTTGCCCAGCACCTCGATGCGTGCCTGGGGGTACAGGGCCGGGAATGTGGCGCGCACGAATTCCTCGCTCACCCCGCCATCGTTCGCGCCGACCAGCACCAGCATCTGTATGGACAGGCCCCTGGCCTGCGCTGAGAATTCGGTCCGCGAGAAGGCGTCGAGGTAGGCCGAGAAGGCGGCCGCAGTAGCGGTGCGCCGGGCGTGGGCCAGCACATGCCGGCCAACCGCCGGCACCAGGCCGTGGCCGAGCGATGCATCGATCACCGCTAGCGCGGCCTGGTCGTCGCTGCGCGCAGCCTGGAACAGCGCGCGGATCTCCGGCGGAAACGGCACGCCGCTGGCCGGGACCGGCGTGACGCCCACCAGCGCGGTGACGCGCGTTGGCGCGGCGACGGCTAGCCGCTGCGCCGCCATGCCGCCCATCGAATGGCCGACCACGCTGAAGCGCTCCCACCCCAAGCCGTCGGCCAGGGCCAGGGCGTCGGCTGCAATCTCCGCCATCGTGTACTCGCCGGCGAGCGCGCGTGAATCGCCGTAGCCGCGCACGTCCATGAAGGCGTAGGAAAACCGTGCGCGGTCGAGGAACGGATACGTGGGCGCCCAGATGCCATGGTCGCCAAACCAGCCGTGCAGCACCAGCACGTTGCCGGGACCATCGCCGATCACCTCGTGGCCGATCGCCGGCGCGTTGTCAGCAGCCATCATGCCCCTTCCGTTGTGAGGACGATCTTGCCCATGTTGTCGCCCTGCTCGAGATAGCGGTGCGCGTCCGCGGCGTCCGCGAGGCGGAACACGCGGTTGACCACGGGCCGCACCTTGCCTGCCGCCAGCGCCGGCCAGAGCGTCGCCTCGAGTTCGCGGGCGATCATGTCCTTCTGCTCGAGCGTGCGGTGGCGCAGCGTGGTGCCGGTGATGTGGGCCCGCTTGAGCATCACCTTGCCGATGTCCACCGCCAGTTCCCGGCCCAGCGGGTGTGCGATATAAACCACGCGGCCATCGTTTGCAAGACAGGCCAGGTTGCGCGGGAAGTAGGGACCTCCCACCATGTCCAGGATCAAGTCGACGCCGCGGCCGCCCGTCTTGTCCAGCACCACGTCCTCGAAGACCGCGGTGCGGTAGTTGATCGCTTCGTCGGCCCCCAGGCTCAATGCATAGCGGCATTTCTCGTCGCTGCCGGCAGTGGTGATCACCCGCGCGCCCAGCTGCTTGGCCCACTGGATCGCAAGCGAACCGACGCCGCTGGTGCCGCCATGCACCAGCAGCCACTCGCCGGCCCGCAACTGGCCGCGCTCGAGCAGCGCACTCCAGGCGGTGAAGGCGGCCTCGGGTAGGCTGGCGGCTTCCACGCTGGACAGGCCCGCGGGAATCGCCATGCACTGGCCCTGCGGCGCAAGACAGTAGTCGGCATAGCCGCCGCCGATCAGGATGGCGCAGACCTTGTCGCCGACCTTCCAGCCGCTAACGCCGGCGCCGACCGCGGCGACGCGCCCGGCGACTTCCAGCCCAGGCACCGTGGGCGCGCCGGGCGGCATGGGATAGATGCCGGCGCGCTGCATCAGGTCGGGGCGATTGACGCCCGCTGCCTCGACCTGGATCAGCACTTCGCCGTCACGCGGGGAGGGCACCGGCCGGTCGAACGCGGTGAGCGCTTCAGCCCCGCCAGTGGTTGGCACATCGATCACGAGCATGGCAGTTCCTTCATTCGTTGGTCAGGCCCGCGGCCTGCACGGCCCTGGCGTAGTTCACATAGTCGCTTCGCACGATGCGGCCGAACGCCTCGGCGCCCAGGCCCGTCACTTCGAAGCCGGCGTCCACCAACCTTTGTCGCAGCTGCGGCGTGCGCGCGGCGGCGACGGCTTCGTCTTCGAGCCGGCGCGCGACGGCTGCCGGAATGCCGGCCGGGATGAACAACCCCACCCAGCCTTCGACCGCGAACTTCGGGATGGCGCTTTGCACCGTCGCCAGACCCGGCAGTTGCGGCGGCGCATGGTGGCCGGCGGCGGCGAGGGCGCGCAGGCGGCCGGATCGGATGTGCGGCAGCACGTTGGTCACCACGTCGAACATGCAGGAGACCCGGCCCGAGATCACGTCCGGCAGCGCCTGGGTGGCGCCCTTGTAGGGAATGTGCGTCAGCTCTGCGCCGCCCAGGCTCTTGAGCATCACGCCGGCCAGGTGCGGCGCCGAGCCGTTGCCGTAGGAGGCGTAGCTGTACTTGCCCGGGTTGGCCCGGGCTGCAGCCAGCAGGTCCCGCAGGCTCGCGATGCCTGAGCCGCTCGCTGTCACCAGCACAAAGTGCGCGATGGCAATCTGCGCCAGCGCCTGCACATCCCGCAGTCCGTCGTAGTTCAGCTTGTACAGGTGCGGGTTGATTGCTATGGTGGAAGGCACGCCCACCAGCAGCGTATAGCCGTCGGGCGCCGACTTGGTTGCCTGCTCGGTCGCAATGACGCCGTTGGCGCCCGGCTTGTTGTCCACCACCACCGGCTGCTGGAGACGTGTCGCCATCTGCTCGGCGACCAGCCGGGTCAGCTGGTCGGTGCCACCACCGGCGGTGTAGGGCACCAGCACGTGCAGCGGTCTGGCCGGCCAGCTGTCCGCACTCGCAGGTGGCTGCCAGCCGGCGGCCAGGGCCGTGCCCACCATCATCATGCTGAGTGTGTTTCTCCGGGATGTGTCCATCTTTGTTGTCTCCTTGGATCGCGTGCTGCTCTTACAGCTTGCGGGCCAGCCAGTCGCAGATCAGGCTCAGGGCCGGGTCGGGCCGATCGAGCTGGACGTGGGCGGCGCCGCCTTCGGCATGGGTGTAGATGCGCTTTTCCTTGTTCGGGGTGCCGATCGCGGCGTAGAGCTCTTCCATGTCCTCCACCGGCGTCTGCTTGTCGTCCTCGCCGTGTACCAGCAGGATGTCGCAGTCGATCAGCGGCGCGGCGTCCTTCATGGTGAAGGGCTCCAGGTAGCGCAGCGCCTCGTCGAAACTCTGCACGCCCAGGATGTGAAGGATGTGCTGGCTGGTCGTGCCCAGCGCCGCCTTGGTGTCGATCGCCAGCGCCTGGCCGTCGACGGCCTTGAAGCGGCGCGCCCAGACCCGGCGGTAGTCATAGACCGCACCCCAGGCGACGCAGGCCTTGAACCGCTTCTCGTAGGCTGCGGCGCGCGGCGCGTAGTAGCCGCCCATGCTGGCCGCGAAGATGCCGATGCGTTGCGGGTCGACGTCGGCGCGCGTGCCCAGGTAGTCGATTGCCGCGGCGGAGGCCACTTCCGAGTCGTGCCGCGCTTTCAGGCCGGCCAGCCGCAGCGTTGCGCCCTGGCCGGGATGGTCGATCGCCAGGCAGTTCATCCCGCGTTCGGCCAGCGCCAGTGCGGCGTAGACCATCTCCTCCTTGGTGCCGTCCAGGCCGTCGGACAGCACCACGGTCGGCGCCTTGCGCGCGGCTGGCGCCACGGCGGGGACGAAATACGCGTAGAGCGTCTTGCCATCGAACGGGATGTCGACGATCTCGATTTTCGCGCGGTGCAGTTCGGCCGCCAGCGAGAAGGTGTCCAGGTGGCGGGCGAAAGCGGGCTCGCAGCGCGGGTCGGCCGGCGGCAGGAAGGCCTCGGCCCACTGGTAATAGAGCGAGGCGCGCAGAAAGTGGTTGGCCGCCGTGACGCGGTTTCCGGCGGCAGCGGCGTCCGTGGCGATGCCGTCGACCTGCTGCGCGAGCCGCAGCCAGGCCTGGTGCCAGGCCTCGTTGTCGCCGCCCGGGACGGCCCTGGCGGCGGCGTGCAGGTCCTTGCAGGCCCAGTCGATCTCGCCCAGCTGGGCGCCGCTGGCCATGGCGCGCATCACGGCGAGCGACCAGGTGTAGTTGCCGGGGAAGTACTGGAACATGGTTGTCGTCCTCTGGTTCGGTAGAAGGCGCGCCGGGATCGGCGCGCCGCCAGGGCAGTGTCGGCGCGGCCGGCCCATGCACGGCAACCCAGGGCTCCGGCGACCTACCGGATCGTCCGACAATGTCGGGCGCGCAATTTCCGGACGATCGGGTAGGTGAGCGCACTGGAAGGTTGGCGGCTTCCTGGCGCCACTTCCTAGACTGCCCGACCCCTGCCACCTCCGGAGTCCTTTCGATGCGCCGTTCCAGCTTCCTCTCCCGCTCCGCCGCCTGCGGCCTTGCCGCCATCGCGGCGCTCACGACGCCGCTGGCCGGCCACGCCGACACCTTCCCCTCCCGCGTGGTGCGGATCATCGTTCCGTTCCCCGCCGGCGGCACGCAGGACACGCTGGCGCGTACCGTCGCCGACGCACTGGCGCCACGGCTCAAGCAGCCGGTGGTGGTGGAAAACCGCACCGGCGCCGCGGGCAACATCGGCGCCGACGTACTCGCCAAGGCCGCGCCCGACGGCTACACGCTGGGCATCCTCAGCGGCGTGCAGGCCGCCAATGCGGCGTTCTATCGCCGCCTGCCCTACAACCTGGAGCGCGATTTCGTGCCGGTCGCCGAGCTGGGCGATTCCGATATCGTCATCGTAGCCTCGCCGCGCGCGCCGTTCGCCAGCCTGCCGGAGTTCGTCGCTTATGCCAAGGCACATCCGCAGGCCGTCAACTTCGGCAGTACCACCAGCCTCACGATGGACCTGTTCAAGGTGCGCACCGGCGCCGCCGTGACCATGGTCACCTACAAGGGCCCGAGCGACGCCATGCAGGACCTGATCAGCGGGCGCATCGACCTGTCCGCCGGCCCGCTGCCGCAGATGCTGCCGCTGATCCGCGATGGCAAGATCCGCGCGCTCGCGCTGGCCAGCGCGCGCCGCTCGGCGCGGTTGCCTGGTGTCGCGACGGTGGCCGAAACTGTGCCGGGTTACGACGCCGGTATGTGGTACGGGCTGTTCGCGCCGGCGGGGACGCCGCCGGACGTGTTGCAGATGTTGTCGGCGCAGCTGGCGTCGGCGCTGACGGCCCCCGAAACGATCGCCAGGCTGGAGGCGCTGGGCGTCGTGCCGGCATCGGGCAAGGCATCAGCGGCTGAGACTCTGGCACGCATGCGCAGCGAGACGGCGCAGTGGCGCACGGTGGTCGAGCAGACCGGCAACTACGCCAACTGAGTCACGCGTCGGGCTCGCCAGCGCCGCCCAGCATGCCGCGCCTGAAATCGCTTGGCGGCAGGCCGATGTGCTGCGAGAAGAAGCGGGCGAAATGGCTGGGCGCCGAAAAACCAAGGTCGTCCGAGACCTGGGCGACGCTGGCGCCGGGATCGGCCAACTTGCGGGTGGCGATCTTCATCCGCTCCCAGTCGAGGTACTGCTGGGGCGAGACCCCGACGCAGTTCTTGAACTGCTCGAAAAAGCGCGAACGCGACAGGCCGACGCTCGCCGCGATGTCGTCAAGGCTGGGGTTGTCCGCCGCGAGGTCCCGCAGCAACCTGACGGCCCGTATCACGCGCGCATCCATCGGCCGCTCCGCCAGCAGCGACAGGCGCGAGAACGTTTCGTCGGCGTAGGCGCCGGCCACCGCGCGGGCCAGGTCGCGCAGCAGCGGCTCGCGATCCGTCTCGCTCAGCTCGAAGCCAGCCGTCATGCTGATCGCGACGCGCGACATCTGCTGCTGCACCTCGGGGGTCAGCGCCACGCCCGGCTGTGGAAAGAGCTTGGCGCGCGGAGTCCTCGCAAGCCCCAGCGTGGCGCCCAGCCAGGCCGGCGTGAACAGCACCGTCAGGGCCAGGGTCGGTTCGCCCGTGCTCGGGAGCTTGGCGTGCGGCTCCCAGGGGTTGACCAGGATGGCGCACGTGTCCGTCAGCTGCAACTCGTGGCCGCCAACGCGAAAGCCGGTATCGCCGCCGCCCAGCTTGAAGATGAAGTTGTATTCCGAGTGGGCGTGCTCGACCAGACTGCGGGCAGTCATGTTGAGCGTCAACCTGCCGAAATCGCCTTGCAGGATGATGGATTGGTGTGTCTCTTTCACCGTGGCGCGAGTCTAGCGCAGCGCCTCCACACTGCGCGGCAGCTTGCGGGAAAGCACTGACGGCACCGGCGACCAGGCAACCGCCGGCAAAGGAGCATGGACGGCTGCTTATCGGCCGGCGAGCCT
The DNA here is from genome assembly GCF_901827175.1 of Variovorax sp. RA8. Taxonomy (NCBI): domain Bacteria; kingdom Pseudomonadati; phylum Pseudomonadota; class Betaproteobacteria; order Burkholderiales; family Comamonadaceae; genus Variovorax; species Variovorax sp. RA8. Next base: position 65,236 of record NZ_LR594663.1, on the reverse strand, counting down.
GTGGATGGTGCTTGCACTCACCCAAGCGGCGAGCGTCTCGATTGTGCGGCGATCAATGTCTGGTTCTGGCGGCCGGTTGTTGCCCGGTAGGAGCTCAGTACGCACGCGCTTCCATCAGACCAGCTCTTAGAACAGGAGAGGGGAACTGGAGGACGCCAGCGAACGTCGGCTCATGGGCCGGAAGTGGCTGGCCGCCCGATGTAGCCTCTCGTTTTTCGGTACGCTCATCGCACTCGCAGAACGTTCGCAAGTCGCTCCAGCGTTGCGAGCTGCCAATTCCTCTCAGCGACGAATGACTCGGGATCGCAGACCGCGCCATAGCCGCCGTCTGGGGTGCAACAGCCTCGGCGTCACTGACTCGTGCACGACCAGTTCGCCTCTCTCCGTAACAGTGCCCCGCAACATCTCCTCGAGGATCGCCTTCCTGTTGGACCGAGCGAACCATGAGCTCCAGATCCCGGAAGATGGTGTCCGGCGTAGGCGTGTCGATCAGCAACGCGACGCGGTGCCCGCTGTCCATCGCACGGATGCATGCCCCGAAGCGAGGGGTGACGTCTCCCGCGGCGCACCGCGGTTAGGCACAAGGCGTCGCAACGGGATGTTCAGTCGGCCAGACCCACGATCTTCATTCATCAGCTGGCGCGCATCGGCAATCGGCTTGTCCAGCAAGGTCTCGACCTGCATTTCCTCTGTGTTGATCCGCAGGACAAACACCCGGTCAACCTGGTCGAGCGTATTTGGGTTGAACGAGACGAGCCCATCAAGCCCGCTCTGCGCCGTGGTCTTGACGGAGATCCGTTCGTTGATCGCGCTCACAAGGTCGTAGCCGCGCTGGTTCACTTCCGTGGCCATCTGCCCGTTGGTGATCATCGCGACGTACAGCTCACCGATGCGCCCGCAGAGGTGCCGAAGCTCAGTCGGGGCAACTCCCCAGGAGATCTCCCGCTCGATCCAGGACATTGCCTCGCCCAAGGACTGGATCAGCCGCATCTGCGACATCGCCACGGTCTCGCTCCTTCTGCGGTTGGCGGATTGTGACGGATGGGTCGCCAACGGCAGCCGGTTTGCCGGCGAGAGCGTCCATGGCTATTTCATGCCCCCAGGCGGACACACCGGTACGATCGGTGTATGACGTCCACCATCGATCTGTTCTCTCGCTCCCCTGCCCTGCTGCGCATGCCCTCATGGCTCGGCCCGGATGCGCATGAGTCGATGGAGCTCGCGTTTGAACCCGGCGACTACAAGATCACCCCGGGAGATCGGTGGACCGTCGTGCTACTCAAGACAGGCGAGACGGTGTACTCGGGGATCGGGCCTGTTGAGATCCTGCGATCGCCTCACTGATGCTGCCCGTGGGCTCACGCCAGCGAAGGAACATGCCCATGGGCGATCACATCCGATGTCCCTGTCCGCGGCAGCTCCTCTTTCGATCAGATCGGCGGATGATTAGTAGAGCATTTGTCATCGTGACGATCGGTGAACTCGGTGGCGCATGTCTAACGCATTGCCTTGAGGCGGCCGACCACCTCCGCAACGTTGAGCGGCGGCCGCTCGATGGCGGGAACGTCGTGCGCGGCAAGCGGGCGGACTACGTGGAAGCTCCAGACGAGCGGCTCCGTATCTGACTCTGACGCGGTGCTGTAGGCGCGGCCTTCGTCGTCGATGACGATCTCCGCATCGTGGATGTACAGCGTCGCGCCGTTGTCGAGTCGACGTAGGGCTTCAGCAGCGCTTTCGGTGCCTGGTCCAGCATCTTGCTCACGACCTGGTGCCCGTTGCAATGAACCGTTGCGGCGGCCTCCAGCGCCTGAAACAGGGTGGTCTTGAAACTCAAGGCGGCATTGTCCCAGCTGCGCACGGCGCAAGCCGCCCTCCACCGGGCTACACAATGACCCCGGTTTCCGTCCAGACCTATTCACACGACATATCGCCCTGGCCGCCAATCCAAGTGCATTGCTGGCCGCGCCTTCACGTCCACCGATTCGCCGCACTCTCCTCCTGCAGCCCTGCCGTGGTCTTCGCGCCCTCCTCCGCTGAGTTCATCGCATGAAATGGGGCGTGTGTCCTTGCGCAAGCGAGCGGCGCGAGGTCAGAATGTCCGCATGCACGAAGGCCATTCATCCCATGCTGGTACCGATGCTCCCATCGGCACTGAGTCCTACCTGATCGGCATGAACCCGCCCTCGGGATCGCCCGATGACCAGCATCAACCAGCGCTCTGGCACCTGGCCGGGGCGATGTCGATGATCAATCTGTCGATCTTGCCTGGCTCTACTACACCACGTTGTCTCCGTTGCCCTTCGTGGTGGGATTGGTCGCAGGGGCCTTGCTCGCCTTTGCCCTAAGCGGCCGCCCCGGCCCGCCGGTGGCCGGGCGTTCCTCTGTTTCTCGCAACATAACGCCACTGCGGAGAATTGGTCTGGCGGGTAAAATGCTGCCCCCAATGTCAGAACCCACCACTTTCTCCCAAGACGGCCTGCGCTACGTGAAGAAGCCCTCCGGCTCGATCATCAACACGCCCCGCGCCGAATCCATGATGTCGTGCTTCAAGTGCGGCATGTTCAAGCTCCCCACGGAGATGACTTCGAAGCGCTTCCTCGGCAAGAACCACCGGGTCTGCGCGCCCAAGCGCGCCTGAACCAGCCTCGACGGGCGTAGCGCTCGCGCCGGTACGATCGGCGCGAAAGGGAAATGGAGCTCGCCTTCGTGCCAGGCGACCGCCCGACCGACATCGCTGGAAACACAATGCTGGATATGGCCGTCAGCGAGTAATCAACACCACCTGCAAGGGTTCGGACGCTTCCTTGGAGAACAGCCCGCGGTCGCTCCTTACGGTTGCCGCGAACTTCGAGAGAACTGCCATCGCCATCACGTGGTCGAGACGATTTCTTCCCATCTCGACTGAAACGAAACGTAGGCCGTAGTCAGACCCGTACGAAAAGAAATCGACGTCGTCCATTCCCTCGCGGCAGCCAAGCGATGTGGCGGGCTCAAAGCCGTTCTCCAAAGCGGCCAGTCGCACAAGCAGACTCTCCAACGGCCGAGCCAGAGAACGAAGATCGGCCTTTGCGTAGTACTCCTCCAACAACGCCGATGCAGGCCCATCGGCATCGCCAAACTCGGCTTCGAGTCCCTCCAACCAGTTCTTCGTTCATCCGCCTTCAGAAAGTGCAAGGAGTGATAGCAATTTCGACGACAACGCAGGCACGGAAATCCTCGCTGGGCCGTCTTCAAGGCGATCTTCATCGAGCGCTTCCGATCCAGCATCGCCATCAACAGCCGCAACGACAACATCAATCAAGGCACTACAAGCTTTGAACTGCGCCTCGGAACACACCGGCCGCACCATGGTCTTCAACGCGCCCGCGATATCGTCGATTGCCCATCGGCTTAGCCAGTTCACGGTGATCCCGACCTTTTGGCTAGTGTGCAAAACGACATCTCTCCGTACTTGTATGTGAGGCTTTCTATTACGTTTGGCACACGGTCTTCCCGCGCGAGTTTGTCAATGAAACTGGCCCCCGCCTCCCCCGCCGATACGATCGCAAGTAGTCCAACGCGGTCTGCAGGCCACTCGTTGCCATAAGCCTTGTCGAACGCTGCATGCCGCTTCCAGAACCATGCATTTGCCGACGCGATGTCAACGACGGCCATCTCTATGCCGACCTTCGCACCGCATTTGATGGTACTGAGCACCTCCCCTGGGTCGATGTCCATCCAGGGATAGTGTTAGAAGCTGCCAATCGCATCGCCACCTTCCTCAGCCATGAGCTTGAGCGCGGCCGTCGCTACTTCCATATTGGAATAGCCCGCCATCTGCGCCACCAGTCGCTGTAGGTCTGTAAGGGAGAAGAGGGGGTGGTGCGCGCTAAGGAACTCTGGGAGCAGGTGCTGCAGGTTCTTGGCGAACTTCTTGATCTGTTCAATCGTCATGGCATCCTACGTACGCAGCTCGGAGCCGGGACGCCCGCAATCCATCTCCAAGCCGCCGAAGGTGGCCGTGATTGAGAGATCATGTGTAGTCACGCCGATGCCCATCGGGCTTCGCCATGCGGGCGGCGATCGGAGTCGGCGGCCCCGTGGGCACCGAATCTACGCCAGGTCAGAATCGAATTCAAGCGGTGACCAGTCGGAAGGTAGGCCTCTACCTCCCGGTCGCCCGCATGACTCGGCCAGCGGTCAGCGCACGGATCGAGCCGCCTTCTGGTTTCGCTGGGCCAGGTAGGCCGCCAAGCCCCTGCGGCCCGAGATCCCGCTGAGCGCGGCCTGCACAGACGCCAGGGTCAGAGACTTGCTCGCGAGCAGGGCCTCGAACTGGTCCTCCCACCGAACGACGCGGCCGCTTCGCGCGAGCTCCTCAGCTGCCGCAAAGTCCAGCCTATCGGGGAGCGTCCCATCAAATATCGATCTCTTCTAACGCTCCCCTGCCCTGCTGCGCATGCCCTCACGCTGGGCCCGGATGTGCATGAGGAGGTGGAGCTCGCGTGCTGCTCAAGAGAGGCGAGACGGTGTGCTCGGGGATCGGATCCTTCCAGAGGACCGACGCCAAATAACCCGTTGCCAACGCGCTCGTACCGTGGGGCCGGTACGCTCACGGCGAAAGGTTCTGAACCTATGCACGTGAAAGTGCGATCACAATTCGTTGGTTGACACTTCTGCAAGGCTGGTCGTCCAATAGTCGATGAGGTCGAACGCCGGAGGATGAAATGGCGAATCAAACCGCGATCGAGAGCTCACCCGCGGTCGGGCGTGCTATCCGACAATTTGCTGACTTACCCGGCCCCCGCGGTCTGCCGATCGTGGGAAACATACTGCAGATGCATCAAGGCCGGGCGCACCAGGACGTGGAAGCCTGGGCACAGCGCTACGGACCATACTTCAAGTTCCGTTTGGGCAGCCGACATTTCCTCGGCGTCACTGACCACGAGAACTTGATCACCGTGCTGCGAGATCGCCCGGAGGGATTCCGACGAACAGTACGTCTCGAGCAAGTGATAAGAGAGATGGGCATGGAGCCCGGCGTTTTCGCCGCCAACGGCGACGCATGGCGACGGCAGCGAAGACTTGTGATGTCGGCATTCGATCCGACCCACGTCAGGGCCTACTTTCCAACGCTATTGACTGTCACCCGGCGCTTGCATCGCCGATGGCAGGCGGCCGCGGCTGCTGACGACTCGATCGATCTTCGCGCTGATCTGATGCGATACACCGTTGATGGCGTCGCGGGCCTGGCATTCGGCTCGGAGATCAACACGCTCGAGGGTGGCTCGGAGGTGATTCAGAACCATCTGGACCAGATCTTGCCCGCGATCTTCAGGCGGGTGCTCGCGCCGTTGCCCTATTGGCGCTATCTCAAATCTCACGCGGACCGTCACCTTCCAGAAAGCGTGGCAGCTATCAATGTCGCGGTCCAGGGATTCATCGCGGCGGCGCGCAAGCGAATGAAGGGCAACCCCGAGTTGATCGATCGGCCTTCGAACTTGCTGGAAGCCATGATTGCAGCCGCCGAGCGGGAATCGGGTGCAGTCAGTGACGCGGAGATTGCAGGCAACGTCTTCACCATGCTGCTGGCTGGCGAAGACACCACGGCCAATACGCTTGCCTGGCTCATCTGGCTTCTGTTCAAGAATCCGCCGGCACTCGAGCAGTGCCGAGATGAAGTTCGGCGCACTTTCGCCGAACTGTCGTCAATGACGCCGGAGTCGATCGCGTCGCTGGACTACCTTGAGGCCTGTGCCAACGAGGCCATGCGCCTGAAGCCCGTCGCGCCGACGATTCTGAACGAAGCGCTGCGTGATACCACGATCGGGGATGTCCGAATCAAGGCCGGTACTATCGTCTGGCTCGTTCTCCGACATGACACGCTAGACGAACGTTTTTTCCCGAATCCCAACGCCTTCGAGCCGCGGCGATGGCTTGCAGCCGGCGTGCACGGATCCGACTCAGCCAAACGCATAGCCATGCCCTTCGGTGGTGGTCCACGAATCTGCCCGGGTCGTTATCTGGCGCTGCTGGAGATCAAGATGGCAATGGCCATGCTACTCGGCCAGTTCGACCTGAAGAGCGTGGCCACCTCAGATGAGAGAGATCCTGCCGAATACTTAGCTCTAACCATGGCGCCGGTCGGGCTGCGTATGCGGGTTCGGGAACGTCAACAGGAGCAGCGGTCAAACTAGGGAAGGTCTGCAGCACATGAGTGGCACTTTCCCAGATGCAGCTCATCCAGTCGCTCGGCGAGGCACTGGCCTGGTTCGAACGAGACATCTCCTGGGGCGTGCCGGCCACGGAGCTGCGCCACCTTTTTGGGCGCATCGGCGAGCTCTACGTCGCGATGATCACCAACGGCCAGATGGCCACCGATGTGAATCAGCGGGGCTACGACGTCGTCGGACTCAACAATGAGCGCATCTCGGTAAAGACGACGGCGCAGAGCGGCCTGGAAGGATTCATCTCCTTCAATCCGAGAACCCTCGAGTTCGTCAATCGCGTCTTCGTGCTTCGTGTGAACACCGAGGAGATGCAGGTTGAGACCCTTCTCGACAAGCCGGTAGCTGAGGCCCGACTGTTGATGGGCGAGGACACGAGCGGTCGCCTCAGCATCCCGCTGCGTCGCCTGTCTCCGACCCGTGCGGCGCCGCGGGAGCACTCCGACGACGCACTGGCGGCTACTGTTGGCGATGTGACCATGCGCGCTGATCCTCCATCCAATCGGCGATCCCGAATTGCCGGCCGGCGCTGAACGAGAGCGAATAGCTCTTCGTAGTGGTCCCGATGCTCAGGAGCCGTGCAGCTTCGAGCGGAACCCGAAAGAAGTGTTCGGCCTCGTGCAATGCGATCAGATCAGGTGCATTGGCAAAGAGGCCCCCATCGGCATAGAGGTTGCCGTCCACCTCGGCCAGCTCGAAGAACGTCGGTGCGGCCGCCGTCGCCAGCGCCACATCGACCACCTTGTACTTCCAATCCCTCGTCCACTCGGCCTTGTGACGGGTCTTGAAGACCTGTGGCCGTCCCTGCGTGACGTTCACGGCCGGGATTGCCACGGGATTGCGCGCGTCACCCAGAGTCGCGTCCTTGTCGATCAGCGCCGTGATTGCTTCGCGAAGCGAGCGGTCGCGTAGCGCGGCTTGCGGCTGTGCTTCAACAGATCTCGCAGCCTCCGGAGCCCGGTGGTCGGCTTAGCATGTGGCGGAAAGATGGTCGCGCCAAACCTCTCAAAGACTTCGACGACCTCGCGCATCGGTACTTCAAAGGCGATGGCCAACGCGATGATGCCCCCGATGGACGTGCCGCAGGTCAGATCGAATCGCCGGCCAAGCGGCACGCCGATAGAGTCTTCCATCACCTGCAACGACCGAGCCGTGGAGAAGCCCCGATAGCCGCCCCCGGTCAGTGCGAGGGCTTGAACGGGCTGTGCTTCAGTCCAAACCACGCTTTCCTTTGAACATTCTGTAACGCTGCGCAGCATAGCCGATGATCTGAAGTGCACGTGTTGATGGCGAAGCCGTCACAGTGTTGCGTGAAATCCTGCGCAGGCGCGAAGCCCATGCGGTGGAGGCATCCGAGGCACACAAGCGGCAGCGTGATGCGTCGATGCAAGCCGTTGTGTTTCATCAACGTCGCCGTGCTCTCGCGTTCGATGTGCTTTCAGCACTGGCCGTGAAAGATCAGCGACTCGAAGATCCGCTACGTCGGCATCTCGCGCAAGCGCCTGAAGGACCGGTGGCGCGTGTCGCCGGCCCTCGACGCCGGAAACAATGAACGGCAGATCCTGCGACCAGGTAGAGGCATGCTTCCAGGCGGTGCCTGCGTTTTTTATTCCGGATGCTCCATCCTGCTGCCAGAGGGCATCCCAGACGCAGAACGGATGTACTTCCGCAAACGTTTGGGCTCGCGACCAGCCCTATGCGAATCGGGTTCTATTCGAACGAGAAACTCAAGAATCTCTGCGTAAGAAGCGTCTTCTATTCAAACGATCCAGTCAGCTGAACCCCAGGAATAAAGATGGTCGAAGGAACCGCACCTAAACCCGCGACACGCAAGCACATTTTTGCTCCGCGCAGGATTTCGAAAGTTCGTCGGAAACTGCAGTTCGCTCGCCGGGCAACGTCGCTTGCTTCAAGAAGGTCCGTCGGAAGCCCACCCTCTGCACCCGCCGTGGGATGTGACAATGAGTTCGGCCGGCGTTGACGCTCTCCTGAACGTCAAGGCGCTCCAGATGAAGTGGCCGCCGGCCACGCGGGGCGCTTGCGCCTGGTGAACGACTATCCGAACGTAAGGTTGTTCTTGGACGCGACCAGGTTGCAACTGAACGGCCCGTCACGAGCCCTCCAGTACCCTGACTTGCACGTGCTGGCGAAACTGAACAACCAGAGCGTTCGGGTGTACGTCGAGAAGCGTTCGATGATCCCGTTCACATGCTTTCCCCAAAGCTACCGTGAGTGGGATACGAGGTGCGTTCACTATCACGGACTTTCAACGCCGCGAGCATTCGCCTACATGTGCGAGGACTGCGTGCGAGAGGACCGAGGCGCACGCGGGTTCGGTCATTGGCGTCGATGTCACCAACTCGTCGGACGTGAGCATTGCACTGCCCATCCATTCACGCGCTTGACGAGGGTTGATCAGGCTCGCCCATTCGATCGGTGCCCTTCGCATTGGCTGGATAAGGGTTGCTTGATCACTGATCCAATCATCGAAGAAGAGGCCTATCAACTCTGGCGGCGGCGCTTGGTGGAGATCGAGCAACTCATGCTCGACCTAGGCGGCAGATGCTGCGTGCTGCTGCAAACTCCCACCGGAGTGCTCATAAGAACCTTTGATCTTCCCGACGTTCTCCAGTATGAGATGGGCTCCGGAAGGCGCTGGAAGAATGAGCATCGAGCCAAGACGACAGGCGTCAGGCGCGGGTTGCCGTCCGCGGATGGGCAATGGATCGCTCTGCGTCTTGCGAGCAGATTTGATACAGCTGAAGACGCGCTGAATGCGTGCGAGCTTATCGTTGCCAGCAGTCGCTTTGGCGGAAAACAGTACCGCTTCATTCTCTAGCACGGAATCACCGATGTCCACGCCACGCGATCCTCGAAGGATTTCTCGCCGGTGCGCAACTCCTTCATCGGCACTCGAGCTAGCGTGGAGCCCCGCACTGTTCTTTACTTATCGGGCGCAACCGTGCCTTGGCCTAACAGTAGGGGGCCCGCGCGCACGCGACCAACGGTGGAGTAACCCACTTCGCGAAAACGCCTGGGCGCGGCCGGACGTCGGCCTTTGGGATGCTAGGTGAACAGACGCTTAGGGCCAATTCTGTTGAAAAACTCCCTGGAATTCTCGCCCGTCTCGACTATGTTGATCGCATCTCACAGAGGAGTGCATCGACATGATGGGTCATCAAGGTGGCGTGCAAGACAAGCTCTTCTACTCGTTCAACCTTGATGACCATGTTCCGCAAAGCCACCTGCTGAGAGGCATCGATCGCTTCTTTGATCTCGGCGATCTGCGTCATCACCTCGCGCCTTTTTATAGGCATACCGGTCGGCCCTTGATCGATCCCGAGTTGATGATGCGCATGCTCATCGTCGGCTACTGTTTTGGCATTCGCTCCGAGCGCCGGCTGTGCGAAGAGGTCCACTTGAACCTGGCCTACCGCTGGTTCTGTCGGCTGGGTCGGGACGACGCGGTGCCCGACCACTCGACGTTCTCCAAGAATCGGCATGGGCGCTTCCGAGACAGCGACGCCCTGCGTCATGTGTTCGAGAGCGTGCTGCGGCGTTGCATGACCGAAGGCCTGGTGCGCGGTGAAGGATTCGCGGTGGATGCCAGCATCATCAAGGCCGACGCCAAACGTGGCCGCGGTGGCGTGGGAGCCGACACCACCGAATGGAGTCAAGGAGATGGGCCAAGCCGCGCTGTGCGCGAGTACCTTGCTGCCTTGGAGGACAACATTCCGACGGGGGACGAGCCAGATGAACCGCCGGGCCCATCGACTCCTGCGAAGAACATCTCGCTGACCGACCCCGCATCACAGTGGACGGCCGCCGCGGGCAGGCCCGCCTTCTATGCGTACTCGACAAACTACCTGATCGATCTGCACGCCGGAATCATCGTGGACGTCGAAGCAACGCCCGCGCACCGCACATCCGAAGTGGGGTCGACCTAGACGATGGTCGACCGTGTCGAGAGACGCTTCCAGCTCAAGCCCGAACGGTTGGTGGCCGACATGGCGTACGGCGCGGCGCCGTTGCTTGAGTGGATGGTCAACAACAAGAAGATCGCACCGCACATTCCTGTGTGGGACAAGTCGGAACGCAACGACGGGACCTTCGGGCGATCGGCCTTCGTCTTCGATACAGAGAACAACCGCTACGTGTGTCCTGCCGGCAAGGAGCTGAAACCAGCATGGCGCAGCAAGCAGAAGAATCCGTACCGCTATCGCGCGAGCCTCTTCGACTGCCAAGCCTGCGCGTTGAAACCGCAGTGTTGCCCGAACATGTCGATCCGCAGAATCGAGCGCAGTCCCTACGAGCCCGCACGCGATGTGGCGCGCTCAATCGCTGCTACTGATGCCTACAAGCAGTCGCGCAAGGACAGGAAGAAGGTTGAGATGCTGTTTGCACACCTCAAGCGCATCCTCAAACTGGATCGGTTGCGACTGCGTGGGCTATCGGGTGCGCAAGACGAATTCCTGCTAGCGGCAACCGCTCAGAACTTGAGGCGCATGGCGAAGCGCTTGGTACCAAGCGGGCAAGTGATGCAGTTCAGGCCGGCATGAAAGGCCCCGAAAAGGACCTCGCGTCAAACTAGATCCAGCGACGAACTCGAAACCCATCAAAAAGTACGGAGCCTCGCGCGCAGCGCAGCGATGATGACGAGTTTTTCAACAGAATTGGCCCACTGCGGTCTGTCGCCTTCGAACGCTCAACGGCGGGTATTTGGGCGACAACGGTCATCGACGTTTAGGGCGGGAGCTGGCACGAATCGGCCAGCTCCCATCACGCGCACCATCATGATCAGTGGGCGTTCGACCAGGACTTCAACCTGACATTTGACCGGAGTGTCCGCTGTCCGTGTCGCAAAGACGACCTGAACTCAGGCGCGCTTCGCGCCGACGAGGACGAACAGCATGGTCGCCGGTTTGTCGCTCTTGTCGCGCCAGGCGTGGCGCGTGCCGCTCTGGATGACCACATCGCGTGGTGAGGTCCTGCGCATCGGGCAGGTTGCTGTCGCGCTCCGTGACGTGGGGAATCTGGTGGCGGTGAAATCCGGGGATCTGGAATCACTCAGCCGGCTGTCACCGAAAACTGAAAATCCCGCGAGGCGTGAACCTGGCGGGCTTGAATCCTGTAGGGGGGCGAGCGACGGGGGCGACCCTCTGGTCACGCGGCGCGATCCGCACCCTCTCCGGAGGATTGCGGAGCATCCTTCTCACGCACCTTCTTCGCAATCAACTTGGTGCAGACGCCTCACGCGCTCCTCGCGGAGGCGGTTTCCGGTGACATCGGGGGAAGCCGTCTGAAGGTCGTCCAGGATGCGCTTCTCGGATGATGCGGTCCCTGGTGGTGGATGTGGCATCCGCCGACGAGATCCGATCGATTCAGCGCATGGGGCAACACGCGACCATCGGGGCGCGTGGGCGGTGCAGCGTCCGTCAGTCCAACTGGAGTCTAATCCTCTCGTTCACTACTCCCCACTTTTCGTGGTCTGCCCGCATCTGTTTGGCGGCGTCGGCCGGGTTCCAGGCCAGCACTTCGAGGTCGGCGCCCGCCAGCGAGGCGCGTGTATCCGGGTTGTTCAGTGCTTTCGCGATTTCCTGCTGCAAGCGATCGACGACTGCGCCCGGCGTGCCCTTGGGCGCAGCGACGATCTCGAAGAACGAAGCGTCGTAACCGCGGATGCCGGCCTCGTCAACGGTCGGCACGTTGGGCAGGGACGCCGTCCGCTTGCTGCCCGAGACCGCCAGCGCGACGAGCTTGCCGGCTCGCACATGCGGACCGACGACGGGCGTCGCCAGGAAGCCGCACGGCACCACGCCGCCCAACAGGTCCTGGGTCGCGGGGGCAGGGCCGCGGTAGGGCACGTGGTTGAGGGTGGCGCCGGTTTCCGACATCAGAAGTTCCATCGCCAGGTGCCCCGGCACGCCCGGTCCGCCGGATGCATAGTTGAAGGGCGCCTTCTTCGCCAGCGCAGTGAATTCACTGAGCGACTTCACGCCGGCCGACGGATGGCAAGCAAGCAACTGGTTGAAGCGTGCCAGGTAGGTCACGGGGACCAAGTCCTCTATGGGCTTGAAGGCCAGCTTGCGGTAGAGATGCGGGTTTACCGTCAACATGGTGTCCGGCCCGACCAGAAAGGTGTGTCCGTCGGTGGCGCGCGCGACCTCCAGTGCGCCGATGTTGCCGCCAGCCCCGGGGCGGTTGTCCACGATCACGGGTTGTCCCAATGCCTGCTGCAGTTGCGGCTGCAGCAGACGGGCTACTATGTCGCCGGGAGCGCCGGGTGGAAAGGACACCAGCAACTTGACCGGCTTGGTCGGCCAGGCTTGCGCGCCTGCAGCCAGTGAAATGGCAGTCACGGCGACGGCGGCCATGCCTTTGATCACGTTCTTCATCGTCTGTCTCCTGGGGCTTTAGTTGGCGATTGAATGCACGGCGGGTGGCTCACCACATGCCGATCTGAATGCCGGTCTCCACCTCGCAGCGGTTCCATCGCTCGATGTCCCCGTGGCTGATGGTGGGAAAACGCTTGCGCTGGCGCAGCCACGCGAACATCCGCTCGGCCATCTCTTCGCGCACCGCGGCGTGCGCAGGATCGGTCCCGAGGTCGTCGAACTCGTCGGGGTCGCTCTGCAGGTCGAACAGTTGTGGGCGCAGGCCTTCGTAGTGGATGTATTTCCAGCGCTCGGTTCGCACCATCGTCATCTGGCAGCCGTCTACTGGCCGGTGGACCGGCAGCCGGACGACATCGCGGAACGCATAGCTGTTTTCGCTGAAAATCGTGTCGCGTGTCGGCGTCTGCGCCCGGCCTTGCAGCAGAGGTTGCAGCGACACGCCCTCGAGCCACTCGGGCGCGCCGGGCAGCCCGAGCGCGTCAAGGAAGGTCGGCACCAGGTCGATGGCTTCCACCAGCGCGTCGATCGTCGTGCCGCGCGTCGCGTCGGCCTCGGCGCGCGGGTCCACGACGATCATCGGCACCTTGACGATGGTGTCGTGGAACAACTCCTTTTCGCCGAGCCAGTGGTCGCCGAGGTAGTCGCCGTGGTCGCTGGTGAAGACGATCAGCGTGTCGCGGTCGATGCCGCGGTCGCGCAGGAACGCGAACAGTTGGCCGAGCTGGTCGTCGAGCTGCTTGATCAACCCCATGTAGGTCGGGATCACGGTAGCGCGCACCTCGTCACGGCTGAAGCTGAGGCTGGGGTCGGTCTGCCGGAAGCCGTGCACCACGGGGTGGGCGTCGACCCGTTCGCGATCGCTGCGCACCGGCGCAAGCACCTCCGCTGCCGTGTACATCGCATGGTAGGGCGCCGGCGCGACGTAGGGCCAGTGCGGCTTGATGTAGGACAGATGCAGCACCCAGGGGTTGTCGCCTTGCTCGATGATGAAATCCATCGCGCGGCGGGTCATGTAGGGCGTCTCGCTGTGGATTTCCTCCACGCGGGCGGGTCGGTCGGCCCAGCGCATCTCCCAGCCCGACAGGATGTTGCCGTCGGCATCGAGTGCTGAGTTTGCATGGTCGTGCCAGGGGTTGTCGCCCTCGTAGCCCTGGGCGCGCAGGTAGTCGCAGTAGCGATTGCCTTCCACCTTGAAGCCGGGCGGCCAGATGCCGTCGTCGCGTTCATAAGGGTCGAAACCGCCCTCCATGGCGAGCGAGCCTGGCTGCTTCGTGGTGTCGACGCCGAGCCGGCAGGCGCCGTCGACGTCCGGCTCGACGTGCGTCTTGCCGACCACCGCACAGCGGATGCCGTGCGGTCGCAGGTGGTCGCCCAGGGTCTTCTGGCCGACCGACAGCGGCACGAAATTCCAGGCCGAGCCGTGGCTCGACACGTAGCGGCCCGTGTAGGTCGACATGCGCGAGGCGCCGCACACCGGCCCCTGCACGAACGCGTTGCTGAAGCGAACGCCGCGCGATGCCAGTGCATCGATGTTCGGCGTTTGCAGCGTCGGGTGCCCGGCGCACGACAGGTAGTCCCAGCGCAGCTGGTCGGCCATGATAAAGAGAATGTTGCGGACCACGATTGCCTCCATTCAAGATGGATGCAAGCGTAGTTGCCGCGACCGGTGGATTCAACGAATATCGGTCATCGTTCCGGCTGGCGGAACGTTCGAGATGACACATGCCTACCGAAGAAATGGTGCGGAGCGTGACCCGCGCGATGCAGGTGCTGCGCGTGCTGCAACGCCTGGGCAAGGCGACGTTGGCCGACGTTCAGCGCGAGACGGGGCTGCCCAAGGCGACGCTGCTGCGGCTCATGCGCACGCTCGAACAGGAGCGCGCCGTCTGGCGAGCCGAGGGCGACGGCCTGTGGCGGCCGGCGGTCGAGTTCGTGCCGACCCGCATCCTCACGCTCCAGCACCAGCAGCTCATCGCAGCGGCCATGCCGGCCCTAGAAGCGCTGCGCGCACTCGTCGTCTGGCCCTCCGACCTGGCGGTGAAGGACGGGGTCTGCATGCGCCTGCTCGAGACCACGCGGCGCAACAGCGGCCTGGCCGTAAATCGCGACGAGATCGGACACACTATCGACCTGCTGCGCTCCGCCGTGGGGCGCGCTTACGTGGCACATTGCCCGTCCGACGAGCGCGTGCGCCTTGCACGGCAGCTGGGGCGCCGCCTGCATGTAGGCGCTGAATCCGTCGCGCGCGAGATGGAACTGATTCGCCAATCAGTGCACAAGAAAGGCTATGCGGAACGTGACTCCAGCTTTGGCGGGCACGACGAGGCGATCGAGCGCTTCGACGACCAGCTCTCGGCCATTGCCGTTCCGGTGATGCATGGCGCGCGGGTCATCGCGTGCATCAATGTTGTGTGGTTGAAGCGCTTCGACGCTCGCGGCGACGTCGTGGCCCGGCACTTGAAACAACTGCAGGGCGCCGCATCGAACATCGCGGCCAACTGGGCGAGCCGACAGAGGGTGGTGTGAGCATTCATGGATCGGCGATGTTGCGCTGCGCCTCGCGCTCCAGCCGGCGGCTCGACTGAATGCGATTGAGATAGCCGTAGATGTACAGCTTGGGCAGGACCGACGGGTCGTAGCCGGGCCGCCCGGTGGCTGCGGGATCGGCGCCTTCAAAGCCGAGAGCATGGGAGATCAAGCTCGCCGACGAACGCATCGACGATGCGCATCGGATTGTCTTCGCCGACGTAGTCGACGAATCGCTTCCTGGGCTACCTCGCTGGAAGCGGGTCGCCTCATTTTATTTTGCTTCGTCAGAAGAAATTGTGGGCGAGTTTAGGCTCGGAGAGGTTGCCGAGCACGTCGCCGAACTCGGATTTCCTCAACCATGTCGGGGGAAGGTCAAGTTTCGCAAGGTAGACCGGTCGTCAGCGATGAAAAATTGCCAAGGTCTGCTGTCGGCATCCGCCATCCTTCGGCTGAGAATTTCTAACGGCAGCAGCCAGGCCAACACCGCCCGCGGTGGATTGGTGGACGAGGCAGCGGTCGGCCCCGCACTGGACGCAGGGCACATCGGTGGCGCTGCGTTCGACGTGACGAGCGTCGAGCCACCGCCGACTGGGCATCCCTTCTTGGAGCTCCTACATCAACCCGATTTCATACTCACACCGCACGTAGCATGGGCGAGCGACGAAGCAGTGCAATCTTTAGCCGATCAGCTGGTTGACAACATCGAGGCCTTCGTGCGTGGCAACCCGAGGAATCTGGTCACCGCTTGACCGTCGGCAGCTCTCACCTCCTGCGCACTTACTCTTTGCCCACATAGCGGTACATCTCGGTGTGGTCCGCGTTCGGCCCCAACGCATGCGAAGCATCACCCGCCATCTGACGAACATATTGCGCCAAGCCCATCCGCTGCCCGAGCGTCGGTCCGAGTGCTGCCGCGATCCCCACGTCCTTGGCGGCCAGCGCCAACGAGAATCCGGAGTCGAATGAGGCGCTCAGCATGAACTGGCGGGCCTTGTTCTCCGTCGTGTTGTTGCGCCCCGTCGAGACGTTGATCACGTCCACCACGGTGCCAGGGTCGATGCCGAAGGCGCAGCCGGCGTGGATCGCCTCCGCAGTGGCGATGAGCGCCGCCATGGACACATAGTTGTTCAGCGCTTTCAGCGCATGCCCAGCGCCCACCGGGCCGACGTGGGTAAGGTGGGTGCCCATGGCTGCGAGCAGCTTTTTGCCGCAGCCATACGCCTCGAGGTCTCCACCCGCCATGATCGCCAGCGTCCCGGACAACGCCTTATTCACGCCGCCAGAGACGGGCGCGTCGAGCAGGACGATTTGCCGGTCGGCGAGCCTTCCCGCAAGCGCTCGTGTGCGACCCGGGTCGGAGGAACTCATGTCGATGACCATCGTGCCCGGCGCCAATTGCGGCGCCACGCGGTCGAGCACGGCTTCGACGACGTCGGAGTTCGGCAGCATGGTGATGACCGCCTCGCAGCGCGCATAGGCCTCGGGGTCCGCCGCGGCGCGCGTGCCGGGATGCGCCTCGACGAAAGTATCCAGCGTCGACGCGTTCGCGTCCTGCACGACCAGCGCGAAGCCCGCCTCATGCAGTCGATGGGCCATCGGCGCGCCCATCATGCCCAGTCCAATGAACCCGACCTGCTCCATGGCGATCAGAGGTCCATCTCTTTGAAGACTTCCGACGCGACGCGGAAGGAATCGATCGCCGCCGGAACGCCGCAGTAGATCGCCGCCTGCAGGAACACCTCCTTGACTTCGTCCTTGGTGAGGCCGTTGTTGATCGCACCGCGAACATGGAGCTTGAGCTCGTGGGGACGGTTCAGCGCGGTGATCATCGCCAGGTTCAAAAAGGACCGCGTTTTCCGCTCGAGCCCTGGGCGATTCCAGACGTCGCCCCAGCAGTACTGCGTGACGAGCTCTTGCATGTCAATGTTGAAGTCGGTGGCGTTCTTGACGGCCGCATCGACGTATTCCGGGCCCAGCACCTCGCGGCGGGTGGCGAGGCCTTGGTCGAACAGCTTCTGGTTGATGGGAGCGTACGCGCGGGTCATTGGTTTTCCTTCTTCGGGAGTGGGTTAGTCTGTTGGCTTCAGCCGGAGAGTCCACCGGGTGCTGCTGAGGCTGTTGTCAGCGTGGAACCGCCATCCACCACGAGTACCTGTCCCGTGATGTGCGAAGCCATCTGGCTGGAGAGGAACAGCGCCGCCGAGGCCACGTCGGCAGGCATTCCAACCTTTCGCAGGGGAATGGCGAGCGCTTGTCGGTCCCAGAATGCCGGATCGTTCAGGGCCGCGAGCCTCGGTGTGTAGGTCAAGCCCGGCGCGACGGCGTTCACACGGATACCCTTCGGCCCGAGTTCGAGCGCGCTGCCACGCACCACGTGGTGAAGTGCTGCCTTTGCGGCCGCGTACCCGAGCAACGCGCCCGCGCGCGGAGTCATCCCGGCGATGGATCCCACGAAAACGACACTGCCGCCCTGAACCACGTTCGCCTCGGCACGCCGCAGCACATTCCACGCGTGCCGGAACACGATCTGGAACTGCTCGTCGACGCGGGCCTCATCGGCGGCGTTCAATCCGACGTCGAGCGCCACGCCCACCACATCGATGACACCGTCGACCCGAGCCTCGAAGCGCTTCCGTGCTTCGGCGAAGAGGGCATCGATCTCCTCGGCGCGCGTCACGTCCGCGGCCAGGCCGAACCCCCGGTGCTCGCCGACGACAGCGGCCGCCCGGGCGGCGTCCACGTCCACGGCGCAGACGCGCGCGCCGAACTGCGCGAGCGTACGCACGCATTGTTCTCCGATGCCCTGTCCCGCCCCGAGCACGACGAAGTTGCGACCCGCGAGGTTTTGAAGCTCGGGATAGCTCACGGCCTGCGGTCGATCGGCAGTCGATGTGGTCGCCATGTCAATCCGCAGTGATGTTGTATTCCTTGATCAGCTTGCCCCACTTCGCGGAGTCCCGCCGGATCATCTGGGCGACTTCCTCCGGAGTGGAAGACGTAGGCTCGAGGCCGACGGTCGCAAACCGCGCCTTGACGTCCGGCGATTCCAGGATGTCCCTGAGCTCCTTGTTCAGTCGCGCAATGATCGCAGCCGGGGTGCCTGCAGGCGCCATCAAGGCAAACCAGCCCTCGGCCTCGTAGCCCGGCACGCCGGACTCGGCAACGGTCGGAATCTGCGGTGCCACGGACGTGCGGTTCTTGCCCAAGACCGCCAGGGCCCGAACCTTGCCCGACTCCAGCTGGGGCCGCACCGTGGCCAAGTCGACGAAGCCGAGTGGCATGTCACCGGCCATCACTGACATGAGCGCAGGGGCGCCTCCCTTGAACGGCACGTGGATGATCTGCGTCTTGGTCATCACCTTGAAAAGCTCCGCTGCGAGGTGTGGCGCGGTTCCATTGCCGCCGGCCGTCGCGTGCGCCAGGATTCCCGGCTGCTGCTGTGCAAGCGTGATGACATCCTTCACCGTCTTGCCCTGGAATGTGGGGCCGGCAACCAGGACGAGGGGACTGACCCCGAAAGTCGTGATCGGCGCCAAATCCTTCTCGGCGTTGAAGGGTACGTTCTTGTACAGGAATGGCAGTGACGTGAGGCCGCCGGACGAGGCCAGCACGAGGTTGTAGCCGTCTGGTGCGGACTTGGCGACGTAATCGGCGCCGAGGCCGCCGCCCATTCCCGGCCTGTTCTCGATGATCACGGGCTGCCCGAGCCGTTCCGACAACTTCGGCCCGACCAGCCGCGCGGCAACGTCGGCGCCACCGCCGGGTGCGAACACCACGGTGATGTGGATGGGCCTGCGCGGCCAGGTCTCGGCGCCTTGCGCAAAGCCCAGGCTGGTCCATGCTGCCGGCAGCAGCAGGAGCAGCGAGCGGATGATCACGGGGAAGGACTTCATCATTTGTCTCCGTTGTATATGTGTCTGCGCTGCGTTCAGAGAGCGGGTTCCCAAAGTCGCACCGTGAACTCGGGGTCCTCGGGCTCCGCGCGGAACCGGCTCATGACGAGTGGGTCGTGGCCCGGCACCAGCCAGCCGCCGTCCTTGACGAGCGCCTTTGCGCGCTCGAACGAGTCCAGCAGCTGCGTCGGGCTGTAGACGATGGGAAAGGGCTGCGCATGGTCGAAGTTCGCGTAGTAGTGGAAGAGGTCCGACGCGACGACGACAGGCCCCGCTTCGGTCTGCACCCGCACGACCTGCAATCCCGCGGTGTGCCCGCCGACGTGGTGCAGCGTGACACCGGGCTCGATCTCGGCGTCGCCGTCGACGAAGTGCAGGCGGTTGTCGAAGAGCGCGTCCACCATGGCCACCACGTCCTCGCGTTCGTACGCGAGCCGAAAGAAGTCGCGGCACATGTACTTTCCTGTCGTGAACTGCATTTCGCTTTCCTGCAGCCAGAATCTCGCCTTGGGAAAGGCTTCGACATTTCCCGCATGGTCGTAGTGCAGGTGCGTAATGACGACGTCCTCGACGAGCTGCGGGTTCACGCCCATTTGCGCCAGCCCGTCCGCCGGATGCCGGAGCATGGTGCGCCCCCGCTGCCGGGCCACGCACGCGTTGTAGCCGGTATCGATGACGATCGTGCGGCCGCTCTCGCACCGGACCAGCCAGAGGAAGTAATCCATCGGCATGTCCGCGTCATGGTCCCCCGGCGGGTTGATGAAATTCGTTCGGGCCTTGCGCTCAAGGTGGCCGTACTTGATCGCGTAGACGCGGTGGACGTGCTTCAAAATTTCTCCTCGGGGTAGAGCTCAGTGTGATCGCGGGCGTAAAGCTTCCAGGATTCGCTTGCAGGCAAGTTGCGGTCGAATCCCTTCACCTTCGTCATGTCCTCGTATTGCAGGCCCATCGGGTCCTGCCCGCCCTCGCTCAATTCGAGGGACATGGCCAGTCGCTGACGAAGGCGCACCACGCCTGCGTCGGCAGCGACCAAGTGCTCATTGCTGCGATCGAACACGGGTCCCATCGACAGGCAGACCACCGAGTCCTCCTGAGTGAGCCCGTGGAAGCCGCTCCAGCTGCGCTTCTCGCGCATGGCCGCGCGGTCCTGGTAGAACCCCGTCTCCTCCGTCGCGATGAAGGTGTGGTCCTTGTAGAACCTCGGGTCCGTGAGGCCGGAGCGCTGCATCCGCTCCTCCAGCACGAGTTCCTTGACGTCGCTGGCATCGACGTTGAACGTTGCGGTATTTTCGTCGTCCATGGGGACGTCGAAGACGGTCGCGTAGAAGTTCGGATGCATGATCATCCGGCCGTGCGGCATGAAGACGGGTGTCAGCCGGACGTTGACCTGCTGTCCGTCGCCGATCTTGCGGATGCCCACATAGTGATAGCCGAAGCCGGTGTTCTCCAACTCGAGCTTGGGCGCCATGTCGTCCCACGCGTCGCTCACCATGTCTTTGATGGCGAACTCGTCGACCTGCGCGCCTTCGGCTTTCAGCCAGCCTGGGCGGGTCACGTTGCTGTGCAAAATGCCTACGTGCGAGCTGTCGGTGCCGGCCTCCCACACTTGCAGGTAGTTGGCGCGAACGTTCACACGGTTGGCACGGCGGCGCTCGGGGGGAGCCTCGTCGAACGCGTAGCGGCGAAACGGCGGCTCCTTTTCTTTCGGTCCGATGTAGGTCCAGATCAGGCCGGACTGCTCGCGCACCGGATAGGTCGCGGCTTTCAGGCGTTCCTTGACCCGGGGGTCGGGGTGGTTAGGTGTATCAAGCAGGTCGCCATCGACGGAGAACTTCCAGCCGTGGTAGATGCAGCGGATGCCGCCCTCTTCCACCCGGCCCAGCGCCATCGAAGCGCCTCGGTGGAGGCACGCCTCGTCCATGACGCCGACGCGGCCCGCGGTGTCGCGAAACAGCACGAACCTCTCACCCAGAAGCTTGCGCACGATAGGCGCACCATCCTTTTCCGGCAATTCGGCGGACAGTGCGATGGGATGCCAGTAGCGCCGCATCATGGTGCCCATGGGCGTGCCCTTGCCGACACGCGTCAGTCTCTCGTTCTGTTCTGTGGAAAGCATTCGGTCTCTCAATGGAAAGGTCAGACGTCCAGCACCAGCAGTTCCGATTTGGATCTGGAGCAACACGCGATGACGACGTCGTTAGCCGCGCGCTGGCGGTTGGAAAGGACGGAGTCGCGATGGTCGGGAATACCTTCCACAACGTTCAACTGGCACGAGCCGCAGATCCCTTCCATGCAGGAATAGGGAATGTCCACGCCGGCGTCCAGCAGCACATCGAGGATGGACTGCTCGGAACCCACGGGCAGTACCCGACCGCTGCGGTTCAGACAAACGCTGAACGCGTCGCCCGTGCGTTGCACAGGATCGGCCGCCTTGAAGAATTCGATGTGGACCTGTTCGTCCGGCAGGCGCGCCTGTGCTGCAGCACGGAACGCCTCGATCATCGGCGCCGGTCCGCAGCAGTAGGCATGCGTTCGCGGATCGACTCGGGCGAACACCGGGGCGAGGTCCGCCGCCCGACCCTCGACGTCGTCGAAGTGCAAGTGCACCTTGCCGCCACTGCGCAGCGCGAGTGCCTCCAGTTCTTGGACGTAGGCCGCCGTGCGCCGGCTGCGGGCGGCGTAGAAGATCTCCCACGAGCGGCCGAGCTCGGTGAGCCGCTGCGCCATCGACCACAATGGGGTCACACCGATCCCGCCGGCGATGAGAAGGCTGTGGCGCGCATCCTCCACGAGCGGAAACGTGTTGCGAGGTGCGGTGACGGCGATGGGCGACCCGACGCGTACTGTCTCATGCAGGTATTTGGAGCCGCCCCGGCTCTTTGCGTCCAGGCCGACCGCGACGATATAGCGGTGAGTGTCGGCCGTCGCGTTGCACAGCGAATAGCTGCGCACGAGGCCGCCTGCCAGGTGCAGGTCAATGTGGGCGCCGCACGTATGAGGCGGCAATGCAGCGCCGGATGGGTCCTGAAGTTCGAACTCCAGGACGCCTTCGGCCTTGTAGCGGATGCCGATGAGCCGCAGCTGGAGGGGGGGGCTGGACATGAACTTACTCCTGCGAAGCCAGCTGCCCCGGCTTGAAGATGCGGACCTCCGAGCCCCCGGTGCGCACCTTGAACATTGCCTGTGTGAGGCGGACGTCCAGCTCCTCGATGTGTCCCGGGAGCCAGTGCGCGAGCTCGCGTCCCAAAGTCCGGGCGATCTCGAACTTCCCCGACTTCACGATCTCCGCTACTTGCTCCATCGAGGCAAGGACGGCCTTGTGTTCGTCGAGATGGCACTCGTTGGCGGACCCTCCCAGGGCGCGCAGCTCCACGTCCTCTTCGCCGAAGTGTTTCACCGCGTGAGCCTTCAGGCGAAACAAGGCCGCCTCGATGCCGGCGTCGTCCGCCGCCACGAGCTGCTCGATCAGCTCGGCGAACTCCGCGTGATCCGCGTCGAATCGCCGCTCGCCGAGCTTGCGGATGGCCACCGGGGCCGGGTGATGCGTCATCTCGCCGTCTCCGCCGCCGAGGGCGCCAACGCGGGGACCATGCCGCGCCAGTCCTCGCCCGCGGCAAGCACCTTGTTCGCTGCCCGTACGCGCGGCCAGTCCACCACCGGGGGCTGCTGCTCGTCCACGGAGCGCAGCAGCGTCCGATAGAGCTTGGCGATCGCCAGGTCCGAGGAGCACAACATCTCGACCGATCGGTCGCGTATCGGCCCAGGCGACACGGTCACGACAGTGTCTTCCTCCGTCAATCCGGGCATGCCGCTCCAGCTTTCACCGTTGCGCATCGACTGCCGGTTCTGGTGGAAACGGTTGCTGCGCTGCGGGTACTCGCCCTTGCCCAGCGTGCTGCGCGTCAAGCCGAAGCTGGCAAGGCACTCGGGGTCCAACCCGACGAACTTCAGCTGCTCCGTGCGCAACGGCTCCTCGTTGATCTTCTGGGTTTCGCTCCAGTAGATGTGGATGAACGCCGTGCGGGTGTCGCTCAGCGGCACGATGTGCGAGGCGATGTCGCCATTGGCGTTGAGCACGGTGAAAGGGGCGACGAAGCCGGTGACGCGCGCTTCAGTCTGCAGCGCACCCTGCCCGTCGACGCGGTCGCGCAAAGCGGCGTAGAAAAAGCCGTACTCGGTGTCCTGCGCTTCCAGGCGCGGTGCCAGGTTGAACTGGACCGAGCTGATCTTGTTCGCGTACTCCAGCGAACTGTCGCTGGTCTTGCGAACCGCGTCGGCATGCAGGAAGCCCAGGTGCGTCGAGTCGATCAGGCCCTCGATCACCTGCACGAAGTTGCACTCCTGCACGTGTTCGACCACTAGGCGGTTGGACTCCGGCAGGTCCATCCAGTGCCAGTGCGGGAACTCCGGTTCCGTGCCGGGAGCGCCCAGGTAGGTCCAGAACAGTCCGCCGGCTTCGCGCACGGGGAAAGTACGGCCACGCAGGCGGTCCTTGAAGTCCGGATCGCTCACGTTCGGCGTCTCCAGCACCTTGCCATCGATGCCGAACTTCCAGCCGTGGTAAATGCAGCGCAAGCCATCGGGCTCCGCTCGCGCCAGCAGCATGGAGGCGCCCCGATGCAGGCAGCCGTCGGCGAACAGCGCAGGCCGTCCGTGGGCATCACGCCAGACGACGAAGTCCTCTCCGAGCAGCTGTACGGCCTGGGGGTCTCCGCCCGCAACCAGCGGCTCCGGCAAGAGGAAAGGCAGCCAGTTGCGCCGCAGGAACTTGCCCATGGGCTGTTCACGCCCGACGCGGCAGATTCGTTCGTTGTCTTGATGGTTCAGCATGGTTCAGTTCTGATGGAGTGATGGAGAGTGGCCCCCGAATTCAGGCCCTCACGAATTCGGCTTCGTTCCGTAACGCTCCGCCAGGACGCGTTGCTCTTCCATGTTCCGCTGGACGAGCTGTCGGTAGGCGGCCGCTTCCATGAACCGGCGAGGTTGGTCGGCGCGGTCGAGCATTTCGATGATCGAGGGGGCCTCCAGGACGGTCTTGAACGCGCTGCTCAACCTGGCGATGACATTGCCAGGAAGGCCGGCAGGTCCGCCGATTCCCAAAGGACTGTCGACCACAATGTGGTAGCCCAGTTGCTTCATGGTCGGAACATCAGGCCAGTTCTTCACAGGCTCGGCCCGGGCCATGGCGATGTAACGCAGCTTGCCGGCACGCACAAGCGAGCTGGTCGCCAGCAGGGGATCGATCGAGAAGGCGATCTGGCCTCCGATCAAAGCGGTGGTCGACTCATTGGCGCCCTTGTAGGGAATCGGTGTCCAGCGAACCTTTTCCGTGCGGGCGATCTCTTCGATGAACAGGTGCGGGCTTTGACCCAGGCCGGGCGCAGCCCCGTAGGAAGTCTTGTCCTGGTCTTTCTTTCCGTACTCGATCAGGTCCTTCCAGGTCTTGAAAGGCGAATCGGCGGCAACCGTGATCGCGAAGGCAGTTTCGCTCAAGTTGCAGATGTACGTGAAATCGCGCAGCGGGTCGTAGGGAAGCTTCGCGCCGGGCGAGTCCCGCCACGTCGACGGCGTCAGCACACCGAGTGTGTAGCCATCTGGAGCGGCTGCCTTGACCGCCTGGAACGCGATCAGGCCGCTCGCGCCAGGCTTGTTGTCGATGATCAAGGGTTGCCCGAGGATCTTCTGCACCTCCGGCGCAAGCGTGCGCATCAGGGTATCGGTCATCGATCCCGGGGGCAGGAAGATGATCAGTTTGATGGGCCGTGTGGGGTAGTCCGCCTGTGCGACGACCCGGGTGGCCAGCAAGGTGGCCCCGAGGCCGGCGACTGCCTGTC
Organism: Variovorax sp. RA8; assembly: GCF_901827175.1. Classification (NCBI taxonomy): domain Bacteria; kingdom Pseudomonadati; phylum Pseudomonadota; class Betaproteobacteria; order Burkholderiales; family Comamonadaceae; genus Variovorax; species Variovorax sp. RA8. The sequence goes on along the minus strand of NZ_LR594663.1, from coordinate 40,379 downwards.
GCCGGCTGATGCCGCCGGTAGGTCTAGTGTTCATCTGCTTGTCTCCTTGTGGTTATTTAGGCCGGCACAGCGGGGTAGTGCTCGGCGTGCGGCTGGGCCTCGCGCCGCCAGTGCATGTCCTGGCCGAGGTCGATGTCGAATCCGCGCATCCTGGTCATGTCCGCATAGTTCACGCCATGCGGTTCGGCACCGGATTCGAACCGGTCCAGGGCGTCCAGCAACAGGCGGCGCAGCTTGACGACAGCGGCGTCGGCCGCGACCAGCTTCTCCCGCGACCGGTCGTAGATCGGCCCCATCGAAACGGACATCACGGCGTCTTCCTGCGTGATGCCGTGGAAACCGCTCCAGCTGCGCTTTTCGCGCATCGCCTCGCGGTCCTGCCAGAAGCCGTTGTCGGGCGAGGCCACGAAATTGAGATCCTTGTAGAAGCGCTCTTCCGACAACCCGGAGCGGCGCAGCCGATGCTCCAGGCTGAGCTTCTCCGTGGGGCTTGCGTCGACCAGGTACGTCGCGGTGTGCTCGTCGTCCAGCGGAACCTCGAACACTGTGTTGAAGAACGTGGGAAACGGGATGATGCGGCCGCCGGGCATGAAGATGGGAACCAGGCGGACGTTCAACTTACCGTCGCCCAGCTGCCGCAGGGCGGCGTAGTGGTAGCCGAAACCCGTATCCTCGATCTCGAGCTTTGGCGCGACATCGTCCCAGGCCGGCTTGATGAAGTCAGTGATGTCACCTTCCTTCAGCTGCCGGTTGCTGCTCTCCAGCCAACCAGGGCGCGTGACGTTGCTGTGCAGAATGCTCACGTGCGAACTGTCCGCGCCGCCCTCCCACATCTGCAGATAGTTGGCAGGCACGTTGTTGCGCACGATCACGCGGTTCTCGTCAGGAACGTCCTCGAAGGCGAACTTGCGAAAGGGCGGCTGCAGTTCCGGCCGTCCGATGTAGGTCCAGACCAGGCCGGCACGTTCCTGCACGGGATACACCTTCGCACGCAGGCGCTCGCGAAAGCGCGGGTCTGGATTGTTGGGCGTGTCGAGCAGCTTGCCGGTCACGTCGAACTTCCAGCCGTGATAGATGCAGCGGATCCCGCCTTCCTCCACGCGGCCGAGCGCCATGGAGGCACCGCGGTGCAGGCAGGCCTCGTCCATGACGCCGACGCGGCCTTCGGTATCGCGGAACAGCACGAACCGCTCACCGAGGAGCTTGCGAACGATCGGATCGGAATCGCGCCCGGGCAGTTCGGTGGAGAGTGCGATGGGGTGCCAATAGCGGCGCAGGAGGGTGCCCATGGGGGTTCCCTTCCCGACACGTGTCAGTCGTTCGTTCTGCTCGGTGGTCAGCATGATGTCTCGTTGTCTCTTTGTCTCGTTGGTCTTGGAACAGGCGCTCAGGCGGCCTGCTCTTGCTTCGCTTTTGCGCTTGCGAGCTGCAGGCCGGGAACCAGGGCACGCCAGTCGTCCCCGGGGCGGACGTCGGCCTGCATGCCGCCGATCACGCACCAGGGAATGTCCGCCACGGGCTCGGGACGCACTCCGTCGACGGCGCCGAGCAGCGTGCGGTAGAGCCGGTTGACGGCCACGTCGGCCGCCACCAGCAGTTCCCGCGAGCGGTCGCGGATCGGGCCAGCCGACACCGTGACCGCGATGTCTTCTTCCACGAGGCCCGGCATGCCGCTCCAGCTCTTACCCGCGCGCATTGCGGCGCGGTCCTGCCGGAAGTTGTTGGCGGGTCCAGGGTTGCCGGGACGGTCGATCGTCTCCGCGGTGATCCCGAAATGCTCCAGCGTGTGGTCCGTCAGGCCAAGGAACTCGAGCTGCTTGCTGCGCAGCGGCTCCATGTTGATGTCCTCGGTTTCGCTCCAGAAGATGTGCCAGAAGAGGCTGCGGGTGGCCGACAGGGGCACGATGATCACCATCACGTCTCCGTTCGGGTTCATGACCGTGAAGGGCGTGATGAATGCGGTCACGCGCGCCTCGGTGCGGATCGCACCGTCGCCTTCGATCATGTCGCGAAGCGCGGCGTAGTAGAAGCCGAAGTCCGTGGTCGTGGCCTCGATGCGCGGCGCCAGGTTGTGCTGCATCGACTTCACCTTGCTCGCGAACGTCAACTCCGTGTTGTTGGCCTGCGTGAGCGAATTGCTGTGCAGCAGGCCGAGGTGCGACGAGTCCACCAGGCCTTCCAGGATCTGCACGAAATTGCATTCCTGCACGTGCGGCACCACCAGCCGCTTGCCGACCGGCAGGGACAGCCAGGGCCACAGCGGGAACGTCGGCTCCAGCTCGACCGGGCCGAGGTAGGCCCAGACGATGCCGCCAGCTTCGCGCACCGGATAGGTCCGGCCGCGCGCTCGGGCCTTCACCTGCGGATCGTTGACATTGGGCATGTCCAGCACGCTGCCGTCCACGCCGAACTTCCAGCCGTGATAGATGCAGCGAAGGCCGTCACCTTCGGCACGTGCGAGCTGCATGGACGCGCCCCGGTGCAGGCAGGCCTGGTCGAACAAGCCGGCTCGACCAGAATCGTCGCGCCAGGCGACGAACGTCTCGTCGAGAAGCTGAACGGCCTGCGGGTCGGCACCCGCCAACAGTTTGTCGGACTCGAAGAAGGGGACCCAGTGGCGGCGCAACATGACGCCCATCGGCGTTTCAAAGCCGACCTGGCACAGTCGTTGGTTGTCTTCCTTCGAGAGCATCGAGCTTCCTAGTTGTGGGGTGGCCGAAGTCTAGGAGTGGCCCGCTGCAATGAAAAGACGATGTTTTCAATGCTGCAATCAGGTTTTCTTGGGCTTGGCGCTGCTGGGCTCTCTAGGGCGAAAGCCTGCGTCTCAACAGCTCCAGGAAGTGCCGGGCCGGTTTGGACAGCTCGTGGCCGGGCCTGTGGTGCACGAGCAGCCCCTGATCGACGACCGGATCCTCGATCGTGCGCGTGTAGAGCGCACCGTAGTGCGGCGACAGCCGTGCAAGGAACGCCGGGCCCAGCACCACGCCCATGCCATTGGCGGCGAGCGCAAGCGCAGTCTGGATGAAGAAGATGTCCTGTGCCGGCTTGAACTCCACGTCGCCCACGGACAACCTCTCCTTCAGCACCGCCTGCAGCGTGCGGTTCTTGGAGATGCTGATGATCCGCTCGCCCGCAAGGTCGGACCACGAGACAGATGCCAGTTTCTCGAGTCTGGAATTCGGACCGAAGATGGCGCTGACATGGTCGACGACGAGGGACATGCTCTCGACGGGGGCGGTATCGTACGGGAAGGGGCTGATGTTGAATTCGCACTCTCCGTTCACGACCGGGTCGATCAGCGAAGGCAAGGCCTGGTCGATCATGACGACCTCGACCTCCGGCATGTCGAGCTTGAACTGCGCAAGCACCTCCGGCACGACGGTCGTCGTCAATGCAGGCACGCACGTGAAGGAAAGCGACCGGGCTCCCTCCTCCGCCCGGTGGCGCATCCTGGCCTCGAGGGCGAGGACCCTGGAAAGGATTTCCTCGACATCCCGGATCGCCTCGTCCGCGAGCTTCGTCGGCCGCAAGGCTCGCGGTCCTCGGTCGAACAGACGCACACCCAGTGAGTCCTCGAACTGCTTGATCAATGAACTGACAGCCGGCTGTGACAGGTGCAGTGCCTGCGCCGCATGGGTCAGGTTGAGCGACCGGTAGGTTTCGGCGAACGCGCGCAGCTGGCGCATCGTCACGTGGGTGGTGGAACTCACTTTGTTGTCTCCTGATCCGGCGCTGCACGGCGATCGTTATTCTGGCGACAGGCTGGCGCGCCATCGGCCTGCCCGGACCAAGGCCCTCAACTGCTCGACGACCAGGGAGGACACCGCGGCGGCGGCTGGTGTCTGGGGCCGCACCAGGGACGTGGCGCAGACGATGGTGCGGCTGAGCGCGGGAGACCGGATCGTGGCGCTGCTGAGCGTGCCCTCGGCAACTTCGTCCGTGACGGCGCCCGGCGACAGGACGGTGTAGCCCATGCCTGCCTTCACGGCCTTCTTGATGTTCGGAAGGGAATCGACTTCCGCTACGACATTCAACTGAACGCCGTGCTCGCCGCACGCCTGCTCCACGACCCTGCGCAGGCCGTGACCGCGTCCCGGTAACAGCAGCGGATAGGCATCGAGCTTGCGCATGGGCACGCTCGGTGGCAACGTTGCACCTTCGGCCCGGGGCCCGATCAAGCATAGCTTCTCGGTCAGCACGGGGCGTTGCAACAGCCAGGCCGACGGCTCCACCTCGAACAGCACGCTGAGGTCCAGGCGGCCGCTGTGGAGCCATTCCTGCAGAAAACCACTGTGGCTTTCGACGATCTGCGGCAGCACCCCGGGGTGGCGCTCCTTGATCGCCTGGAGGATGGCCAAGGTGGCGACGAGGCCTACTGTGTTGGGCAGGCCCAGTTTGACTTCCCCGGCGATCTCGCTTTGTTTATGGCGGGCCGAATGCCTTGCACGCTCAACATCCGCGAGGACCACGCGTGCGTGATCGAGAAACCTCCGACCGCTTTCGGTCAGCGTCATGCCGCGGCTGGTGCGAACGAACAACAAGGTCTCGAGCTCGGCTTCGAGGCTGATCATGTGCTGGCTGAGCGCCGGCTGCCCTACGTGCAAGGACCTGGAGGCCTTCAACAGGCTTCCCGCGTCGCACACCCCGACGAAATACCTGAGTTGTCTCAGCTCCATCAGTGAGTTTCAGTTAGGGCGCCCAGCAAAGGTTACGCCGCGGCGTCTTGCAGCAGGTCGAGCGCTCGACGGTAGATGGGTTTGTCCACCATTTGGTCACCGACCTTGACCGCGCCAGCACCGGCGGCGAACGCGGCTTCGAAGCCGGCCACGATGCGGCGCGCTTCTTCCAGCTGTGCTTCGGCGGGGCGGTAGCAGGCGTTGACGGCGTCGAGGAATTTGGGGTGAACCACCACCGCGCCGCGAAAGCCGAGCGATCGCGCTTGCTCCAGGGTTTTTGCAAACTGTTCGATGCTGCCCAGCTCGGCGATTGGCGCGATGAACCCGATTGGCTGGATGCGCGCCGCCCTGGCTGCGTGCAGGAGCATCATGCTCGGCCCGAAGAGGAGTTCCGGCGTCGGGCGGGCGCCGCAATCGAGTGAGAAGTCTTCGCTTCCGAGCATCATGCCCATGGTGCGGGGGTCGGCCGCCGCGATTTCGTAGAGGCGCGGCAGCGCCGCGCAGCTTTCGACCTGCAACAGGAAGCGAACCGTGCCGCGCGCCATTCCCGCCGCGTCCTCCAGGTCGCCCACCAGCGCGGATAGCAACTGCACGTCGCGTGGATGTTCGACCTTGGGCAGCAGCACCAAGTCCAGGCCGGGCTGCACCGCCGTACGCAGGTCGGTCACAGCGGTGTTCAGGTCTGGATTGATGCGCACCGCGGCACCTTTGGAGACCTTCTTCAGATCCGGAATGCGGCTTGCGAGCTGAGAGCGCGCATCCGCCTTGTGCTCAGGATGCACGCCGTCTTCCAGGTCGAGGATGACAACGTCCGCGGGGCGGCCAAGGGCACTGGCGAACAGGCGATCGTTGTCTGCGGGAACGAAGAGGAAGGATCTCCAGTTCGGCGATTTCATCATGCATTGCTCCTGTGCGAGGAGAGCCAGCGGGCATTGTCCTGCCCCATCTCCGGTGCGGCGCAGCGGATCGGAGGACGCTTGCCGTTGATCTTGTAAGGGGGCGCGTGGATCAACAGGTCCTTGCCTTCCGGAGAAGCGGTGTTCACCAGCAAGCCGCGCTCCACGATGTACGGGTGCTCGAGCAAGTCCTTGATGTCACAGACCGGTCCGGCGGTGATGTCGTGCTCGGCGAAGAACTCCAATGCGTCTTCCAACGTGAGCTCGGCAAGATGGTCCTGGATCAGGCCGTCGAGCGCGTCGATGTTGGCCAGGCGCGCCTCGTGGCTGGCAAACCGGGGATCCTCCGTGCCGGCCTCGAAGCCGATCGCCTTGAACAGGCGCTTGAGCGGTCCCTCCATCGCGGCGGACAAGGCCACCCAGCGGTTGTCCTTGGTCCTGTACACGTTGCGAGGCGCGTGCGTCGGAGAGCGGCTTCCACAACGCGGCACCACCTCGCCGGTCAGCTGGTATTCGGCCGCCTGCGGCCCGAGGATGGAGAAGAGCGGCTCGAACAACGACAGGTCGATCTCCTGCACCTCGACCTTGTCACTCGCGCGCTGTTTGTGAAGCGATGCGAGCACCACAGCCGCCCCGTAGATCCCTGCAACCGAGTCGGCCATGGCGAAGGCTGGGACGACCGGCGGCCGGTCGGCATATCCATTCATGGATGCGAAGCCGCTCATGGCCTCGATCAACGTGCCGAAGCCGCCTTTGTTCGAGAAGCAGCCCGTCTGCCCCCAGCCCGAGATGCGCGCGACCACCAGGCGGGGATTGATTTCCTGCAGCGCTTCGCGCGTGAGGCTCATGCGCTCCAGGGTACCGGGCCGGAAGTTCTCGACCAGGACATCGGCTTCCGCAAGGAGCCCGCGCAGTTCGGCGAACCCGTCTTCCGATCGCAGGTCCAGCGTCACGCTCTGTTTGTTGCGGCTGTACGCGAGCCAATAGGTGCTGACGCCCTTGCGGCGCCACGCGCGCAGCTCGTCGCCCCGGCCGGGGGGCTCCACCTTCAGGACGTCGGCACCGAGGTCCGCCAGGACGTGCGTGAGAATGTTCCCGGAAACCAGGCGCGAAAGGTCGACGACCCGCACGCCCGACAGCGGTAGGTCATGGTCGGAGGGAACTTGCTGGTCTTCGTTCATGACTCCCATGCTAGACAAGAATGAGGTATCTGGAAACTACAGATTTCGGCTATCCGCTATCAGATTTCCATCTACCTTGTCACGACAACAAAGCCCGCCAGTTTCTCACCCGGCTTCAGCTCGACATTGAAGCCGCGCGCGCACCCCGAATCGACCGCTGCGATCTCCTCCGTACCACGGCGCGGAACATGGCCCGGTACAGTCGCGAGATGGCGACGTCGGCTGTCGAAAGCGTTTCCCGCGACCGGTTCCTGATCCCGCCCGAGGAGATGCTGACGATCGTGTCTTCCATCGTCAGGCTCGAGATGCCGCTCCAGCTCCTGCCGTCACGCATCGCCTTGCGGTCCTGGAGGAAGTAGTTGCTGCGTCGGGGGCAATCGCCTTCTCCCAGCGTTTCGGGCGTCAGGTGAAATCGCTGCAATGTCTCGCGGTCCATGCCCACCATCCGCAGGTGCTCACTGCGTAGCGGCTCCTCGTTGAGCGCCTGCGACTGGCTGAATACACATGGATGAACATGGAGCGCGTGTCGGTCATCGGGATGACGAGCTGGTGCAAGTCGCCGTTTGGGTTGAGCACGGTGAACGGGGCAATGAAACCGGCAACTCGCGCCTGGAGCCGCGACTCGCCTTCCTTCCGGATATCCCGCAGCGCAGCGTAGTAGAAGCCGAACGCGGTGTCCTCGACTCCGATCTTCGGGGCGAGGGCGTGCTGCATGGAATTCACGTTCTGCGCATAGGCGAGATCGCTGCTATCCGATTTGCGCAAGGTGTCGATGTGAAGGAAGCCCAGGTGCGATGAATCGACCAGCCCCTCGATGATCTGAACGAAGTTGCACTCCTGCACGTGCGCCGCCACGAGTTGCGACTGCGGAAGATCCATCCACGGCCAGTGCGAAAAGTCGGGTTCCGCGCCTGCGCCCAGGTAGACCCAGAGGATGCCTCCGGCTTCACGAATCGGAAACGTGCGCCCCTTGAGTCGGGCTTGAAATCGACGTCTGCCACGTTGGGCGTACCCAGCACCGTGCTGTCGGCCGCGAACTTCCACCCGTGGTAGATGAATGCTCGACCTTGGCCCGCACGCTCGCCTTCAGCTGCTCGGCCTTGTCCAGCAGGCGCGCCCACTTGCGCGTCAGATCCAGCTGCCGACGCTTGCCAGGCTGCATCGCCACGTGCCACTGCGGGCCTTGCGCTTCTGCGCGCTTGTCCACGCCCCGGTAGCCGGCATCGCCGAAGGCCTCCGACTCCTGGCCGTGCAGCAGCGCACCGGCTTGCGTCACGTCGTTGACGTTGGCAGCCGTGCCCACCACCGCGTGCACCAGACCCGATTCGGCATCCACGCCCACATGGGCCTTCATGCCAAAGTGCCAAGCGTTTCCCTTCTTGGTCTGGTGCATCTCGGGATCGCGCGTGTTGCCCGCGTTCTTGGTCGAGCTAGGCGCTGCGATGATGGTCGCGTCCACGATGGTGCCCGCGCGCATCAGAAGGCCCTGCTCGGCAAGATGAGCGTTGATCTCCTCGAACAGGGCCTTGGTGAGGTCGTTGTCCAGCAGCAGTCGCCTGAACTTCAGCAGCGTAGTGGCGTCGGGCACCGCCTCGCGCGACAAGTCAATGCCCACGAAGTCGCGCAGCGCCTGGCTGTCGTACAGCGCATCTTCCAGCGCCTCGTCGGCCAGGCCGTACCACTGCTGCAAACAGTACATGCGCAGCATCCGGGGAACACCGATCGGCTGTCGGCCGACGCGTCCGCTCGTTGGGTACAGCGGCTCGATCACGGCAATCAGACGAGACCACCGCACGACGCGCTCCATGTCTGAACCAACGCAGTTTTGCCAGCGCCGAGTACGCGATGAAGAAGAAGCGCACGCGACGCGAGAAGTTTCTTGAACCGACGTGTGCGCACGATTGAACATTAATCTGATGGAAGGTCCAGCCTTCCTTCCATCGCTCCTACATCCAGGCCTTCTGGCGGTCGGTGTAGTAGGTTCGTGTCCAGTACTCCATCTGCAACACTCGTTCTGCCAATGGCAGTCTTCAGTGTGTCGCATCGACGGGCGACCACATCAGCATGAACTTAACTTGATCCACTTCGTGTTGCGCGGTGGGGGTGGAGACTTCACGCCAGACCCTTGCCTGTCAACACGCCAATGGCTCGGCTCCGAGCGCGAGTCCTCGCAGGGCATGGACGGCCTGATAAGCGTCGCGCACTGCCTCTCCAATGCGAGCGACCTCGTTGGCATCCCCGATCGACATGACGTGCATGGGTGCCTCTGCCCCGGTCTGCTGGAAGACAGAGGCCAGGGCGTCAGCAAGCGTCCGATCGGGTCGCAAGCCGTGCGCCAGGAGCAGCGCCGATGCGGGCTGCGCCAGCGATTCTCCCGACGCAGCGCGCAGCACGACACCGGTATCGGCGGCGCTAATCACCTGCGTGTTGTCAAGGATGCGGACAGCCTCGTTCCGATGCAAGCGAGCCAGGAGGTGCTTTCTGTATGAGCGGTCCGAATTGCGGGCAATGCCGTCCCGGCCCGAACGGGTCACGAGCAGGACCTGGTGACCTTGCGCAGCGAGGAATTCGGCCACCTCGGCGCCGGTCTCTCCGCCGCCGTAGATCACGAGTGGCCGCTCGATCGTTCCGCGCGGCAGTCGAACATCCCCCAGGAGCACCCGGTACGCCGCGTCGACCAGCAGGCTGCCGTTATGCTGCAGGGCGATGGGCGCAAGGCGGGCGCCGGTGGCTAGGATCACGACGTGCGGCTGCCGCTGCATGATGATCTCCGCGTCAGCCCGGGTGTTCAGCCAGACACGCACGCGCGACAGCGCGAAACGGCGAAGGAGGAACTTGTGATACCAGAACAGCTTTTCCTTGCCGGGCGGAGTGGCGGACGCGATCAGGTTCCCACCAAGGGCGGCGCGCTGCTCGTATAGATCGACAGCATACCCAGCCTGCGCCAGCAACAGCGATGCCGTCATGCCGGCCGGGCCACCACCGACGACCACGGCGGCCTTGCCTTCACCAAAGGCAGCGATGGCTGGATCGGTCTCGCGCCCGCAGCGCGGATTCTCGGCACAGGCGATGGCTCGGTTCGCCAGCGTCTCCTTTACGCACCAATTGCAGACGTGCAGGGCCGAATGTCCTCGGGCAACCCGGCGCGTGCTTTCGCTGGCCAAGGCGGAATCCCACGTGGCCATGTTGGCCAGCGCTTGGTCGCGCACGCCGCAGGAAGCGCGCGTTCGTATCGACAACGTGGAAGCGCTGCTGGCGATGGCCACGACCTACGAGAGCGAGTGCGTCTCTTCAAAGCAGCCGGCATCGGTGGGCGGGCTGCTGCGGTGGCTCTCAGCGCAGGCGGCCGGCTGCGAGGACGCCCGTGCCGCTGCGGCCGATGACGCAGTTGCCGTGCTCACGCACCACGGTGCGAAAGGCCTCGAGTGGCCGGTTGCCATCCTGACCGGGATGGGCGCCGGCGCGCGCACCGCGGTCTGGGATGTCCGTGCGCGCACCAATGCCGAGAAGCTCGACCCGCAGGAGCCCTTGCGCGACCGCTTCATCCACTGCTGGCCGAGAACTTTCGGCAAACGCAAGGCCCCGCAAGCGGCGCTCAACGCCGAGAACTCCCAAATCGGCCTGGCGATGGCCAGAGCGGGCCTGGAGGAAAACAAGCGCCTCCTCTATGTGAGCATGACGCGCGCTCGAGACGCGCTCGTCCTGGTTTCAGCCATGAAGACCCGGCCCGACCGCACCTGGGTGGACGAGGTCGGCGCCTCAGAACTACTTTTTGGTGAAAGCGGCGTGATGGTGCTGGACGGTCGTCATGTCCAGCGCGAGACCAGGTTTTGGTCCGCCGGTGAGTGCGCCGCGGAGCCGGCGGCGGCTGCTGCAGCTGACCGCAGTTGGTTCAGCCCTGCCGCACCGCTTGCCAGCCGTCCGCTGTGGCACCGGCCCAGCACCGGCGAAGGCGCCGAGGCGACCGTCTTCGAGGTCAGCGAGGTCGGGACCGTGGGCACGCGCGTTGCCATCTCGAAGAGCGTCGACATGGCTCTTCTTGGAACGGTCTTGCACCACTGCATCGCGCGCTCTGGCGTGGCCGGAAGCATCTCAGTTGAGGACGTCGAACGGCTCTTGACGCGCTGGGATGTTGCGCACGCCGTCGACAAGGGCGCGGTGGTAGCTCAGGTCGAATCCTTCCTCGCCTGGATTGCCAAGCGCTGGCCCGATTGCCCAGTTCACGTGGAGGTGCCCATCGAGGTCGACCGTGAGGACGGCACGCGGCTGCGTGGGCGCATCGACTTCCTCGTTGACACACCAGCCGGATGGGTCCTCATCGACCACAAGTCCAACCCGCGCGGTGCTGCTCACGATGAGGAGCTCGTGCGCGAGCACGGGCCTCAGCTCGCCTCGTACGCGGATGCGCTACTCCGCGCGACCGGACGGCCGGTTACCGAGCAGTGGCTCTTCTTGCCGGTAGCCGCTCGGGCGCTGCGCGTTCGAGCTCTCCCTAGCCTTGAGGTTGCTTGACCTTCGCAAGCACGATTCCAACAAGAAAAGTTATGCCACATGTCCTTTGATGAATCGGACCGCGCAGAGAAAGCGGCCGCGTCCACATTGTTCTTTGCTGAAGCCGACGAGCATGAAGGCTTGGAGCTGAAGGTCGGGTATTTGGAGTTCCTATGGATGCCGCCAGGAGCCGCCGCAGAGGCCGACAAGCTCCGAGTCCTGATGAACGAGTATCCCCGTGAGGAAGTTGAGCGAGACATCTGCTTGGTACTCGACGCCAGTGGATGGAGGCCTCACTTGGTGGCATGTGTGGCGCTCCTGTGCGGGCACACGACGCCCAAGATGCTCTGGTACTTGTGGCGGGCAATTCAAGCTGACAGTTGGGTTGCTCCGCAGCTTGTCGCGACTGCATCGTTGGTGGACCCTGAGTTTGCGAACAAGGCCGAATGGGTTCTGCTTTCAACACGCCTTCAGCCCAAGGCCGCTGGCGCCCTCGGCGCAATGCTGGCTGAGCGGCTGGGCCCAGAGGATGAACTTCCGGGAGATGTCGACAAGGCCGTTCAGCGAGGTAGTGCTCATCCTGACGACCCCGCCGGAATCGCACGGACTTGGAAGCAGTCTGTACTGCGGGCCTTTCGTCCTTTTGAAGGCAATCGGTAACCAAATGGTCGAAGGCAAGAGGTTCCACATCCCAGTCGAACGCCACACATCGATTCCAAAAAGAATCATCGTTTCGCCGCATGCCAAGATGGTTCTGGGAGTTTTCCTGAGCGAGGACAGCCGGGAAGATATGAGGGAGAGCTTTTGGCAGGACCACAAACCGACAGTCGAGGGCGAACGATGGGCTAAACGTAAGCACCGACTTCCGCCCAAGCTCGGAGTTTGCTTTGCGTTTGCCGGCGAAGGATGCCTCTCTGAAGTCTGCTACTTGGGCGCGCCATTCGAATTCGCCCAGCCGAGCCTCCTCGCGGAACATGTCGCGTACCCTTGAACCCCTATACGGGGCGCCGGCGCGCAGGTGGGAGCGCCGCGCGGACGTCTTGCTAACTACCGGCGGATACGTCGCCGATGGCGAGGAAGTGCATCACCTGATTGCGGTCGTACTGCTGGATGACGCGCTGCGCTCTCGTTTGGTTCTTCCAGCACTCGTGGGGCACCTCCGCTTCGCCACCGACACGCACGCCTGCTTCGAACTGTGTGACGCACCGCGGCAGTTGCCACGCCTCTTGGCGGACTATCCGTCCTGCGCCGCGAGCCTGGTGGTTGTCCTTCCCAACGCGGGAGTGTCAGGCAACGAGGTCGACGCAGTTGCCGAGGCCTTCATCCAGGCTTCGAACCTGACGCTCAGGCATGTAGTGGGAATAGCTGAGGAGCCTGCGCGCTGGAAGACGCTCAGGCACGTGCAACGCTTCGTTGCCACGGCACTGTGCGGTCACACGCTTGCCGTCCGGTCGCTTTTCCAAACTCTCGGTGCCATCATGGCGCCTGTAGCAATCTTGGAAGCGGACGACGAGGAAATCGAGCAATGCCTTGGAACTGCGAGCGCACCTTCGTTCTTTGTTCATTCAAGGTGGAATGCAGAGCCTGGACTCGAGGTCTCGGAGGACTTCCGCCCCGTCAGGCAGGATGTTTCGACTTCCATGGTCACGATGCTGGACTCGCCCAGCGTCGCCATTGCACGTTCTGCGTTGGAACAATGGGAAGCCGGGCAACAAAAAGACCCACAAGGCCTATGTCTGGACCTACTGCACCACGAGCTACGACGACTTCAGGGCGGTCGTGTTTGACTTCGCCGAGGGGCGTGGCGGCCAGTACGTGCGGGACTTCCTGGCGCTGGACGCAGCGGGGCATCAAGGCTGGCGCGGCAAGCTCGTCTGCGACGACTTCTCCGGCTACAAGGCCTCCTTCGAGTTGGGCGTGACCGAGGCCGGCTGCCTGGCCCACTCGCGACGCAAGTTCCATGAGCTGTGGGCCAACCACGGCAGCCAGATCGGCGAGCAGGCGCTGAAGTTCTTCAAGACGCTGTACGACGTCGAGCGCGAAGTTCAGGACCTCCAGCCCGATGATCGACTGCGAATACGCCGGGAGAAAGCCAACCCAGTCGCCCAAGCCCTGCATCAATGGCTGGTCCAGCAGCGCCGACTCGTGCCCAACGGATCGGCGACGGCCAAGGCCATCGACTACAGCTTGAAGCGCTGGCAGGCGCTGACGCGGTACATCGATGACGGCGATCTGCCGGCGGACAACAACCGCGTGGAGAACCAAATCCGGCCGATTGCCATTGGCAGATCGAACTGGCTGTTCGCGGGCTCGCTTCGCGCCGGCCAGCGCGCCGCGGCCGTAATGAGCTTGCTGCACTCGGCCAAGCTGAACGGGCTCGACCCGTACGCCTATCTCAAGGACGTACTGACCAGGCTGCCAACGCAGTCTGCCGCGCAGATCGAGGAGCTATTGCCACACCGATGGCTCCAGCGTCACGTCGTAGCCGGCGCATCTGCACGAGGTTTGATGCCCGCGCGCTTCCTGAGCGGCTGCCGACGCAGCCGGCCAGCCAGATCGGAAAGTTGATGCCGCATCGCTGGATGGAACCCCCAAGCTCAGCCAACGGAGCTGAGCTCCGCAGCCGTTAAGCTTTCGCCCGCGGCTTCATGCGGAAGCTGATGCCCATGCGGTTGATGGCGTTCATCGCTGCGATGGTGAGGGTCAGGTTGACCAAGTCCTTCTCGCCGAACACTGCCAACGCCGCCTCGTAGGCTTCATCGGAAGCATGTGTTTCGCTGACGAGGGTGACCTCCTCGGACCAGGCGAGGGCCGCTCGCTCTTGCTCCGAGAACAGGTACTCCGCTTCGTGCCACACCGGGACGAGAACCACTTTTTCAACCGACATTCCGCCAGTCATCAGGTCACGGGTATGGATGTCGATGCAGTGGGCACAGCCATTGATCTGCGAGACTCGCAGGAACACCAGATGGATAAGCTGGCTTGGCAACGACGTGCCAGAGGTGATGAAGTGATGCAGGCCACCGATGGCCTTGGCGCCTTCCGGAGATGCTTGAAACCAAACTGCGCGGGTCATGTAACGCTTTCTTCAAGTTGAGACTAGGGGGCTGCAGGAGCAACCTGATCCCAAGACGTTTGACATGATTGCGTTGTGACAGCCGCTGGAAAAAGACCGCCCCAGGCCTCAGGTACCTGGTGGCGGCGCGTTTGACCCCAAGCTCAGGAAACGAGTAGCCTTTGCTTCAACGGTGCCAACTTCACCGGATTCCGCTGGATGCGAACCCGAGCGACCTGAACATCGGTGAACTCGAAAGTCTGTACGGAGTCAAGCGCACCATCGAGGTAGCGCAGGAGCGCCCATTCGCCATTTAGCATGGCCAGCTCAAGTCGCATGGCGTCACCGTGGCGGAGATGCGTGGCGTAGTAAAGCTGAGCGATGCGTTGAGCTCCAAACAAAGGCCCCGTGAAGCTTGGCCTGACGTCGCCAAAGTCGCCCAGCATCTCCGCTTCCGCTGCGAGCAGCATCTTTATGCCTTCAAGGTTACCGCTCGAGATGGCTTGAACGAGGCGTCGCAACAGTTCCAGCTGAGCCGGTGCGGGCATTGGCAAGGCTTTCGTGTCCGCCGATCCGCGTGCGTTCTCAAGCCGTCGCTTGGCTCTATGGACAATCTGCCGGGCGGAAGCTTCGCTTCGTCCAATGGCCTCGGCTATTTGCTCGTACTCAGCGTCGAACACCTCACGCAGCAAAAAGGCGGCCCGCGCTTCCGGCGACAGGCAGTCCAGAAGTATCAGGAAGGCGATAGACACATCGTCGGCGGTCTCACATGCCTGTTCAGGCGTGGTCGGCGCCTGCTCCAAAAGCGGCTCGGGGAACCAAGCGCCCTCATACGTGGCTCTTCGTAGCTTGGCCGCCCGAAGACGGTCAATCGCCATCCGCGTAGTCACGGTCACGAGCCAAGCTTCGGCATTCAAGACATGGACTTGGGACGACTTCGTCTTCTCATGCCAGCGCAACCATGCGTCTTGCACCAAATCCTCCGCCTCCTGTACGGACGAAAGCATGCGATAGCCAATAGCCATCAGCCTGGGACGCACGTTCGAGAACAATTCGGTAGAGGCGGACGACATGATGAACAAGTCTAGTACGAGGGTAAGGCTCCTCGGCGGGCGTGACCATCTCCCGTCGCGAGTTGGTTTCGGGCCTGTTCACTAGATTGGTTTCGATGCCATACGCCATCGATACCCTGTCCAGCGCGCGCCAGAGTCGTTGCACGCCGCCATTATCTGAGCCTCAAGGCCGCGCTGTAGCGCCGCCGTTTTCCGTCGTGTCATCATGTCCACCCGTCCACTAAGTTGGGTACACGCGATCTTTTCTGCCCTCAGCCCCGGTTTCAGATGACTTTGCCGGACCGATACGCAGAGGTGGGTCGCACTCCCCATCTCTGCACCGGGCACCTTTCTGAGCCTTGCGAGACAATCCATGGCTCCCACGGTTTGGCGCGACGGGCCCTCAATTTCTGGTCGAATCGCTCTTTTCGCTGAAAAGAGTCGACCGGATGTCTTCCTTGCCTCCCGCCGTCCTGGCGCTGATCCTCACCAGCGTCATTGCATTCCTGGCTCAGAGCCTGTCGGAGGGCCTCACCGGCACACTGGCGTTGTGGCCGATAGGCTCGGGTGCCTTCTGGCCGTTGCAGGCGGTGACCTACGCCTCCCTGCACGGCAGCATTTCGCACCTCGCGTTCAACATGTTCGGCCTGTGGATGTTCGGCGCGGACCTCGAGCGTGTCTGGGGACCGAAGCGCCTCTTGATGCTCTATGTCGTGAGCGTACTCGGCGCGGCAGTGGCGAAACTTGGGGTGGCCACCATGAGCGGCAGCGTGTATCCGACCGTCGGCGCCTCGGGCGGTCTCTTCGGCATCCTGGTTGCCTTCGCAATGGTGTTCCCACACGCAAGATCATGCCGCTGATCCCGCCGATCCCGATGCCTGCGCCGCTGTTCGTCGCACTGTACGCTGGAACTGCTGTTCGGCGTCACCGGCAGCTTCGCCGGCGTCGCGCACTTCGCACATCTGGGCGGGTTGGCTGGGGGTTGGCTGCTCGTGCGGCACTGGCGCGGCCAGGCACCCTTCGGAAGTCGGCGATAGGTCCATCCGAAGGGACCGCAGCTGCGCCGCGGACTTCGCCGCATAGCTGACATGCTGGGCGGGACGGCATATCGTGCGCCCGCCGCTTCTTCGCTCTGGCGCATAGGTGGTCCAGCTCGACTGCTGAATCCGGCTTCTCGTCTCCCATCCGCTCGCCGGAGCCATTGGGGCGCAGGCCACATGGGGGCACGACATGCATGCCGCCACGGAGCAGTTGCGCCAGCTGCTTGCACGGGTGCGCAGCCCGGCGAGGCGTGTCCTCAAGCTCTTCACCGGCACCGCTGACTACTGGCTGGAGTATATGGAGGAGTTCCTCGTGATCTTTCCTGCGCCGAGCGTGCGGCGTTCGTTGGCGGTGAGCAGCAGCGGTGTGCCCTTCGGCCAATCGCCCGCCGCGCAGGACAGCCTGCAGCTGTACTACCGGACTGTGGACGAGTACTCCCAGACACTCGCGCGTCCGCCGATGCCATCGCACCTCGCGGCCAACATCCTGATGGCGGCAGTCCACGGCATGATCGTCTTCCCCTGCATGTCGCGGAGCATGGAATGGACGGACACGCGCTTGATGGTGAAGCACCTCGTCGCCGGGATGGTGTCAGAGTAGGGCAAGGACGGCCTGCGGGACTGATTCGGACGGCACACTGGCCATCAGCATTCTGGGCGAAGTTCGCTTTATCCTCCTAAATGCGGCCGGCCGTGAGATGTTGGTTCGCGCCGAGGGCAGCAGATGAGGTCGATGAGTTCGAGCTCTCGACGCGCAGTTGCGCAACATCAGAACATCAGAAGCTTGCCGAGCTAGCGGGCGTCGGCGGACACTGATATTGCGACGGCCCTGCCGCGCTTGCGCCTCGCCATGTGGACCAGCAGTGCGGTGCAAAGCGCCGCCAGGCCGCTGATGCCGTACTGCCAGGGCAAGGTCAGGTCTAAGGCGACGAAAGCGGTGCCCAGCAGCGCGCCGCAGATCGCGCCGATTCGTCCGAGGCCAATGATCCAGCCAAGGCCGGTCGATCGGATTTCGGTCGGGTAGACGGTCGCACAGTAGGCGCTCAGGTTGACCTGGGCGCCGACGATCAGTCCCCCGGCTTGGGCGACAGCCGCGAGGAGCACGATCCTTTCCGAAGGGCCAAGACCGACGGCCGCGATCGCGAAGCCGGAGGCGGCAAAAGCTGTGGTGAGTGGCCAAGGCGCGTCGACGCGGTCGATGATTCGTGCGAGCAGCAGGGAGCCCACGATGCCGCCCAGCGAGAACGTGGCCGAGGTCCAGATCGCCTGACTCAGGTCCAGGCCGCTGGCCAGCAGCAGCGTGGGCATCCAGGTGATGATGTACACGATGACCATCTGGGTCACGAACGAGGCGGCTCCCAGCATGAGGCTACTGCGCAAGTGATCGCCGGAAAGGATCTGCCGCAACGCGCCGTGGCTCTGCGGGGCGGCGGCCGCCAGTACATAGCGATCATGGTTGCCGAAGTCGCGACTTCGATCTACGCGCCGCAGCTGTGCTGCAATGAGGTCGGCAGGCGCTTGCCGGGCAGCGAGGAAGCGCACCGATTCCGGTAGCAGGAACCATAGCGCTGCCAGCAATGCAAGGGGCGCCAAGCCGCCGATGACGAACACCGCCTGCCACCCGTGCTGGGCCAGTACGTGGGCGGACAGCGGTCCGCCGATGACACCGCCCAGCGGAAAGGCCGCGTACATGACGCTGACCATCGTGGCGCGTACGCGGGCCGGTGCATATTCCGACACCAGGGCGATCACGTTCGACAGCGCGCCGCCGAGGCCTAGGCCGGTCAGGCCGCGCACGATCAGCAAGGCGACGACGCCTTCGCTGAGCGGCGTTGCCAGCGCGAACAGACCGAAGGTCGCGGTCGCCGCGAGGATTGCAGGGCGTCGCCCGATCCGATCGGCCAGCAGTCCGAACAGCCCGGCGCCCAATGCTGCCCCCGCATAGTGGGCGGCGAAGATCGGCCCGAACGCCTCCTTCGGCAGCTTCCACGCCTGCGCAATCTGGGGCGCCGCGTAGGTGATGGCGAGAGTGTCGAAGCCGTCGAGCAGCGCCACCAGCGAACAGAGCACCCCAATGAGCAGCAGGTGGCGGCCAACGGGGGAAGCATCGATACTTGCGTCGACGTCTATCACGCGCGGGGCACTTGATGCATTGCGCATTTGGACGCCCTCAAGCCGGCCGCGCACCGAGCACGAAATCGTAGTGGAGCGCATGGCCGCCTTCCAGCCGGCGGGTCCACGGCGCGACCAGCGACTGCCGTACCCCGAACACCGCGTCGGAGTCCAGGTAAGCATCGCCGTCCCTGAATACATGGGTGATCAGGGTTTCGTAACCCGGCGCTTGAATCATGAAGTGCAGATGTGCAGGTCTCCAGGGGTGGCGATTGGCGGCGCCCAGGAATCTTCCCACCGGGCCATCGACCGGAATCGGGTATGCCTCGGCGAGAACAGTTCGAAAATGCAGCCGTCCTTCCGCATCCGTACGAAACTGCCCCCGTCCTTGGGCATGATCCAGCTCCGGGCGCTGGACGTCGTACCGACCTTCGGCATCGGCTTGCCAGACATCGACGACCGCGTTCGCGACCGGCGTCCCATCAAGGCCGCGAACGGACGCAGTGACTTCGCAGGGCTCGCCGACTGCCCCGCGGGCAATGTCTTCGCCATGCTCGCATTGCGGCGCGCCTTCAACGTAGAAAGGGCCGAACACGGTCGACTCCGTGCAGCCAGCGGGTTTGTCGTTGTTCATCGCAACTGTGAGCATCGAGAGCCCCAGCACGTCGCTGAGCAGGATGAACTCCTGTCGCTTGTCGTCGCATTTCTGGCCCGTCGCCGTGAGGAACTGGATACCGGCAAACCATTCCGTTTCCGTGAGCTCGACATCGCGCGCGAAGGCGTGCAGATGCAGCACCAAGCTACGGAAGACCCGCCTCAGCCTGGGGTCTGGTGTGTCGGACAGGCTTTGCAGCACAGCCTGGGTGATGTTCTCTCGGGTGATGTTGCGCATGGTTGTCTCCTTGAAATGATCTCAGCGAACGGGCCGGACGCCATCGAAGGCGTCCTGCAGCAGTTGACGGATCGCGCGGGGCTCGAGCGCTCTGGGATTTGGGTACGGATGCTCGAGAGCGAGGCGGCAGGCACTATCGAGGTCCTCGGCCTTGAAACCGATATCGCGCATGGCCATGGAAAGGCCTGCGCCGGCGGCAAGGTCGTAGGCCCCTTGCGCAGCGCTTTCCCCGCCCAAAGCGCGTCGAATCTTCCTCATGGCATCTGGCGCCGCAGCGGCGTTGTACGCCAGCGCGTGGGGCAGCACTATCGCATGAGTGTGCGCATGTGGCAGGTCGAAGCTACCGCCCAGGATATGGCAGAGCTTGTGGTGCAAGGCTAGGCTGACGCTGCCCAGTACCGAGCCGCACAACCAGGCACCATAGAGCGCGTCTACTCGCGCTTGCTCCTGGACCGCAGAGACGTCAGCCATTGACCGTGCCAGTACCGGAACGGCTCGGGCGAGCGCTGCAATCCCTTCTTGCGCTAGGAGGTCCGTGATCGGGCTCCGGTCGACCGCGTACAACGCCTCCGCGGCGTGGGCGACCGCGTTGATGCCGCTCATGACGCTGGTCGCCGCCGGCAGGGAACGGGTAAGGTCCGGGTCATAGATGACGGTAGACGGCAGCACGCGGGGATCGCGGCCCGTCCGCTTCGCCCCGGATTCCGTGATGCCGTAGATCGGCGTCATTTCCGAACCTGCATAGGTCGTGGGGACTGCAACCACACGCAGCCCGGGCTCCAAGGCCAGGGCCTTCGCCAGCCCGATGGTCGAACCGCCTCCAACGGCCACCACGCAGTCGGCCCCTAGAGATCTTGCAAACGACCTGGCGGCGTCAACAGTCTCGATGGGAACATGCATCGCGGCTCGGTCGAAGACGCCGACTGCTTTCGCACCGAGCTTGGCGGCGGTGGCTTGCGCCAGCAATCGCTGATCCGGCGTGCTCAGCACCAGGGCGCGCTGGCCATCGAAGCGCGTGAGCTCGTCGCCGAGCTCCGCAAATGTCCCCGCCCCGAAAACGACGCGCTGAGACAAGACCGTGTGCACGAAGCGTTTCACGGGAACACCTTCTTTCTTGGACGTGCATCAGGACAACGTACAGGCTTCCTCGAACGAAAGCCGCGGTCCGCGTGCGTGAAGCTTGACCGGATCGCCGTGGCCCAGGGCGCAGATGAAGTTCGACCTGACCGTGCTTCCAGCGAAGAAGGCCGCGTCGACCTTCGCGTTGTCGAATCCGGACATCGGTCCGCAATCCAAGCCGAGGGCGCGTGCCGCCGCGATCAGGTACCCGCCTTGCAGGCTGCTGTTGCGCAACGCGGTTGTCTGCGCAAAGCCGTCCTTTGCCTCGCCTTCGAACCAGCTCTTGACCGCCGGGTTGTGAGGAAAGAGCCGAGGCAGTTGTTCGTAAAAGCGAGTGTCGTAGCCAATGATGGCGATCACCGGTGCGCTCATCGCCTTGTCCACGTTGCCTGGACTCAATGCGTCCTTCAGTCGGGCCTTGGCCTCCGGCGTCCGGACGAACACGATACGCGCCGGAGAGCAGTTGACCGAGGTCGGACCCCACTTCATGAGTTCGTAAAGCTCGCGAAGCTTGTGGTCCGAAATGGACTGTTCGCTCCAACCGTTGTGACTGCGTGCCTGGCGAAACAGGATGTCGTGATAATGCGTAGCGGGCATGACTTGTGACTCCTGGCGTTCAGATGGACAGGGTGCCGCTCAATGAGAGCTGCTCCTGGTGTCGGGCAGCATCCATTGCCTTCGCATAGTCCGCCGTGGCCTTGTACTCGGTGTTGTCTTCCTCCACGGCTTCAATCCCGCAGACCTGGCGTGCCAGCTTCCCATAGGTGCCGGACCCCGAGAACTCGGCCCGCTGCATGGTCAACATGCGGATGCTCTGAAGCGGAGTTCCGTTGAAGTTCTCGAATACGAAGAGGCGATTGCCCCAATCGGTCAGGAAGAGATCGCGGATCACCCGGCCAATGCGCAGCCGGTCCTTGGGCCGGCCCACCGGACCGCTGTTCATCTTCTCGAAGACCGTGTTGAGCTTGGAGTCCTCCCACTGGTCCTCGGTGGCGAAGAGCAGGGCGCTGCGCCCCGACAGGTCGACCAGCTCGTAAATCATCTGCGAGAAGTTCTCGAGGTACAGCGCCCGGCCGAAGTCGTAGATCAGGATGTTGGGTTTGTAGAGACCTCCCGGCGTGTGGAAGCCCAACTCCTCGGACGCCACCACATGAGCGAGCATGGCCTGGTGGAAGCCGATCAGCTTGGCGACGCGCGTCTGCACCGCCGGAATCTTGCTGGTCCCGATGTGCTCAGTGATGAGCACCGCCAGGCCCGCCATGAGCTCGGCGCGCACCATTTGCCGCACCAGCGCGTGATAGTGCAGCCAGTCGAACACGCGTTGCGGGTAGAGCTTCGCATGCTCCGGGTTGCCCAGGTGGAACACGTGCGACCAGGGAATGAAGACCTTGTCGAACACCGTCATGCCGTCGAGTTCGTCGCCCTGTGATGCCAGCGGGTGCTCGACGCGGTCTTCCTTCACGAGGCTTTCCCGGCACACGATCGACACGCCCTTGGTGGCCACGGGCACTGCCGCAAAGATGATCTGGTCGCTTGGAATGCCGGGCCGGAAGAAGACGCCGATGTGCACCCAGTCCGCAAAGGCAGTGCCGGTGGAGACCGCCTTTACACCGTCGACCACGATGCCCTTGTCGGTTCTCTCGATGACGCGCAGTCCCGGCGAGCGCGCCTGCGCATCGGGGGTCGAGCGGTCCATCTGCGGATCGACGAAGTTGGGCGCGCAGTTGTGATCGCGGTCGCGCACAAACTTGGCGAAATCCACTATGTGCTGCGCCAGCGGCTGGCCCGGTGTGCCGATCGACTGCTTTTCCCAGGGCGAGGGGTCATCGGTGTAGGTGGTGAGCACGTAGTTGTTGACGTCCGGCGTGCGGGGGAAGGAGGCGCCGGCCATCTCGCGCATCACGGCCTCGTGATAGCGGCGCTTGCGCTTGAGCTCCTCCTTGGTGCGGTGGCCGAACCACATCATGGAGCGGCGCTCGCCTGCCTCGTCCACGAAGGTCATCACCTCCTGCAGGTCGGTACGATGGTGCAGGTCGTAGAAGTCCGCGTGGCGCTGCGCGTAGTCGCGTGTCTTGGGGTGCGTGGCGACGTTGTCGATCTTCTGGTTGCCGACCCAGACGACGCGGCCGTCGTTGAGCGATTCCAGGTACTGTTTTCCGGTGCGCATGGCGATTCCTTGGTGTGACGTGAGTGAGTGGGACGGATGAGTCAATTGAGGATGATGGGGCGCGTGGTGGCGTAGCGGCGCTGGCAGTAGACCAGGGGCTCTTCGATGGCTTCCGAGATCGAAGCCTTGACGACTTCAGCAAGGAAGACGCTGTGCGTGCCGACTTCCATGGCCTGCGCGACGCGGCAGTCCAGGGCGACGAGCGCGAGGCTGCAGTGCGGTGCGCCGGTCGCGAGCCTTCCCCACTGCGACTGTGCGAAGCGATGAGCCATGGGGAGCTCGCCCACGCCGGAGAAGACCTGTGAGATCTCCGAATGCTCGGCGCCGAGCCAGTTCACGCAGAGCACGCCATTGCCCTTGATCACGCCATTCGCAAAGCTGCGGCGGTTGACGCACACCAAGACCGTGGCCGGCGTGTCGCACACCGAGCAGACGGCTGAGCAGGTGACGCCCGCGATGCCGTGCTCACCGTTAGTGGCGACGACAGTGACCGCGGTCGCGACGCGCGACAGCGCCGCACGGAATTCCGCAGGGTCGATGGAGCCGCTCGGAAGCCTCGATGCGCCGGGCGAGGGCGCAATGGATACATTTGAGCGTGCGGGTTGAATCAGTTCTGCGAGCGGCATTGTGTGTCTCCTGAATGGTGTGACCGGGTTGAAGCAGATCGGTGGAATCAATGTAGGTGACCGACTGTCCGGTTGCCATGCACCAGCGGCAATGCACACTATTCCGTTGCCACCTGTGGCGAGCCGGTTGGGTGCGCGGGCGCGCACGATCGGCCCGGCACCGACTTGTGGGTGCAGATGCTGGGAGAGGGTCGAAAGCGGCAGCTGCCGCGGGCGTCTCAGGGGCTGGCGCCGAAACGCTGATGCAGCACCGCGCGGAACCACTGGTTGCCGGCTTCGCGGTGGAAGCGCTCGTGCCAGTACTGCGCCACCTCAAAGCGGGGGAGGTGCAGCGGCGGCTTGATCAACTCGAGATTGAGCTCGCGTGCCAGCACTTCAGCCAGGGGCGACGGCAGGGTCACAACCGCGTCGGTGTGCTTCGCAACAACGGCCGCGGCCGTGAAGCTCGGAACGCGCGCCGTGAATTGACTTGCGGGTATGGCGGCTTGCAGTGCGTGCTCGGCGAGCGCAATGCCGTGGCCGGTGCCCGATGAGGAGACGAACACATGCTGCTCGGCGGCGAATGCCTCGGGGGATGGTTCCCTCGGCAGTCGCGGATGCCCCTTGCGCACGAGGCTCAAGTAGCCCGCGGTGAACAGGCGCTGTCGTCGGATGCCCTGCGTGAGCGCGGGGTAGTTGCCGATCGCCAAGTCTACCTTGCCGGACTTCAGCCAGGCATGCAAGTGGTCTTCTTCCAACTGCACCGCGCTCAGCCGCACGCCCGGCGCCTGGCTCTGCAGGGTCTTGACCAGCGAAGGGAGCATCACCACCACCGCCGCATCCGTGGCGAAGAAGCTGAAGGTGCGATCGCTCTTGCGCGGATCGAAGGGCACCTGCGAGCAACGCAGCATCTGCATCTCGTCGAGGATGAGACTGATGGGCGCCGCCAGCGCCAATGCCTTCGGGGTCGGCTCCATGTTCAGGGACACGCGAACGAACAGCGGGTCGTCGAAATAGCTGCGCAAGCGCGCCAGGGTCTTGCTCAAAGCTGGCTGGGTCGTGTTCAGCACCAGCGCGGCGCGCGTGAGACTTTGCTCTCGCAGCAGAACATCGATGACCCGAAGTTGATAGAGGTCCAGCAGATCTGCCTGGTTGTGCAGGTTCGTACCCATGTGATCGAGTCCTGGTTCGCTGCCCGCCATTCCATTGCGGACCTAACATCCACGCGCGTGAAAACCGTGCAGGCACGGTCTCGCTAGAACGGAATTCTCGCCTGTAGCCAGACGCGCGTGCCCTGCGGCCTGTTGCGCGCGCTGAATTCCGATTGGACCTTCGCGACGAGCGCCAAGCGCGGCGTCAGGTTGTAGCTGATGTAGGGCCCCAGCGCGTTGACCCGTCCACGGTTGCCGTTGTTGACGGCGACTCCGTTCTGCCGGTCGTCGCTGGTCTGGCGGTAGACATAGCCGTTGAGACCGATGGCCAAGCCGGGGTTGATGCGGTAACCGCCGCTGAACTCGATCGTCGCTTCGTCACCTGACTGGTAGTTCGTCGCCTTATTCTTGCCGTTGATGGCGTAGCGGAACTTGGCGTTGATGTCGAAGCCGGGCGCCGGGAACCAGGTGAAGGCATAAAAGACGGCGGCCTGAGCGTAGTTGCGCCCGGTATTCCCGCGTTCGCGGACGTCGTAGCTGCCGGTCTTCAGATGTGTGTCGATGCCGATCGTGTGATGGTAGGTCGACCAGTTCCAGCCCAGGATGATCGGCGTAAAGGCCATGTCGGCCAGGCCCAGCCGGTATCCGCCGCGCTCCAGCGACGGCATCCCCCGTCTCGCAACCGCGGCGTCTAGGTCGACCGAGGCGATGGCCTGCACCACTCGTGTCTCGACGCGCGCACCGAACAGGGTGAGGCCGGGCCACACGTAGGAAAGCCGGGGCGCGATGACGTCCGACTCGATGCGAAAGCGCGCCAGCTGCGGGTTGTCCACGCCGGCTGCGTTCCTGGAGTGGGTGGCGCTGTAGTGCGCGTAGTAGGCGAACCAGTGCGCGCCATCGGACAGCATGACGCCGTTGTAGTTGGTCTCCACGCCCATGGGGTAGGAGTTGCCACCGCCTTCGGTTGCGTACGCGCAGGCGCTGCACAGGGTCAGGAGCGCCGACAAGCTGCGCCTGTGCCAAAGCTGTGAGGGGATGGCGCGCCGCGCCGAAGCCGGAGCGGAGTTGCGGGTCTTGGCGGGTGAGGGCCGCGAGGCGTTTCGCAGAACTGTCATGTCTGACCTCCTGACCGCGGACCTTAGGCCGGAGGCACGCCCTTGGACAGCAAGGGCAGGGCATGCGGACTATTCCATGGAGGAATACAGCGTGCCCGAATGGGCCCCAGGCGTAGCGGCACGGTCGATGCGGCGATGAAAGCGCAAGCCCAATGCCTGCCCTGGCCTCGCCTCGAAGATCCCGCCATAGGGCATGCGTATGCTGCAGAACGCCATCTCGCCTGTCGAGTGGACCTCCAGACGTGCGAGGCGCCACGCCATGCCGGCGCCTCCCCAAGCTCGCAGGGCTACCTCGCCAGCGTACAGGCCAGCCGCCGGCGTGCATCTGCCGCTCGACAGTGCCACCGGCGTGTCGATCGAGGCGGAACCGGACCCTGGCAGCACCGTGCCGGATAACGCATAGGGCCGCGCCAACAGTGCCGCGGCGGCCTCGATCTCTCCGGCTCGTATCAGCCGACGCGTCTCGGTGGACGAGCAGGCAGGCGCCGACGGTGCCGTGCCGGCCTTTGCGAGGACGATCGGGTTCACGATGAACCCGTACTTGCGGCCGGCGACCTCGAGCCAGGGCACGTTGCCCTGTCTCGCCCGGCCGCAAACGAAGTTCTCCCCCACCACCAGCGCTCGCGCGCGCAAGCCTTCCACCAGCACGCTCCGAACGAAGTCGTCGGCCGTCTGCCGCCGCTGCGACTCATCGAAGCGAAGCACGACGCAGTGATCGACATCGCCGGACCTGGCCAGCATGTCGAGCCGCTCCTCGAGCGTGGAGAGCATTGGCGGTGCAGCCGATGGCTGAGTGATCGCACGGGGGTGCGGGTCGAAGGTGACGAGAGCGGTGGGCAGGCCCAGCCGCAGCCCTTCTTGGCGCAGCAGGGCCAGCACGCGCCGATGGCCGCGATGAACGCCGTCGAAGACGCCAATGGAGACAACGCTACCCAGTCCGTCGAAGCGGATGGAATTCGTATGCACGTTCATGTCGCTCTCCAGGTTCCTGGTTGTCCGAGGTGGCACTGCGGCCGTTGGCGGCCTGCTCGGACCAAGAATAGGAGCTCCTTCGTTGCGACGTCAGGGGCTGAAGGGCATGTGCATCATTCCTCTGGAACATGCGGCTGCCGCGATGCGCGGGGATCAGACATTCCCCTAACGCATTCACGCGGGCTTGGCCATCCTCGCGAGCTCAGGGCGGCGTAGCCAAGAAGGCCCGGACCCGGCGGATCGTGGCTTGCGGGTTTTCTTCCATGATCCAGTGGCGGGAGTCGGGCACCACCCCTTCAGTCACGTCGCTCGCCGCAAAGCGAATGGTCACTGCCATCATGGTCCCGAAGGCGAGCGCGGCGGACTGGCTGCGCTCTACGGCGCAGGTGACAGCAGCGACACCAGCTTCTCGACCCTTGGCGTGCGCGCGAGCCTGCAGGCCAGCGAGCGCACCCGGCTGCGCGGCATGCTCGGCTGGCGTCATGCGTTCGGCGGGTGCCCGCCGTTCACCTTGACCGGGGTGCCGCTGGCGAAGAACGTTGCGGTGCTGGAGGCCGGTGTCGAGACGCAGCTGTGTCCGAACCTCGCGCTCGGCGCTTCGTACTCGGGCCTGTTCGGCGACGGGCTCGAGGACCACGGGTTCAAGCTCAATCTGAACTGGTCGTTCTGATCGAGAGCGCCTCCTGCTTGCTGCCGCGTGCTGCTCCATAGGGGCGACGCGGAGCTTTGGGCAGCGGCGTAATCAGTGACTGCTTCGGAGCAACCTGTACAGCCGCTTAGGGCCGAGGCTGTGTAGAAACGCGCAGCGTTGTCACGCCGGGCGGTTCGTCTACCGAGTTCACCCAGTGTTCTGGTGCGTCAGAACCCGTATTCCAGGCCTCGTGACGTCCGTTGTGTACGCGCACGAAGACACACCGGGGCTCATGCCCCCGCCAGCCGCATCGCCTTCATCGTTCTGGCAATACCCAGCACACTCATCACCCGCTTCAGGTTGTAAGCCAACACGTGAAGACTCATCTCGGTGCCGACGTGCTCCATGGTCTTCATCAAGAAATGCGTCGAACCCATCCAGTACTTCAGCGTTCCGAACACATGTTCGATGGTGGATCGTCGAAGTGTCATCGCATCGAGCTTGCGATCCAGCCGTCGTTGAACGCGTTCCAGCACTTCCTCATGTTCCCAGCGACGAATGCGGCGGTAGTCGCCAGTTGTGCATTTTCATCGCGCAGCGTGGGCACGCACTGGTCCAGTAAACGCCAGCCTTGAGACCGCTCTTCTCAAGCGTGCTGTACCGATAGATTGCCCGCTCCCCTGCTGGGCACTGGTACTCGTCAGCGCTGGCGATATAGATGAAGTCGGTCTTGTCGAAGCGCCCCTCAGCCTTGGCATTCGATGTCATCGGCTTGGGCACGAAGGTCGTGATGCCGGCGTCCTCGCAGGCCTTGAGTTCCGTGCCGCTGAAGTAGCCACGGTCGGCGAACGCCTGCACCTTGCTCCTGCCCATCGCTTCGCGCGCGGCCAGCGCCATCTTGCTTAGCTGGGCTCGGTCATTGCCGACGTTCGTCACTTCGTGCGCAACGATCAGGTGGTGCTTGCGGTCCACAGCTGTCTGGACGTTGTAGCCCACTAAGCCTGTGCTCTTGCCTTGCTGGAGCATCGAGCGGGCGTCGGGATCCGTCAGCGAGCGCTGTTGGCCCGGTTCGCTCTTCAGCTGCTCCTTGGTCTCGTCCAGTTGCCGCATTTGCTCGCGCAGTTTGCTGATCTTCTCCTGCAGCCGTTCTGCCTTTGCTCCCAACTCGGCAGGTTGCGTCCGGTCCGCCGTCTCCAAGGCATCCAGGTAGCGCTGAATGCTTTGCTCGATCTGTTCCTTGCGCGCGTCGATCTTCCCAGGCGAGAAGTTTCGGTCTCGACTGTTCACCGCCTTGAACTTGCTACCGTCGATGGCCACGACGCCTTGGGAGAAGAGCTTGAGCTGGCGGCACAGAACGATGAAGCGTCGGCAAACGTTGCGGATCCCAGCGCCATTGCTGCGCCTGAAGTCGGCAATGGTCTTGAAGTCCGGTGCGAGCCGGCCTGTAAGCCACATCAGTTCGACGTTGCGTTGCGCTTCACGCTCCAGGCGTCGGCTGGACTGGATGCGGTTGAGGTATCCGTAGATGTAGAGCTTGAGAAGCACCGCCGGGTGGTAGGACGGGCGTCCGGTCGTTGCGGGATCTGCACCGTCGAAGCCGAGTGTTTGCAGATCCAATTCGTTTGCGCTGCCCCCGGAAATTCGTAGAGCTTAGGTCTAGAGTCCGATCAACCCGAAATGGAGATCGGACCGATGAAGAAGCGATACACCGAGGAACAGATCATTGGCTTCCTGCGTGAGGCCGATGCGGGCATGCCGGTCAAGGAGCTGTGCAGGAAGCATGGCTTCAGCGAGCCGAGCTACTACGCCTGGAAGGCTAAGTTCGGTGGCATGAACGTCTCGGACGCGCAGCGCCTGAAGTCGCTGGAGGCAGAGAACACTAAGCTGAAGAAGCTGCTGGCCAACTCGATGCTCGAGATCGACGCCATGCGCGAGGTGCTCAAGGGAAAGTGAAGGCCGTGGCGGCGCGGCGCGAGGTCGTGCGGCAGTTTCGGGGTCTGGGCCTGAGCGAACGCCGGGCCCTCAGGCTGGTGGGCATGAGTGCCAGCACGCTGCGCTACGAACCCCGCGACGACGGCAATGCGGCCTTGCGCGAGCGCCTGAAGGAGCTCGCGGGGCAGCACCGCCGCCACGGCTACCGCATGCTGCACAGCCGGCTGCAAATCGACGGTTGGGCCATCAACGTGAAGCGCACCTACCGGATCTATCGCGAAGAGGGCTTGATGGTGCGAAAGCGGCGGCGCAAGAAGCTGCCGGTGCCAGAGCGCCAGCCACTGGTACGCCCGACACAACCCAACGAGGTGTGGAGCATGGACTTTGTGTTTGATGAGCTGGCCAATGGCCGGCGGGTAAAGACGCTGACGGTGGTGGACGACTGTTCCAAGGAGTCGGTGCAGATCGTTGCCGACACATCGATCCCCGCGCTGTACGTGACGCGCGTGCTAGACCAGGCCAAGGCCGAGCGGGGCTTGCCCAAGGTGATCCGCACCGACAACGGCCCGGAGTTCGCCGGACGCACGATGCAGACCTGGGCGGCGAAGAACGGCGTGGAGCTGCGCTTCATCCAGCCCGGCAAGCCGGTGCAGAACGCCTACATCGAGAGCTTCAACAGCCGCTTCCGCGACGAGTGCCTGTCGCAGCACTGGTTTGCCAGCTTGAGCCACATGCGCAGCGTCATCGACAACTGGCGCGAGGACTACAACCATCGCCGGCCGCACAGTACCCTGGGGTACGTGCCGCCGGCCGTGTTCGCCGCGCGTTGCTGCCAGCTCGCTGGCAGCAACGCGCAAACAGTCGCATCAACTACGATGCAAACCCCTGGACTCTAGATCGAAGTGCTACGAATGCCGGGGGCAGCGCACGTTCACGAAGGCATCGACGATGCGCACCGGGTTGTCTTCACCAACATAGTCATCGAGACACTCTGGCATCAGCGTGACCTGCTGTCGGTCCGCGCCTTCGATGAATCGCTTCATGGGCCACCTCGCTCAAAACGGGTTGACTCAATATAGACGACGGATCGACGTTTTCACACAGCCTCGGCCCAAAGTGTCAATTCGCGACATTCGGAAGCAGCCGCTCACCCGCGATTTCGCCCTGATAGTCCATTGCCGCCGACGATCCGACCTCGGCGAGGTCAAGTTCCAAAGTAGACCGGCCGTTCGCCGGGGGAAAGGGCCAAGGTCGGGTTTCGGTGACAGCCGTAATCCGGCAGCCAAAATCGAAGGACGGCAGCCAGTCTAGAGTAGTCAGGCGCTGCCCGGACGGCCACGGGGGTTCATTGTCAGGGGGACAACCGACGGAGGGCGGGCTTCACCCAATGGCCGCGTCCGAAGACGACTGAGGGGAACGCCATCTTCGAACGCTGGTGTTCTTCGCCGCATTAGGCTGTACTCCCCTCCGGCTTTTAGTCGAAAATTCCCGTAACTTGTTTTTTGAGCAAATGAGGCCGCTTCCCTAGGGAAAATTCCCACAACCTTAGTAAACCAAAGACAGCGGCTGCCTTCACGGATGTCGGCGATCCTAGAAACTCGCGCCTCCGCGACTATGGATTTCGTCGGTCCAAAGTCCCCTGGTAGGTACAGCGACCTGCTGCCCTGCCCCGCTTCCCTCGCAGGTTGACCAAGTCAATTGGAGGAACACTGGGCGTCGTATGGGCGGCGTTTCCGACGGACTGGGCAGGCCGTGATGGGACTAACCATCGACCATGGAACTATGAGTCGGCTCCAAGTGCATGGGGTGTTTCAGCCAGCCTTGCTTCCGTCTCTATGAGGAGTTCCCCCGCACTTCGCCCGAGGGCCCTCGCGAGCTTCAAGATCATCGCGAGAGTCGGCATATGCTCGCCACGCTCGATCTTGCCCATATGCGAGCGTTCGATGCCTGCTCGATGAGCCAGGGCTTCTTGCGCTACTCCATCTTCAAGCCGTAGTGCGCGGACCACCGCGCCGAACGCACGTGCTGGTGCGACTTCAAAGGTGGTCGCACCAGCCGGCCGCCCCCTCCGAGTAGTTCGCTTCTGCATGGACAGAAGCGTCCTGCTTTGAAATAATAAAAACCACGTTATCTTTAACTCGCAGCCCAGGGCGAATGCATGTTCTTCCTAGCCCTTTCGATCAAGGAAGGTGAATGACACATGGTCGATAAACAACTTGCCTCGCCATTTCCGACCTCCCGGCCCTTCCGGATGCCGGCGTTCGTTCACGCCCGCCCATCTCCAGCGGATCCGCCGCCGCGCAGCAGATCAGCGTCCCGCATCGGCCAGCAGATACGCGCGCTGCGCATCGCCTCCGGCGCTTCCGGTGGGGCACTGGCCTCCACTGCTGGTGTTTCAAGTTCAATGCTCTCGCGGGTCGAGCGCGGTCTGGTGTCGCCGTCCGTTGAAACCTTGGAGCGCATCGCCGCCGGCCTGGACGTGCCGGTCTCACGCTTTTTCAGTGATCAGTCCAGCCGGACGGACTTCTCGCATGTACCCGCAGGCCGCGGGATCCTGGTGGATCGGATCGGTGCCGTAGCGGGCTACCGCTACGAGCTGCTTGGCCATCAGCTCTCGGGCAACCTCTTCGTCGAGCCCTACCTGGTAACGCTACTGCCAGAAGCAGAGCCCTACGTCACCTTCCAGCACCCGGGTGTCAAGTTCCTTCACCTTCTCTCAGGCCAGATCTCCTATCGATACGGCGCGAAGGTGGTGAAGCTCGGGCCAGGAGACTCCTTGCAGTTCGACGCCACCGCCCTGCACGGTATCGAGGCGATCGAGGCCGGCCCGGTGAAGTATCTTTCGATCGTATTCACGATGCGCGAGTAAGGTGGGAAGCGCGGCGCCAGGTCCCGAGCTCTCGGGACCTGCATTCCGGGCGCCCAGCGGCTATCTATCGAGGGGCTGCGCCGCAGAGATCGTCGGACCGACACTGATCGCCTTCGCCCCCAGATCGAAGGATTGCTTTCAGCGATTTCCCGAGTTCAACGCCAGTCCGATCCGATCCCGGAACTGTCTTGCGATCGGGCTGTCCTTCCAGACGACCGCCCTGCCCTGGTCCACGGCTTCGCGCCCGTACACGATCCATGCATCGCAGACGGTGCCGATAGGCTCGATCACCTCGAAGTGATCGCCGTGCTTCTGCGCAAAGTCCGCGAAAACGACGCCCGCGCCATAGCGTCCTTCGCTCAAGCCCGCCTGGACTGCGAGCACCGTGGGCTCGTGCACCACATCCGGCCAAGCCGACAGGTCGGCATAGGTCTGGGTGGCGGGCTGCACCCCCACCTTGCCGGCGCCTTCTTCGCTGTGGGTGGCACGCACCAGCGCCATGGGGCGGCTTGGCGAGATGAAGGCGTCCACCACCGCCATGCCCGTGCGGTAAGTGCCCGTGATCTCGGCGGCCGCGGGATGGACCGCGCATTGAAGCAGGTAGTCCGCCTCGCCGGCGATCAGCGCACGCGCGCCGGCGTGGAAGTCGTCGAACAGCTGAATGCGGCTGACCTCCTCGATCCCATGCGCGGCGAGGTACTGCTGGAGGACGAAGTGGTGGTTGCTGCCTGCCTGACCCAGTGTCGAAAAGGTGAGCATGTGCTTTGTCGGTGGAGCGTCACTTGATGATCATCGCCGGCCCCGGCTGGCGTATTGACCAGCCGTCACGCCACGCTAGGCTCGTTCTCAGGCGGGCCCCGGCTTGTCGCCGATGATCTCATCCTCCAGGCGACAGGTCTCCGTGATGATGAGCTCGTAAATCGCACGCAGGAAGGCCGGGCTCATGCCGTGCTGGGCGGCAAATGCCGCCGCACGGGCCTGCACCACGCCGATGCGGTGGGGCTGCATCATAGGGATCGCATGGTCGCGCTTGTGCAGGCCGATCCGGCAGCAGCAGGCGAGCCGCTGCCGAAGGGTCTCGAGCAGTGTCCTGTCCAGGCCGTCGAGCTCGTCGCGCAGCGCCTGCAGGACCTCCATGGGATCCCGGTCGTTGCAGGGGGCTGCCTGCATGCGCTGTGTGAGCGCCGTGGCATCGCTGGTGTGGTTGGCGGCGAGCGGCGTGTCGTGGCCGCCGGCGCGGCGCGGTTGTTCCGGGTTCATGCTGTGCCTGCCTACTCGAGCTTGATGCCCTGGCTCGAAATGATCTGGGCCAATGCTGCCGTGTCCGCCTTCACGCGGCGCTGCAGCGCCTCGCCCGACAGGCCGACCGCCTCGTAGCCGTGCTGGAACAGCTTCTGCCGCACCTCGGGCGAGCGGGTGGCCTCCAGGAGAACCTCGGTCAGGCGCTGGACGATCGGGGCAGGCAGGCTCGCAGGCGCTGCCGCGGCCGTCCAGATCTCGACTTCGAAGTCCTTCACGCCCGCCTCCTGGAGGCTTGGGTAGTCGGGCACGAGCGCGGACCGGCGCGCCGATGTCACGCCGATCGCGCGCAGTTTTCCGGCCTTGACCTGCACGTCGGCAAGGCCTGGCGGCAGCAGTGCCAGCTGCAGCTGGTCGCTGACCAGTCCGGTGATGACCTGCGGGTTGCCCTGGTACGGCACGTGCACCGCGCCGATCCCGGTGCGGGACTTGAGCAGTTCCATGCCCAGGTGGCCAATCGTGCCGATGCCCGGGGAGCCGTAGCTCCAGCGCCCGGCGGCGCCGCGCGCCGCGGCGAGGAAGTCGGCGCCGTCGGCCTTGGAGGCCTGCGGCGTCGTGGCGAGCACCAGGGGGGCCGTGCAGATGATGCTCAGCGGCACGAGGTCCTTCTGCGGGTCGTACGGGACTGCGGGATTGAGGACCTTCGCGATGGTCAAGTTGCCGTTGATGAGGATGCCGACCGTATGTTTGTCGGTCGACTTCGCGACGATCTCCGCCGCGATGTTGCCGCTCGCGCCCGGATGGTTCTCGACCACCACCGGCTGCCCCAGAGCCCTGGCCATCGGGATGGCGAGCGTGCGCGCCACGAAATCCGGCGACGAGCCGCCGCCGAAGCCGACGACAAGGCGCACCGGCCGCGTGGGCCAGTTCAGTTTCGGTGGCGTGGCGCCCGAAGCGCCGGGATGGTGGGGCTCGGTGCGGCTTGCGCCTGTCGACTGCGCGAAGGCGGCGCCGGCCCAGGCCAGCGCACCCAGGAGGCACATCAGGCGCGCGGCGGGTGAACGAAAAATCGCAAGTGTCATGACTGCAGAAGTGGTGGATCGGAGGCCCAGTCTTCCTTCCACCACGTGGCGAATCAACTCATGCCTTGTACGAAATCAGCGCGGCATCGCGCCATTGCCGCCGACACACGCGCTGTCGAGGAGCTTGCGCGCGCATGTTCTCTTCTAGCTTGCTTGCCATGCAAGATTGCCTCGAACGTCATTTTTCGAAGGCCCGCCTTCGGGCCTTTCCGAGCCGACTTGCACCAGCTTTCGCCCAGCGATATTCTTTTGCCCCGCCGAATTTTGAAGTTTCCCCGAGAGGAGATGTCATGTCCCTTGAATTCCTGAGGCAGGTCGCCGCCACACCGCTTCCAAAATCGTTCAGCGATGCGAAGGATGTTGATGCAGTCAAGATCCTGCGCCAGGCTGGATTGGTCATCGCATTGGTGCACGAACCACATGAAGGCGGCGCCAGGGTTCTTGCGATCACGGAAAAAGGACGCGCCGAGCTCTTGCACTTTCACTACCCAGAAGAAGGAGCACTCCGCACCCCAGGCGCGGGCTCATGGTTGCACCTGGCCGGATGGCGAGCTCGCAAAGCCATCGAGAGAGCGGGCACGTTGGGTCGACGCAGCTCCTGAGGACGATCAAACGGTCGCCGATGCGGCGCAGCCGTTCGTGAGTGGGTACGAACTTTGCCCCAGGGCTGAATGGGTCTAGGAAATCTGCACCGTGCCCGATCAACTCACTCCTGAGGCTGCTGGGAGAACCAAGTGGGGGTTGCTGCCTGCCTGGCCCTCGAGAAAAGTGAGCATTTGCTTTGACGGTGGGAGCGTCCCCTGTAATCATCGCTCGGTGCTCGCTGGGCAGCAAGCGCGGCGCCACTTGCGCGCCGAACTTCGATTCAGATCGGTGCTCGATGCATCCTGTCGCGCTGGGGACCGGGAAGAGAAGGCACACAACTGCTGCAGAAGCTCCGCACTGGCGCTATACGCTGGGTCGATCACCACTATTAGAGAACCCGGCCGGCGTTGGGCCTGAATTCTGCTGCCCACGGCACGTTCCCAACGTCCAGCCATGCGACTGCCCGGTTGCTGGGGGCAGCGCTGGCAGCTGCTCGTCAAGTCGTGCGACTCATGCAGACCGATCGCCTGCCTCAATCCGACGGTTGAATCGTCTCTCCACGCAGCGGCCCCATGTCGCGGATGTTGAAGCGGTGGCGCTTCCAGCCTGCAAAGGTGCGGCGCCAGTTCAACAGTGACACAAAGTAGTACACCACCTTGAACATGAACAGCGAGCGCCGGTAGCGGGCGCCGTGATGGATGTCGGCGGCTAGGAGCGACATCAAGCCCTGCTTGACGTTGAACGCGCTGTTCGGGTGCGTGAACATGTCCCGGATCGTCGGGTTGGTCACACGGTAGATGAACCACGAGTAGTCACGCGGGCCCACGCGCATGCGCTGTTCGAGTCCGGCGCGCGCCGCCGCGAGTTCGCCCGGGCGGTCAAGCGCGGTGGCAACCAGCTTGGCGCCGTCGAAGGCGCTTTGCGTCGCGAGGAACACGCCCGAGGAAAACATCGGGTCGATGAAGGTGTAGGCGTCGCCCACCATCAGGTAGCGCTCGCCGGTCGCGTGCGTGCTGGAATACGAGAAGTTGCCCGTGGCATGCACCTTGTCGTCGACGAGCGCGGCGTCCTTCAGCCGGTCCTTCAGTTCGGGGCATAGCGCGATGGTGTCGTAGAAGCAGTCCTTCAGCGGCTTGTCGCGCGCCTTGAGGTAGTAGGCCCAACACACGGCGCCGCCGCTGGTCGTGCCGTCGGCCAGCGGGATGAACCAGAACCAGCCATGCTCGAACCAGCAGATGCTGATGTTGCCCTCGCGCCGACCTTCCAGCCTGCGGGCGTTGCGGAAGTGGCCCGAAGAGCGCCGTGCTGTTGTGGTCGGGGTTCTTCTTAGTCCAGGTCCGGCGGCCGAACTCGATGCCGAACTTCGGCATCCCGATCTTCTCGACCTGGTCGCGCACGCCGAGTTGCTCGAACAGCTCGACATTGCCCGGCAGCAGCGATTCGCCGATATGAAAGCGGGGGTGATGGTCCTTTTCCAGGAGCACCACGGGGCGGCCTTCCTGCGCCAGCAACGTCGCGATCGTCGAACCTGCCGGCCCGCCGCCGATCACCAGAACATCGCACTCCCGCCTTGCATCCATGAAGAATTCTGTCTTTTGATTCGAAGGGGTGGCGCGAACCTCGCCACCCTAGGTTCGTGCGGCCTGGTCCACCGCCTCCAGGCTCTTGCGGCCGATCAACGACAGCAACGGCCCGGCGGCGGCCGTCGTGACCAGCGCCATCACAAGGAGCATGGTGAACAAATCGGCACCGATCAGTCCGGCATCCAGGCCAACCTTGATGACGATGAGTTCCATTTTCGACGGTCGTCTGGAGGTCGGGGAGAGCGTCCGGTCGCGGTCGGCTTTGTTTCGGTCACTGCTTCGCAGGACGGAAATGTGCCACAAGGCTTGTTCAGCCCCTGGAGCCCCGCCCCATCGGCTCGACGCTCGGACGTCGAACGCTGTTGGGCTCGGCTGCGCATTGCCAGGGTCGCCCTTGCTGGCGCAACCGTTACCACCCCGTTTCGCGATGTTTCACGGCTTTCGGGGCCACAAGAATTTTCTCTTAAGGGACAACGACTTAGCGCATATTTCTGCCAATCCAGTCGCCGATGTTTCACGAAAATCAATGACTTGGAGCAAGATGTTGTGCTCGAATCGAGGTTGCCGCCATAATTAGGTTATCAAGTAACCAAATAGCCACTCCGATGGCTTCTCGCCATGACTGAAGCTGCTGCCTGGATCGATCCCGTCGATGCCGGAACACCGGACGCCCAGCGCGATTGCGGCTGGCCGCCGGTCTGCACCCTGGCCGAGCTTGCGCGCATCCTGACCTTGGTGCATGGGGTTCGTGCACCAACCGAGTCCCTGCTGAAGAAGTGGAGCGCTGCGGGCGCCTTCAGGTCCTGCGTGGCGGCCGAGGACGAGGTCGCCGCAGCCCAATCGCCCTCCTCCGTCGTCCAGGCAGCCTTGCAGCGGCCCCGACGGGCGGGCCGCCCGGGCCTGCAACTTAGCACGGCCCGGGCGCTCGCCCGTGTCTATGAACTCTGGCCTTTTCTCGCGGACTCCGACAACCAGGCCGTGGTGGAGCTGGTGGTGGCGCGTACGGCCGACCATCTGCGCAGCGCCCTGGGACAGGCCATCGTTGCCACACCGCCGGCACCTGCCTCGTCTGACGGCGGTGTGCCCGGGGCCGGCGTAGCCGCGCTCGAGCAGATCGAGCTCCAGCTGGCTGCGCTGGCCCACGACGTCAACGCACTCAAGCGGGAGGTCGCGCAGTTTACGGCGCTGCGCAACAACCTGATCACTCGGCTTGACGACGCCGTGGCACACGCCAAGGACGCGCTGGCTGGAGGAAGACCGAGCGGCGTGGACCCGCTGGTCGAGGCTCGCCGCGACCGGGACATGGGCGTCATGAAATCCACCCTGTCAGAGATCCTCACGGCACTGCAACGCATCGAGGCGGATCGCGCCCGGCAATAGCCGTGCGGACTCGGTTACCACCTGTGGCTGCGGCACATCTGGAAGGCCCCGCAACGCGGCGCTCTCGCACTCTCACCGCGCCTGCCGAGGCGGCTAACCCCGAGGGGATTGGCTCGGGCACCATGCATTACGCAGGGCTATTCATGTTGACGTGAGGGGGTAGTTTGAAACTACCCCTGACCGGGCGCGCCCTGCTTTACTGCTTTGGCACTTGCGCACTCAGCCAAGGTGCGAAAAAAAGGGGGTAGTTTGAAACTACCCCCCAACTTCGACGCTCTGCAGTTGCCGCTAAAGCGCGTCGACGAACCCCTGAAGTGCCTTCAGCAGGGCTTGCTGCTTCTCGCCGGACAGCTTGACCGACAGCCTCATCGAGGGACGGCCCACTGCATCGAACCTGAGGGTGCCCACCTTCTGGCCGCCGACGCGGAATACGTGCGCGGCCTGGGCCGGCGTGGCCGAAGCCTCCGGCCCGCTGCCGGGCGGCGACACCAGCCGGGAAAACACGCTCTTGGCGGAAAGGGCGCCCTGCTCCGTTTCCTTCTGCGCATTCAGCGCCCGCGCTCGCGCGAGCACCCCCTGCTCGTCCTCCTGCATGGCCCGGCCCAGATCCGTGGCCCAGGCGAGCTGGATCGACTGCGGCGTCGGGAAGGCCGCGACCACCTCCGGCGGCAGCTTTGCCAGGACCAGCGCCTTGCCGAGGTTGCTGATATCCACGCCGAGTGCCGCAGCCATCTGGCGGTTGGAGGGATAGACCCCTTTGTCGAGCGCGCGCAGGTAGGTCATCCCCTGCTCCCACGGGGACGGGTCGGCCCGGCCGCGGTTTTCACGGTCCATTTCCTCGACCAACGCCCGGTCGTCCAGGTTCTCCACCACCGCCCACACCGGGATGCCCAGCTGCCGACATGCTTCATAGCGGCGATGGCCGAACACCAGTTCGTACTTGGCCCCTTCTGCCGGCTTGGCGATCGCGCGCACCTTGATGGGCTGGGAATTGCGACCTGCTTCCTGGATCTCGCGCTTGAAGTCCTCGAAGGCTTTTCCCACGAAGGCCGACTCGTGCCGGTTGGCGAACTCGCTGCGGGCGATCTGCGCGGTGTCGAGGGGTCGCGCGGGCAGCGCGCCGTCCCAGGTGCGCAGCTCCGCGCTGACCTCGTTCAAGCGCCCTTCCAGCTCGCCGGCCTGGGCCGCCCGTGCCCGCAGTTCCTCGTTCTCGCGCAGCAACTCCGAGCGCTGGTCGTTGGCGAATGCCATCATCGCGCCCGGTGCCGTCTTCGGCTTGACGGCGTCCGGCAGCGGTTGCGCGCTCGGCATGATGGATGCGAAATCGATCTTGGATGCCTTGTCCTTCAGACCCATGTCAGACCGCCGTTTCAAGGATTTGTCGTTCTGCAACCTGGCGCGCCCACACGGCCTCGATCTGCTGCTCGATCAGTTCGCACATCCGGTCGTAGGCGACCCGGGCCCGGGAGAAGGTCTTCGAGTTCACGGACCCGCGTGGCAGGTCGTAGACCGTGCC
Source organism: Variovorax sp. RA8 (assembly GCF_901827175.1). Taxonomy (NCBI): domain Bacteria; kingdom Pseudomonadati; phylum Pseudomonadota; class Betaproteobacteria; order Burkholderiales; family Comamonadaceae; genus Variovorax; species Variovorax sp. RA8. The sequence continues at coordinate 1,038 of NZ_LR594663.1, read as the reverse complement.
GAACTCCGCGCTGGCCGTTGCCGCCACGGCGGTCTTGGGGATCTCGATCGGCAGCACCTTGTCCCCGTAGCCCTCGAGCACCCACTGGCGCACCACCGAACTCGCGGTGTCTGATGCCTCGACCCGGGACAGCAGCACATCGATGAACTCGAAGCTCTTGTCCTTGCCGCGGCTGCGCACCAGCTGGTTGCACAGGTCCGAGAACAGATCCCAGAATTGCGCGGAGCTCGCGAAGTCCAGCGCCGAGGGGGGCAAGGGCATGATGACGCCGTCCGCGGCCATCAGCGCATTGATGGTCACGTAGCTGAGGGAGGGCGGGGTGTCGATGACGATGACGTCGTATTCCTCGCGCGGCAGGTCCAGGCCGCGGTCGAGCACGCGCCAGAACTCGAAGCCGGGGTCGCGCGCCTGGCGCGCCGGAAGATGGAACTCCGCGCCGTAAAGCAGGGGGGCGGCACACACCAGGTCGATCGACGGCCAGTAGGTGGAGCGGATCGCGTACTTGAGGTTCTCCTCCTCGCCTGTGAAAAGCGACATCGCCGTGTGCTCCGTCTCCACCTCCGCATCCGGCAACACGCCAAAGAGGGTGGTCGCCGAACCCTGGGGGTCCAGGTCGACGAGCAGGACCCGGTGCCCGCGCATCGACAGTCCTTGCGCGAGCGTGACGGCGGACGTGGTCTTGGCGACACCGCCTTTGAAGTTCGCGACTGTGATCGTGATGCCGGCCGCACCGTCGGGGCGCAGGTGCTCTGCGCGCAACTCGCGCGCCCAGGTCTGCGCCTGCGCCATCGTCCATTCCCGGCTGTTGCCATGGATCTCGCCGGCGGGCAGATCTCCACGCGTCAAGCGATAGGCGATCTTGGACTTGTCGACGCCGCACAGGTCCGCCAGTTGCACGGCCTTCAAGGTGGGTGCCGTCTTGACCGCCGTGGGTGCCAGCATGGCCGAGCGGATGCGGTCCATCATGCCGGCAATCTTGTGCGCCTGGTGCTCGATGTCCTCGAGATTCTGTCGACGTATGGTTTGCTTGATGTCCAC